>CAZJMG010000005.1:0-132041 GCA_964547185.1 uncultured Sphaerochaeta sp.
ATCTGTATATTTATACGATTAAGATTTAGTCATAGGCTATTATGAAATTGCCTCTATATAGTAGAAATTATGCTGCTCGAGTGAGACCTGTTAGATCTTTTTAAGAGGATGTTGATATGTTTACTGTGATATGATGTATTGCTTTTTTGCAATAACAATAACAGACACTATCGGTTAACAAAATTATAATATCCAAAGTATCTGATTCAGTTGCTTAGAAGTCGCGGCATAAGTGATACTTTTTGATAATTAGGTTTTCTATACGAAAAGAGTGCTCGTATCACATAGACTTAGGATCTGCAAACCTATCAATAGGGCATTCATGTATGTATACCCCCGTTGAAGTTTTGAACCATGAGAAGCCAAGGAAAGAGCACCAGTTAGAGTCAGCCGTGATCTAAGCATTAGCAATAAACCAGGTCATCCTTATTTCGTTCTAAATCTCTTCTTCAATATTAATACCTCATCAGCTTTATGTAATGCTACCAGCCGCTTAGTAAAATTTATTTGTTGATTTGAATTAGTTGTTTCATCTGGCTATTCTATTATTACACCCATGACCATTTTTTTCTGTATGTTGATGTTCTCATCAAAGATAATCAAGTCTGCATCTTTTCCTTCACTGATAGAGCCTTTTGTTTTCTGTAGATTTAATAGTGTTGCTGGGTTTAGTGTTACCATTTTTATTACTTCAAATAGTGGTGCAGTAGTAAGATTGCAAAAAGTTCTAACCAATCGATCAGTGGTAGCGACGCTCCCTGCAAAAGCTGAACGGTCGATTAATTTGGCTACACAGTCTTCAACAATACACGGCAATCCTGAGTGTTTATTACCCAGTAAATAGTTACCGTCAGGCATGCCGGCTCCTCTCATAGAATCTGTTACCAAGCAAATTTTTTCTGGACCTTTGACTTTGTAGATCAATTGAAGAAGTTCTTTTGGAAGATGTTTCCCGTCAGATATAACCTCACAAATCATATCTTCAAGTAAGTAACCTGCTTCAATAGCTCCTGCAACCCTATAAGCATTCACCCTTTTTACACCTGACATTCCGGAATAGAAATGAGTTAATGCAGTTACACCATTTTCATATGCTCTAAAGACTTCTTCGCATGTTGCGTCTGAATGAGCCAATGAACACACAATATTTCGATCTCGAAGTACTTTAACAAAATCCATCGCCCCTGGTAGTTCTATAGCAAAACTCCATCGAATAATTCTATTTGTTCTTTTAAGAACTGCTAAATATTCATCAGGATCAGGATTCCTTAGATTTTCAGGATCCTGAGCCCCTCTTTGATCATAAGAGAAATATGGACCTTCTAGGTGAAGCCCAAGGATGTTTGGACAAGCAGGTGCATGCAAATCTACCTGGTTAAATAAGTCTATGAAATCAAACAGGGATTGTTTTGTACTTGTTATGGTGGTCGGAACAATTGAAGTAGTGCCATGGTTCAGATGCATCTTGCAAGCAGTGTATATACTTTCCAAATCTCCATCCATGAAATCAGCTCCACCTGCACCATGTGTGTGGACATCGATGAACCCAGGTGAGAGATAGAGCCCTTGTACATCAATTACGTTTTCCGTCTTTTCATTGATTGGACAGTTAAAAGAAACTTTTTCAATCTTTGAGCCGTTTACTAATACTTCTCCGGAAGTGATTCCGGTAGAAGTAATGATTAAAGCGTTCTTGAATAAGGTTTTCATATTTATAGACACTGTACCTTGTTTTTGAAATTAGCAATGAACTGATTGTTCCATTCATCTCCTCCTGGAGCATTGCCGCTTCTCCAAACCGGGGGATTGATTCCTTCATTAACAAGTATATTTATAGCTTCAATGACAATACAATTCATTACATAGGCATTGGCAAAGGTAGATAGTGCTCCGATTTTTTGGCTGAAACCAGGGAGTTCAATAATTGCATCACCTATTTTTATTTTGCAATCGATTGCAAGATCACAAACATCTTGTAAGTTCTTTTTGCTTGGGTGACGAGCTACATGGTCAAGGGCTGTTTTGTTGGCATGCTCAAATGAACAGACTCCAATTACTTTCGCTCCTTTTTCTCTTGCTGTTATGGCTGCATCTATTGTAGCTGAGTTAATTCCATAAGCATTCACAACGATTAAGAGATCATCTTTTTCTATTCCATAGTCATCGATTATGATCTTTCCATAACCTGGAAGTCTCTCCACCTGCATCGATTTCAAAGCACCAGCAGAAAGCATTGTTTCCTGGTCAATGATTGCAGATACGTGCATTAACCCCCCTGCTCTGAAGAAAATTTCCATTGCTGCCAGATTAGAGTGACCACCAGGCCCCCAGACATAAATCAGTTTATCTTTTTTCACTTGTCCAGCGACCATTCTCGCTGCGTTTAGAATACTCTCTTTCTCATGATCATGAATATCTGCAATAATTGAGAAAACCTCATGCTGATACAGATCCATCACACTGCCACTTTCCATACAATATTCTCCTAATTATTTTGTAAGTTCTTGAGTTATTAAATGCTCTATTTCTTCTTTATATGTTCCTCGAAGGGCAAAGTACTCAGCTGATCCATTGGGCTCGTAACCACCTTCCTGTATCTGCTTTGCGGTGGAGATATACCCGATCATTCCATTTGTATAACAAGCACAAATGCAAGGTGCATGATACTCTCTTGCAATTTTTGCATAAAATTGAGAGACCTCGGCATTAAAGGTAAAGATTCTGAATGATGATCCAAAATCTATCGTTCCTATCTCTAAAATCTCCTTGACTGGAAATCCTCGTTGAATAACTTTCTCTGCTCTCTGTTTAGCAACACCTTCTGCTTCTTTGCTGTTTTTAATAAGGTCCTCTTTACTGATGAGATTCTCTAGTGGGAGCTCAAGTAAAGAAAGAGAGGTTGATACTTCTGATTGTATCTCATGTTTCTCTCCCCCTAGTGTTAGTCGAACAGATGAAACGAATTGTTCTGCAAAAGCTACGACTTCCTTGAATTGGGCAGCCTTGAATGTATTTCCTAAAACGCAATTTGGTCGTAAGTCGGCGGTACAACCTTGTAAGAACATTGCTGTGGTGTCATATTCGGTATCGAGCATCCGTAATGCAACCCCTGGATAGTCGGGGTGAATTACATTTTCTTGACTTAGATTGGCATGACATGGATAGTGAACCAATAACCCTTTAATTGCACCTTGAGCTGTTACACATGTAATTGCTGTTACATGTTGATCAACCTTGACTTCATAGTTTGGACGCATCGTGATTTGGTTATTCACCATCAATCTCCGATAGACATTAAGATCACAAAATCCTTCATAAAATGCCAGCTTGATCTCTTCTGTATTAGTCTGTGCTTCCTTTATTGCTTCAAGAACCTTGTTTTCTAGATCTGCCGCGTATGCAGGAGAATACTCCTCTAAGAGATTTGTAAAACTATCTCCTGTCGGAGGTCCTGAATGATTGTGAGAAGCAACAAAAAACACTTGAGAAGGCTTTAATGTATATCTTTCTTGGAGGATGGGGCGAATTTTTTTAATAAATTCTGAATTCCACCAAAGGAGATCGGCATAGATTAAAACACATGGAATCTCATTAGATACAAAATAATATACTCTGACATAGATGTCTTCTATAACTTCTTGGAAGTTGGTTTTTCTTATTGCATATCCTGCCAACCTGAGAGGCATTGATGGAGTGATACAAACTTTGGATACCCCTAATTTCATTTTATCCTTCTTTATATTAGTACAATTCAACAATTTTTATGAAATTTCGCAATATATGAAATGGATCCTTTACAGGAAGAGCTACAAGCGTCTCTTGGGGAAACCCATCTCTTCTTCTGATTTGTATCCATTCACCTATTTCTTTATTTGGAAAAGTTTTGAATACATACTCTTCAATCAGTTCATACTGTTTTAAAAATTCACTATTTCCTGTTTTTTTATAGAAATACAAGAGAGTGTACAATGCTTCAGAATGAGGCCACCAAAGCTTCATATCCCAAGTATTATTGATGAGTAATTCAAAATCACTTGCGCCACTCTTTCCTTTTGGTTTTCCTCCATCTCGGTCTACAAACCGAAATAAGCCTCCAAATTCTTTGTCCCACCCAATCTCAACAGCATTCAGCACGAGTGAAGAAAGTTGTTCAAGTCTTACTTCCAAGGAACCATAAGATTCCAAAAATTCAGAAATAAACCATGTATCTTCAAGCGTGTGTCCAGGATTTACATGCCGATCGAGTAAGAGATCCTGATAGTTTTGATCAATTGATATATGTTCCCTAATGTATCCATTATGGGTAAATTCATCCAATATGGTGTTCACCATTCTCAATCCATCTGCAATCTCTGAACAGGTGTCCATACCAAATGCTTCTTTCATCTTTATGGTTTCATAAATAGTGTTTACAAGAATCATAGGGATAGAATGTACTCTATATCCTTTGGGGATTGGATAAGGTTCAGTTAAGAAATCATTGTTTTTAATTCTTTTAAGGATGCTCTTGTACAAAGAAATTGGAATATCTAGCTTTCTAGGATCATGCAAGCTCTTATGGTACTGAGCAAGGCCAATCAGTGCAAAACAGTCAGCAAAGATACTCGCATCATAGCGATTAGTTTTTAAGTCGACTTGTTTATTGCCTACTTTATCGAGTAAATAGGTACAAATGTAATCTTTCCCGATGCAGTTATTCACTATGAAATCATATGTACCAATCATTTCATTTTTTACTTGTTCTTTGGAAATGTTTTTAATAACCCCTTTCTCAATCAAAGAGTAGAGTTTTCCTAATATCCAAAGCCAGCGTCCCTGGGACCAAGTGAACTTATCATCAGATATCTTTATATCCCCATAATTGTTGATGCAATTTGAAATGCCGCCAAAAGAGGAATCTGTTTTAGCGCTCCAATAAGGATAAAAATCATCTTCAATGAGAGTTTTATATTTTTCAAAATATCTTTGATCCAAAATCACAGGAATCCTCCAAATAATTCTCTACGTGATCTTGATATGATCACGTAGAGAAATAATAGTTTAGCTTAATTCAATCATGAGTTTTTCTACTTCTGCATCGATTGGTTTTTTAGCAAAATATTTATTATAAATACCGATACCAGAAAACACGATAAAAGAAGTCGCCAAAGGTGCTATAACAGCTATATCTGGTTGGAATTTCAACCCCATCTTTGTAGCAACAAAAACCGACAATCCTGCGATAATCGACCAGAACGAAGCTTTCCCATCACAATGCTTGAATGCTGGAAGCAACCCTAGGACTAGTGGGATAGCCGTAGGGCCTAAAAGTGCAGCAAACCAAGTGAGAATCAGACCTGTGACGCCTCCAAGTTGATCGCGGAAAAGGGCTACGATAATTGTCAGTACAGTAAAAGCAATCGTGGTCAATCTAGCATAGTACAAAGATTTTTTATCGTCTGATTCCATGTTCTTCATCTCTGGTTTTAATATTGGAATAATATCTCTAGTAAGAACAGAAGATATTGTATTCGCATCTGAAGTACACATGGAAAGAGTATTTGCAAACATGCTCGATAAAACCAATCCGATTAACCCTATGGGTAGGAATTTATTAGTAAGCATTGCATAAAGATTTGCTTCTGCAGCTCCCTGTGTCATACCTGGGAAAAGAAGAGGTCCACACCACATAGGGAAGAAAAGAATAAATGGCCATACCAAATATAATCCAGCAGACAAGAAAGCGGCTTTTTTAGCTTGACTATCATCTGGTGTGGATATAAAACGTGTTGCTAAATTCCAAGTACCTCCTGAGTAGCTAAAGAAAATTACAAAGAAGTACAGAAGAGTCCATGTTAAAGATCCTTGCCCACGACCTGCGTTGAAAACCGCAGTATTTGCTTCTGGCAAAGAACTGAAAACTGAGAAGAAATTTAAACCATAATCACCTAGATGAATCATAACACCAATAAATAGCACAAGTCCTGCAATGACTTGTACAATGAACTGAGCGAAATCAGTCCACAAATCAGCAATTAATCCACCGACTGCAATATAAACTAGAGAGACAAGACTGGAGACGATAATACCTATCCAGATAGGCATACCTGTGAATCCATACAGCAAAATACCCATTGATGCCCATTTAGCTCCGACATCAAGTAATTTAACAACAATACCTGAGATTGCGATTAATACTTGAGTGGATTGGTTGTAACGCATTTTCAAATATTCTGTTGGCGATTGTATTCCTAAAGCTCTGCGTAAGCGAGGCCATCTTGGGGCTATAAAGACAGCTGCAACAGAAACGCCAATTGCAATATTTACTGCCCACCAAAAATAAATTGAGATTCCATGGATATATGCAATGCCTGCATAACCAACAAAGACTACACCAGAATAGCCCGATACGTGATGTGAAATACCTGATAACCACCAAGGGATTTTTCCCCCACCGACAAAGAAATCAGCAGAATTTTTAACAGATTTCTTTGAAACGAATCCAATGATAAGCATGACACCAAAAAATGCTGCTACCATTACCCAATCCAACCAATGCATCGACATAATTTACCTCCTCACAGGTGTAAGTAAAGAATTTATACGTTTCTGTAAATAGTGGTCATTGAAAGCTTTATGTTTTTCATTTTCATTTCTTCCCTTGAAATCTTCATTCTGGGTTAGATATGAAATGACCTCTTTTTCAGAAAAATATTTAAGTAAGAACCGGTCTAGCTTTGTTTCTTGGATTCCTATAAATCTATTCCATAAAAAGAAATGTATAGATATCATAAGGACTGCAAGAAAAGGGCAAACGAAATTCACAAAAAAATGTGATGTAAATTTTAAGAGGAATGCTTCGAAGACAAATACGGATAGAATAAGTGATATGATGGTTAAGAGGGGAATTATTAAATACAAGAACACTTTCACGGTTGTTCGCCTTTTAGTTTTTTCAAGCTCTCTCATGAAAGCAATTTTCGAGTATGAGTTGCTCTCTTTATCATACAGGTTGGCATTGATTACGCACATAAGGCGCTCTCCTTTCTTAGAAAAGAAAGGAATTAATACTTCAACTTCTCTTGCCATGAATTCATATTTGGCCATGCTTTCGCAGGTATAGAAATCAACACCATAATCTACAGGCAATTCCATATCAATTTTTGTCAATCCGGAATACTCTTTCTTTGGGCGAGGTAAATGCAGAGATTTCTTGAAAAGTATAAAAATACAGAAAAGTGATACTGCCCAAAAGAGGACGATCAACCAAACTCGGCTACCAGCAAGACTTGAAGCCAAGAGTGTTGTAATGAGCAAAAATGGGATGATTGGCAGTGAATATAGAACGCTTGTATGTTTGGTTTTCATATTTGACCTTTAATCAAAGTAGGTAAGAGCAAGCTGTATCTATGTACATTCTTGTGTTGGGTTTTGTTCGAAGAATACTTGCAGGACATTCTGTGGAGATAGGTCCCTTCAGGGCTTTGGCAGTTGCTTCAGCTTTGAGGCTGGTAGGAACAATACAGAATACTTGCTTGCTTTTCATTAAGCCAGGAATTGTCACAGTGAAGGCATGGGTAGGAACATGCTCTAGACTAAGAAAACATCCATCATGTACTTGTTGCTCTCTACAGGATTTTTCAAGCTCAACAACTTTGACTAAAGAGGGCTCCTGAAAATCAGCAACACTTGGGTCATTGAAGGCAAGATGTCCATTTTCTCCAATTCCTAAGAATACAATATCTGTAGGGTATGTACGTAATAAATTGCTGTAACGTTCAATTTCACTGTTCTTTTCAGCTAATCCATTAAAGAGATGGATGCTTTTAAAAGGGACTTGGTTGAAAATTGCATCATTCAAAAAACCAGAAAAGCTCTGGTCAGATCCTTGCTCTAGGCCAATATATTCATCCATATGAAAAGCATTGATTCTTCCCCAATCTATAGATGTTATACCTATTAGAGATTGTAAAAAATCCTTTTGAGAAGGAGCTGCTGCAAACATGCAGTTAATTTCTTCCTTCTTTTCAAGCATGGAGCTAATATACTGAGCTGCCTCGATTGCTGCTTCGGTTCCCATCTCCTTTCGGGTTTCAAATATTTTTACGAGGACGTTTCCATAGTTTTTACAAATCATTCTTTATCTTTCCTTAATATCAAATTTTTCTTTCTGACTGATTTTCGTTCAATCAATTTAGGTTCTAGTGTTATAATTCTTTCGTAATCTGCTTTCTGTTCAATTTTGTTGATCAATATTTCGGTAGCAAGACGACCCGTCAAATTGATAGGTTGTTCAATGGTTGTAAGGGAAGGCGAAACCATTTCTGAAAATGGGATGTTGTCGAAACCTATAACCGAAATATCTGCTGGAACTCTGATTTCATTAGCTTCAAAAAATTTAATGATTCCGAAAGCAGTCATATCATTTATTGCGATTATGGCGTCAGGAAGCCTTTCGTTTAAAAGTACCATTTTGGCAAGGTTTTTCCCGTTTTGATAATGAAAATCTGTATTTATGGCATCATTCTCTACATTGGAAATGATTAAATTGGTTTCATCAAAGTAAATCCCATGATCATCCAAAGCCTTCCTATATCCCTTATAGAATAGCTTTCTACTTCTTCTTTCCAGGGGGGCTGTAGCAAATGTGATGTTTCGATGACCATTTTGAATAAGATACTCAGTGGCCATATAGCCTGCTTTATAAAAATCAAAATTTACCGAATCAAATTCCTTATTCTCAAATGTCTGGTCAAAGAGGACTATATTGGTATCCAACTCTTTCAGTTGGTTGATCACTTCGTCATCTGTGGTGAGCACTGAAATAAGGATTCCACTTACACAGCGTTGTTTCAGCATCTCTATGTGTTTTAACTGTAGCTTTGGGGAGTTGTAAGATGAGCAAATAATCGGTACATACTCATGCTTGATACAAAATCCTTCAATTGCTGCTACCAGTTGAGCATAGAAAGGATTTGCAACTGAAGGAATAATAACTCCAATTTCTTTACTATCAGCGCCTTTGAGCATTCTTGAAAAGAGATTTGGACTATAAGACAAATCTTTGGCAATTGCTATTATTTGCTCTCTAACTTCCTGTTTTACAGGGTAATCGGCATTGCTAAGAACTCTGGAAACAGTAGCTGTTGAGACGTTTGCAATTGCTGCAATGTCCAGAATTGTCGGTTTTTTTGGTTTTTCAGCCATAATAAAGTTCCTAGAGAAAAGGATAGTAAACGTTTACTATTTAGGAGATTTGTTAATCCTCATACAGTAAACGTTTTCTATACATTAATTGACCCCATTCTCTTTGTCAATTAATTTTTAATATTTTTTTTGCAGAGAAACTAAATTCTCTTTGGATAGCCAACCAAGAAAATATTGGGTATAGTCAGTATATGAAACACAACATTCGACGCTGTGGCTTGCTCATGCATCCCACCTCATTGCCATCAAAGCATGGTATTGGTTCTCTTGGAGAAGAAGCATTTCAGTTCCTGGACCTTCTTGTCAAAGCTGATATCCGATTATGGCAAATACTCCCTTTGGGTCCTACAGGCTATGGGGACAGTCCTTATGCGGCGAGGTCTACCTTTGCAGGAAATGAGCTGTTGATCGATCTCAAGAGCCTTGCCTATGATGGGTATCTCGATGTGCAAGATGTGTTGGATTGCCCAACTTTTTCTGTTGATCGAGTCGATTACGGGCTTGTCCGTTCCTTCAAGGAACCGTTGTTGAAAAAAGCCTCCCTGCTCTTTTTGCAGGACGCTGAGACACAAGAGAGAGAAGAGTACGACGCCTTCGTCTCAGAAAACGCCTGGTGGCTTGATGATTATGCCCTGTACCAAGTGCTTTGCAACAAGTACAACGATTCTCGCTGGTTTGAGATCTGGCCCATGGAGATTCGACTCAGGAAAGAGTCGGTAATGCAATCACTGCATGCAGAATATGCTGCAGAGATTGAACTTGTGAAAGTGCAGCAATACTTCTTCTTCAGCCAATGGAAAAAAGTAAAACAGTATGCCAACGAACACGACATTCAAATCATTGGGGATATTCCTATATTTGTTGCACCTGACAGCGTAGATGCCTGGGCCAACCGACATCTTCTTAAAATCGACGAGCAAGGCAAGCAGACGGTTTCAAGTGGAGTCCCGCCCGACGCGTTCTCAGCAGAAGGGCAGTTGTGGGGCAACCCTGTCTTTGATTGGCCTGAGCATCAGAAAGAACAATTTTCGTGGTGGATTCGACGCATTGAAAAAACCCTGCAGTTGTGTGACATTGTCCGCATCGACCACTTCCGTGGATTTGCTGCCTATTGGGAAGTCCCACAAGGTGAAACGACAGCCATGCATGGAACTTGGGTGTCCGCTCCTGGGGCACAGTTCTTTTCCGTTCTTCGCTCTCAACATCAGGGTGAATTGCCTATCATAGCAGAGGATTTGGGAGTTATTACCGATGATGTAGAAGAACTCAGGGACAGCAACAATTTCCCAGGCATGAAAATTCTGCAATTTGCCTTCAATGTGGAGAACGGGCAACTCGACGCGACCAATGCGTATCTGCCGCACAATGCCCAATACCAAAGTGTCATGTATACCGGTACGCATGACAACAACACCACACAAGGTTGGTACGATACTCTTGATGAGGGGACGAAGGATGTTGTTCGACGATATTTGGAGTGTCCTGACGACCAAGTAGTGTGGCAATTGATCAGGCAGATGATGTTGTGTGCAAGCAAGGATGCCATCCTACCCATGCAAGATTGGCTTGGCTTGGGAGAAGAGGGCAGAATGAACATCCCCTCGACCTGCAACCAGAGCAACTGGAGTTGGAGAGTCCAGAGTCTGGATTTGGAAGAGTGGAGGGTTGAACGGCTGAAATCCTTGATCGCGCTCTCCGGAAGAACCGGTCGTTAGAATAGAGAGACCAAATGGGTGAGCAGTTGCTGGACATCGGTCTGCTCGCCGTTTGTTGCCCTCGACTCAATCTCAGACTTCTCGTATCTGCACCCCTGCAACACCATCCTTGTCCGCTCGACAATTGAAGTGTCCAAGGCGTCGGTGAATATCTGAATATCGGTGATGATTCCTTTTTCGACCGAAATGTTCAGGGTAATCTCCCCCCAGTCAAAACGATGCGAAAAACAATGGGAGAATTGTGGAGTCTTTTCCAAGATCAAGGAACGATCGCCGAACAAGCGGTAGTTTTTCTGAGCCGGTTCACTGGTGGTGAAGTCCTCAAAATAAAGCTCAGCCTCCCCATACCGTTTTTTGAATGAGGCAATAAGAGCATCCTTGACCAGATCGTTGGTGATGACAGGATTTTTTTCCTTTAGATTGCCCACTCGGCTTGCTACCGATTTAATGGCTTTGGAGGTCAGCTTGGTTGAACTTGGGGTCAGGTAGTTGCCCATAACCGAGAGATCGCTGCCGATCAACAAGGTGCCATGATGACAAAACTTTGATGCAGTGGTCTGAAAAGCATTGCCTGAAATTTTTTTCCCATCGAGCAATATATCATTTCTCCCTGATAGATCACAATCGAGATTCAGTGATGCGAGAGCCTCAAGAACCAAGGAAAAATTCTCTTCCTTGCTGCCCGTCTTCTTGTTCGAGATGAGCGTGAAACAAAGATTGCCCATATCATGATAGACCGCTCCACCTCCGCTGTGCCTTCTGACGAGCTGTATCCCATCTTCATCCATTCTTTTGAGATTGCACTCGTTGAAGGGATTTTGATACCGTCCGATAACGATGCAAGGGTCGTTTTCCCACAAGAAAAGCAGATGATCGTAGTCCAAGGTTAAGAGATGAGATTCTCCCGCCAAATTAGCCGCGCAGTCATGTGAGGTTGCGATGTAAATTGCATTTTTCATGCCCAAACTTTACAGGTCTTTCGCCTGTTTATGCTATACTTGTACCCATGAATATTATCCTCTTTGCAGAATTGAAAGATGTGAATACGCTCTCGATGGCCGATGAGCGGGCAATACATATAAAAAAAATCCTTCGACTGAAGGAGGGCGACAGCTTTATCGCAGGAGTCGTCAATAAGGGAAAAGGAAAGGCTGCCATCACCAAGATGGATGAGAAAAATCTTGAGTTCTCCTTTGTCATGGAAGATGAGAGATCTGCTTGCTTATACCCAGTCACCCTCCTTGTTGGTCAGGTAAGGCCGATCTGTATGCGAAGGATCTTACGAGAAGCAGTGAGTCTCGGAGTTGAGCGAATCATCTTGTGCAGTACCGATACAGGTGAGAAATCCTATGCGAAGGCAAATCTGTATACAAGTGGAGAATATCG
This sequence comes from uncultured Sphaerochaeta sp., assembly GCA_964547185.1. Classification (GTDB taxonomy): domain Bacteria; phylum Spirochaetota; class Spirochaetia; order Sphaerochaetales; family Sphaerochaetaceae; genus Sphaerochaeta. Next base: position 12,288 of record CAZJMG010000005.1, read on the forward strand.
CTCAGTATTGCTCGATGGGGCGATGCAAAGCGGTTTTTGTGGCTTGAGTACGGTTGAATTTGCCTCTTCTATACGAGAAGCGATGCACCTGCTGGCCCCTGATGAAACCCGTCTTGTGCTCGATAATGTCAGAGAAGGTGTTCGTCTAGCTTCGCTTGAGCTGCAAAACGACCCAAAAGTGGTATTGGCCATTGGCCCGGAACGAGGATTTTCAGATAATGAGCGTGATATTTTCTCTTTGCACGGATTTGTGTTTACCTCCTTTGGAAAGCGCATCCTGAGAACAGAGACAGCCTGCAGTGCCGCCCTTGGTGTATTGCTCGGGCGTATGAATCTGCTGTAGTTTCAGTGCCTTCTCTTGCAGGAGAGCGATGATTCAAGTACCATGGTTTTGATTTTTATGAAGGAGTATATCTATGGCACATTGCATTGTAGAAGCAGCAGAAGAAATCTTGGACAAGGAATTTCCCGTTCTCGATCATGGTTTTGTACGGCTTGTCGATTACCTTGGAAGTGATGACCGAATCGTTCAGAGTGCCCGCGTTTCCTATGGAAGCGGCACAAAGACGTATCGGCAGGACAAGGGCCTGATCAATTATCTGCTTCGCAATGACCATACCTCGCCCTTTGAGCAGGTGAATTTCACCTTTCATGTAAAGATGCCTATATTTGTAGCAAGACAGTGGATACGGCACAGGACCGGCAGGGTGAATGAGATCAGCGGTCGTTACAGCGTTATGAGTGATGAGTGCTATCTTCCCGATCGAGATCATATCAACAAGCAAAGTGATGACAACAAGCAGGGCAGGGTTGCAGAGGCTGTGGATGACCAGACGGCACAGCAAGTTCTTGACCTGCTCCGGGAAGACCAGAAGCGTAGCTATGAGACCTACCAAACACTCTTGGATATGGGGATTGCTCGTGAACTGAGCCGCATCGATCTCCCCTTGTCCCTCTATACTGAATGGTATTGGCAGATGGATTTGCACAATCTCTTGCATTTCCTCAAGCTCCGTCTAGACAGTCATGCACAGTACGAAATACGGGTATATGCCCAGACCATTCTGGAAATGGTTCGTCGTGTATGCCCCATTGCAACAGAAGCTTTTGAGGAGCACAAGCTTGGGGGCATCAGTCTAAGCAAGAGTGAACTGTCTGCGCTTAAAGACCTTCTTGCAGGAAAGGAATCATCCTTGAAAGGAAGGGATAAGGAGCTCTTTGAGCAAAAATTGAACTAGGCTTTTTTCTCTGACCCGAGCTTGCGATGCAAGGTTTTCATGTATGAAGTCTTCATGGCTTCTTCAAAAGCCTTGTCGTTGGGATACTCCCATCCAAAGACATCCATCCAAAGACTCGGGTCTTCCATGCAGAGATAGAAGAACGGGGAGCCTTGTCGCCATGAGAGAGGAAACTGTTGGAAAGCAAAGCTGAACATTTCTCTTTTGATGTCCAGTGGATAGCTGAACTTACCCGATGCCGGGCTAAGTGGCATGTCCAGAACACGGCTCTCGTACCGTTTGCTCCTCATTTCCCGTAGGACAGCCTTGGTAAAAGTCAAGGTCCCCAAACTGAACATCATGAGCTCATTTGGAAGAAAAGAGTTGGTAACCTGTTCTATCAGAAAGTGATACTCCTCCTGCCACCCTTCAAAGTACACCATCGGATGCAGATGGAACCCTATGATCCTTCCCGCATCTCGCGCGCGCTTTGCCGCTGTAAGTCGCTGTTCAAGCGTTGAGGTAAGGTGTTCCTCTTTTTCTATGATTGTTGGAGCATTGAGAGACCAAGTGGAAACAATGTTCAAAGGAAGATCAAGCTCAAGATAGTCACTACGTTTGCTCTTCGTTTTGAGTTCGATTATCAGGTCCTCGTATCGTTTGGCGAGGGTTGCCAAAGCATCGAGGGTGCCGAAATCGTTTCCCCAAAGCAACGAGTCGCTGCTCTGTCCTGTAGTGATATGCCACGTGTCTGTTAAGTCCATCGCCATGAGGCGTTGTGAAAGATTCTCTACCACTCTGATCTCATGGCTATTGTAAAAAGATTGTATCGAGCAATAAGAACAACCAAACGCACATTGTTGGACCACATCCAGCGTCTTTAGGTTGCAACAGCGCGTCTTCTCTCCCTCGACAGGACAAGGACAACGCCCCATCAAGGTGTCGGATGAGACATAAAGGCTTTGGTACTTGTCAGCCAATCGCGTATGAGGAACGAAATCTGCATAAGAGGTGGGCTTTGTACGTTCACAGTCCATCAAGGCCTGATGATGCTCCATGATAGCTTTTGCCCGGGCTTTTCCCTGAAGATGAGAACATTGTTCTTCATCGATCCATTTTGCAAGAGGTCCAAGATTCCACATGTCCAAGTCGCATGCGTTCTCAATCAGTTGCCGCTGCTGTTGGAAACTGAAGTGATGTCTCTGATCGAGTTCTTTCAGGTATTGTTGTTCCTCATGGTCGAGTGTTTCAAACAAAGGATGATTCATGACCGCTATTGTAATGAGAGTGGATTGCCAAAACAAGGCTTGGTAGCTATGCTCGGGGTATAATGAATAAAAAGCATGATGAAAAACCCATCTACACCTCGTTGTCTGAAATTGAAAGCCTGGGAAGTGAGTGCAGAGAGGGCCTGACCGCCCAGGATCAAGCACGCTGGTTGCCCCATGACAGTGGTGTATATATCATGAAGGATGAGAAGGGTACCATCATCTATGTCGGAAAAGCCAAGGACCTCAGAAAAAGGGTTTCGAGTTATTTTCTTGCCAACAGGAGTCCGAAGACCGTAGCCTTGGTGCGAAAGATTGCCAAGATAGAACATATAATCACAGGAAACGAGTATGAAGCGCTTGTCTTGGAAAATAACCTGATCAAGAAATACTCGCCGCATTACAACATCTCCCTGAAAGATGGAAAAAGTTATCCAGTAATCCGAATCACCAATGAAGCGTTTCCTAAAGTCTTCAAGACAAGAAGAATCATTGATGATGGCTCCTCTTACTATGGTCCGTATCCCGATGGGGGGAAGTTGGAATTATATCTGGATCTGATTGCGAAACTGTTTCCTCTCAGAAGATGTGCAACCCCTTTGAGAAAACGAGATAAGCCGTGCTTGTACTACCATATTGGATTGTGTCTGGCACCCTGTGCGGATTTGGTTACCGAACAACAATACCATGCAACCATCAATGCGGTGCGAAACTTGCTTGAAGGACGTACCGAAACCCTGATTGCAAAACTCGAACAAGAAATGATCAATGCAAGCAAAGCCTTGAGTTTTGAGGAAGCAGCATTGAAAAGGGATCAGATAGCGGCAATCAAGGCTGTTGAAACAGGACAGCAGGTCCAGGATTTTGTTCAGGAAAGTCGAGATTATGCGGCAATAGAGATGCGTGGTCCCTTATGCACAATCAGCCTGATGCAGATGCGCAGCGGCCAACTGATCGGTAGGGCTCTCTATCGGGCTGAAACCCTCGGCGATGAAACCGAGACGTTGCTGAATTTCCTTGTGCAGTACTATGCCGATGGCTTGAAGCTTCCACAGTTTTTGTATGTCTCTCATGAGATAGACGTTGAGTTGATCAGACGATACTTCTCTGAACAGCTTGGAGGAAAGCTGGAGGTTTCCCTGCCCCATGACGGAAAGCACTACCGTGTCCTTCGGATGGCTCGGGAGAACGCCCTCAGGGATGTGGAAAAACGATTGAAAAGCACCGACAACACCCAGGCTCTCCAAGCTTTGACAGAAGTCTTGAATCTTTTACAACCGCCTTCCTTGATTGAAGGATTTGATATTGCCCAGTTGCACGGCAAGTATACGGTAGCTTCCTTGATCTCATTCAGGGATGGAAAGGCTGACAAGCCCAACTACCGACGATACAACATCAAGAGTTTGGAAGGTAAGATTGATGACTTTGAGTCAATCCGGGAAGCTGTCGCCCGACGGTATACCAAGATTCTCAACGAGAACCTTGAAAGACCGGGATTGCTGATCATTGATGGGGGAAAGGGGCAAGTGCATGCTGCACGAGAAATTCTCGACGATCTGGGTATGTTTGACATTCCCATCATCGGTTTGGCAGAGCAGTATGAGACGATAGTCTTTGATGACGATCGTGAGCCTTTGCAGCTGCCCTTGGATCATCCTGCTCTAAGACTGGTCATTGCCGTACGTGATGAGTGCCACCGTTTTGCCACCAGTGCAAACCAAGCGGCACGGAGTAAAGAAGCCTCTTTCAGACTCTTGGAGTCAGTGCAAGGCATCGGGAAGAAGCGCAGCGAACAATTGATGAAGCAATATGGCAGCCTTGAGGCAATCCTGAGCAAACAAGCAGAGGATCTGGCGAAGGAAGGACGATTGCCTTTGAGTCTTGCAAGACGGATCTTGAAAGACCTCTCTCTTTAGAGCGTTGCAAAGGATGCTTCAAACAACGGTTTTCCCTTCTTGACGATGATCCGATACAGAAGCCGCTCGAGCATGAGCACTGCTTGGCCGTCGCTTGCCTCTTTGACCGCAATATCTGCTTCTGCCAAGCAGGAGATGATCAAGTGCAAAGATTGAAGATCAAAGAGCGCAAGAGCTGAGTGATAGGTGCTCTTATCCTTCGGCTTTCTCAAGGCACTTGCCTTGCCCAAGACAGTTGCCTGGGCAAAAGCTTCCCCTTCACTCAAGCCTTTACTGCACGCTTCTGCTATCGAAGAGAGGCGTCTGAACTGCCATAACAAACCACTTACCAACAGAACAGGTGTCTGGCTGTCACCGCTTCCGAGCATGCTGTAGAGCGATTGAAGACTTTGTTTAAGATCTCCTCTTGCTATGAGAGGAAAGAGGGAGAATGCATCTTCTTGGCGACTGTGGAATATGTAGGTCTGTACATCGTCCTCTTCTATCGGTCTGGTTTTTTGACCAAGTTGCCAGAACAGGCCAATCTGGTTGCAGATAGTCCTCAACTCCTGTGTGTTGTCTTCAGTCTTATCAAGCAACAAATCTACGGCATCGGCGGTGATGGAAATACCCATTCTTCGAAAATGGGTGCGAATCCACTCGGATTTCTGATTCTCCAGAAGGTCATAAAAAACCTTCGTGTGTTGCTTGTCCACTGCTTTCATGATTTTTTGTGAGATGGACAGTTCACTTGAAATGATCACCAAGGTGGCAGTATCAACAGGGTGTGCTAGATACTCAGCCAAGTTTTTGCAAAGCGCGACACTGGCATTCTCGGCTTGGCTTAGGATGACAAGTCGATAATCACTGAAAAGGGAGTTGTTGTGCAAGGCTGTGAATATCTCCCCATTTTCAGTCTCAAACGGATAGAACCGGCATAGTTCAATCTCTGGGCCGTAGAGCTTTTTAAGACGGTTCCTTATTTCTTTCAGTTCTTGTTCTTTTGCGCCGGTCTCAGGGCCTAGGAGCAGGTAAGCAGCATCACTCATGAATAGTTCCGAATCAAAAGTTGGAGTTTACCGTGTATCTTGCACGATCTCGTAATAATAGGACCCATTGTTGCATTTGCAGGGCGAAGCTCTACGTATCCCTTTTGGGGGCGATACTCTTTGAGTGTTATCCCTGGTTCCTCATCACTGACAGTTGCCGCGACAATATCGCCGCTCTGTGCCACTTCACACTTTCGGATGACGGCGATATCTCCATCAAAGATACCCTCCTCAATCATGCTGTCACCCTTGATTTTCAGCGCAAAATACGTATTTCGGGTATTTTTAAGCATTGTTGTGGGAAGATTGAGGCAATACTCTGTGTTTTCTTCACTCATAAGGGGCCTGCCTGCAGCTATGGAGCCGAGCACAGGAACTTCTATCAACTCTTCACGAGGGAAAAAATCTTCACCGATGATCTCGATGGAGCGTGAGACCCCTCCTGTTGTCTTGATCACCTGTTTAGCTTCCAGGGCTTTGAGATGGTCATGTGCCGCCTTTACAGAGAATTGAAAATGCTGTGCAATATCACGAACCGATGGTGCATAATTGTTTTCCCTGATGAACTTGCTGATGAAAAAGGCTATATCTTTCTGGCGTTGGGTAAGTTCTCGCATAGGTCACTCCTCAAACCGGTTTTCGAACAGTTGCTCAACAGCATGAGCCATTTGCTGTTCATCGGGACCTTCGCAGGTCATGATTATGGTGCTTTGGTGGGTTGCTCCAAGTGTTATGATGCCCATGATTGATTTGCCGTTGATTCTCATGGAGTCTTTCTCCAGGTACAGCTCGCTGTCAAATTGGTTGGCCACTTTTACAATCGAAGCTGCAGGTCTGGCATGGATGCCAGCCCTGTTGTATACCTTCAGTTCCTTGCTCACCATCAAAGTATCTCCTCGTTAATATAATACATGTTGCGCACTGATTCACTCTCCAGCCATTTTAGAACACTCTGGTCGAATTCCTTTGCTGAGTAATACCCGAGCTTTTTCAGTCTTTCATTGCGGGCGGCCGTCTCAATGATGACCGGAATATTTCTTCCTGGCTTGACTGGCAGGATAACCTTGGGAATGCTGATTCCCAAATAGATATCCTCCAAGGCAGCTTCTCCCACTCTGTCGTAATTCTTCTTTGCGTCCCAAGGTTCCAGATGGATGCAAAGCTGCACTTGCTTTCGGTCTCGTATGGCTCCAACCCCATACAGATTTGCCAAGTTGATGATCCCGATCCCCCTTATCTCCATATGATGGGCCAAAAGAGGGTTTTCTCCCATACCGATCAGATAGTTGTCGCTGATATTGCGTAGCTTAACCGTATCGTCACTGATCAAACGATGACCTCGTTCAATCAGCTCCAGCGCAGTCTCGCTCTTTCCTACACCGCTTTCTCCAGTGATCAGAACACCAATGCCATAGACCTCGACAAAGACGCCATGAATCGTCTGGGTAGGTGCAAACACTTCATCAAGGGTTTGATAGAGTCGTCTGGAAAAATCAGAGGAAAGCAGATCGGTCTTGAGAATCGACGTCCCTGACTCCTCGGCCATTTCAATGATTTGTGCTGAAGGATGGCCCCCATCGCAGAAAACACAACAAGGAATGTCATAGCTGAACAAAGTCTCGATGCTCTTAAGATTTTGCTCGGATTCGAGCTTGGCCATGTACACCTGTTCCCCACGCCCGAATACTTGGATGGAGTTGTTGCTGAACTCATCAAAGAATCCACTGAGAGGCAGTCCGGGCCTGCTTATCTTGCTTGTAGTAATCTTTCTGGACAAACCGGTTCTTCCGGCAATACAACTCAATTGAAGATGATTATGTTCTTTCAAGTCGAGATCCAAAAGATCCAGTACGGTGAATTCTGGCATGCTTACTCCTCTTTGGTGCGCATGATAATCGCATATTTTACTATACAATTGTAAATGAACTTTCGCAAGACCGGATTTTGAAAAAAACAGGGAAAAATTGCAATGTTAGAGAGAGTCTAATATATTATATATTATATAAATATATGCATAGATTAAGACAATTCAACGCCTTTTGCAATTTGTCCATTGACGATTGGTCCGGCAAGCTTTATCCTTTATATATGACCATAGTCAAAGGAGGGCTTATGAATTTGACAGTCAGAGGCATCCGCTACAACCCGAGTGATGAGACCCGTGCATTTTTGGATAAGAAGCTTCAAAAATTGCAGTTCGCGGAAGGGTATCTGCATGATCTGGATATCGTGATAACACGAGAAACAGTCGGGCAGGGGTTCCATATCGACGCAAAGCTACACTTTTCCTGGGGTACCATCAAGATGGTCAGCTATGATTGCTACGAGCTGTATGAGGGTATCGAGTTGATTACCGACAAGATTGAAGCCACAGCTCGAAAGGAGAAAGGTAAAATCAAGGAACATTAGAATTACAAGCAATAAGGGTGGGGCGCGAAAGCGCCCCATTTCTAATTTGTACCCCGAACGAAAGACGGGTCGATATTCAGTTCATTGCGGTACTTTGCGACAGTCCTTCTGGCCACCGATATTCCCCGGTCCTTGAGAATGTCGGATATCTTTTGGTCCGAGAGCGCTTTCTTGCCTTGATGCTCCTCGAGAATCTGACGAATCGTTTCCTTGACTGCCTGTTTTGAGAGCTCGGCCCCCTCGGCTCCGACAGCATTGCTGAACAACTTCTTGATCGGGATGATTCCCCAGTCAGTATCTATGTATTTTGCTGTAGATATACGGCTTATAGTCGTTTCATGCACCCCGATCTGCTGTGCTACGGTCTTCTGGGTAAGTGGTTTGATGTACTGAGGACCAAAGAGAAAAAATTCCTGTTGATGCTCAAAAAGAACCTGGGCAACCTTGTAGAGGGTTTGGTTGCGTATCTGGATTTGGAAAATGAGCTCATTTGCGGATTTGAGTTGCTGTTGTATATACTGTTTCGCCTGCTTCTGCTTTGGCGAATCCTCAAGTTCTGAAGAAAGCATCTCAAAAGAAGGGTCTATGCTCAGTTCAGGCAAGGAGGAGTTATTCATTCGCAACACCAACGAACCTTCTTCAAGCTTGATGGAAAGATCGGGCACCACATACTGTTGGGGACCGCTTGCAAAACCTTGGCCGGGGAACGGGGTCAATGTTCGTAGGAAATCATATAAGGCTTCTAGATCCTGAAGTTCGATCTTGAGGTTTTTTGCAACCTGCTCCTGTTTATTCGCTCTCATGAGCTCCAGATTCTCATACACCAAAGCAGAGAATGCTGCAAACTCTTCTGTATGCAACCCCCTTCCTTTTGCTTGCAGGATCAGTGATTCTCTCCAATCTTTGGCCCCAACCCCCGAAGGATCGAACCGTTGGATGATAGAGAGCACTTTTTCCAGATGGCAGAGTTGTTTTTCATTCAGAAGGTCCTTTGGATCCTGCAGAAAGAAACCATTTGCGTCAAGATTGGTAATCAGGATCTCTCCCACCAAATACTCTTCATCGGTGAGTACCTCACAGCCGAGCTGGCTCAGAAGATGTTCCTGCAAGGTCTCTTCAAAAGAGAGAGCATTCTCCATGAACTTCTGCTGCCGGTCGCTGGCCTCATAATCGTACGAGCCCCTGTCACTGCCGTAACTGGATGAATCGGTATAGCTATCATCAAAGCCTGTCGATTCGCGTTGTACTTTCTGTTGTGCGTAACGCTCATAGGAAACCTCCCAGGAAGAGGGGATCTCCAAAGCTGGATTCGACTCTATTTCACTCTTGATTTTCTGTTGCAACTCGGTCAGCGGCAATGCCATCAGCTCAAATGATTGCAGCAACTGCGGGCTGAGCTTCAGTTGTTGTTTCTGTGTCAAAGACAGCTGTGGTGAAAAGTTCATCACATGTCCTCCCCGAAGTCGTTGCCGAAGTAGATGTCTCTTGCAACTTGATTTGAAAGCAATTCCTTCTTGCCCCCTGACACAAGGATGGTACCCGCATTTATAATATGGGAACAACTTGTGATTGAAAGGGTGTCACGAACATTGTGGTCAGTGAGCAGGATTCCTATCCCTCTGCCGGCGAGGTCGCGCACAAGCTGCTTTATCTCGAAGACTGCCTTCGGATCGATGCCTGCAAAGGGTTCATCAAGAAGCAGGAATTGTGGATTGTTCGCTAGGGCACGGGCTATCTCAGTTCTGCGTCTTTCTCCACCACTGAGGGTATAGCCTTTCTGTCTTCTGACCTCTACAATTCCGAACTCGTGCAAGAGTTGTTCCACCTTGTCCTCTTGTTGCCTCTTGTCCAGGTCTTTTCTGGTTTGCACTACGAGCCGGATATTATCTTCTACACTCAGCTTTCTAAAAATTGAAGGCTCTTGTGGCAGGTATGAAAGGCCTTTTTTGCTGCGGATATACATTGGCAAGCCGGTGATATCTTCACCATTGAGCAAAATCAATCCGTGCTTTGCTTTGAGAAATCCTACGATCATATAGAAGGTTGTAGTCTTGCCAGCCCCGTTGGGGCCAAGCAGGCCTATGATCTGCCCCGATTGCATGGAAAACGAAACATCCTTGACCACCTCTTTTTTCCCATATGATTTAGCCAGATGTTGCACTTGCAACGTGCAGATGGAGGGTTTATCCATAAATGACCCCCTTGATAGAACCTCCCATAGAAATCTCCTCCGTATTGAGGTCGACTGTAATGTATTCAGCCTCGTAGAAGTCTCTTGCCCAGTCAATCTCGGCACTGCCTTCAAGCGTCAGGATTCGTCTTTCACGATCGAAGGAAAGAGAGTCTGCTTTACACTCCATTGTTCCCCGATCAGTGTTTTTCAGCAGCTTTACTTGGACCTGCAGCAATACCAGCGATTGCGCAAGATCAAACTCCATGCTGAAAGCAGATGCCAGCACCTCATTCGTGGTATCTTCAAGTTCAACGTATCCGTTGATCAGAACAATGTCTTTCTGCCGGTCGTAGAAAAGATTCTGGGTAGAAAGTGAAATTCCTCGCTTATCATCATACAGGCGGACATTGCCAGTGCAACGAACGTATCGGTAGTCAGATCCGGAAAGGGTGATTTCCCGAGCTTCAAGTACGATTGAATCACTCTGTACCCGGGCCCCGTTTGAAAGAGATATGGTTTCAAAGCCCTGTTGCATCCTGATCCGGGTGGATCCACCTGAGAATATGATTTCTCCAGACATCAGAGGCACCTGCAACAGCAAGAACACTAGGGCAAACAAAAGAAATCGGGTTTTCATAGTTCAAACACCCCTTCATCCAATGATCCGAAGGTGAAGGTGGATGTTGCAAGCTCTGCCACTAAAGAGGTTCCTACCACCCGCTTGTTCCCCTCAAATATGAGGGTTATGGGACTGCCTTCCGTACTTGTGAGAATCAACTCTTCATGGTTGTATCGCAGTTCATCTGCCTCAATGACCAACTGCTGAGCAGGCTTTTCCACCCTGATGGATCCACTGAGCTTCGCGTCGTAGGTCTGTGTCTGTACTTCTGCCCTGTCGGCTTTTCCTCGTAAGACGATGGCTTTTTCTCCATCTTCCTGATAAAAGGTCACATCAGTGAGGATGGCCTGATTTGTTGCATCATAGAAGGAGATGAGGGAGGCTTCGAGAAACAACGGCTGATCTTCTCCACGGTCAAGGCTGTAGGAGGCATTGCGCAACTGCAGGTCTGGCAATTGATGCGTACGCGCCAAAAACTCCTGTTCAACAGCAAGGGAACAGGAGGCTAATAGAAATGATGCAAGAACCATGCCAAAAAGAAACCTTTTTCTCATGTCTTGAGTATACCTGTGCTTTACTATTTGGGCAATCTCAATCTTGCCTCTCTTGAGAGAGGTTTTTTTCAATAACAGGCAAATAGTGTTTGCCTTGGTGCTTGAAGAAGAGCCACACAAGTACTAGACCGAGTGCGATACCTCCCAAAGCAAGAAGGAAGGAAGGGCCTTCGGACAACCCAAAATATGTTGCACCATAATAGGCAACAGGAAAAAAGAGCAGTGGCGCAATAAGTGTCATCAATGTTGATGCAATGGTCCTTCCACTCGGAAGATAAATCTCAACAACATCCCCTTCAATGATTGAAAGCTGATGCTTGTTCCAAGCCTCAAACGTTTTATTCTTGGTATTGCAGAAGGCCGCACCCTTGCAACCATTACATGCACTGCTGATGCAGGAAACCTCGATCTTTTGATTTGTGAGAATTTGTGTTACCGTTACTATCTCATACATCGTCACTGATTCTCCACATCGATGCAAATATTTTCGATTGCTGTAGCTTTCTTATTATCATCAATGTCAACAAGCACACCCACCAATTGCAAGCTATCCCAACACTCTCTTGAACGTACAGGTATTTGGGTGATGTGTTTCTCGATTTCTATCTGGCTGTCAAAGCCTCCCACACTGCATTGACTTCCACAACGACCTGAATCTGTAATGTAGGCTGTTCCTCCTTTGAGGATTGTTGCATCAGAGCTGAGCACTTTATTGTGAGTGCCTATCACAGCAGATGCCTTTCCATCAAGCATGAACCCCATCGCTTGTTTTTCTGCAGTTGTGGATGCATGAAAGTGTAACAAGACAATGTTCTGTTCCTCCACAGCCTTGTCCACCAGCATCTGGGCGAGGCTGAAAGCGTTGCTCAGATGGGTGCGGGGGAAATCCGCATTGCCCAACATATTTATGACACACACCTTCTGGTCTTTGACCGTCAGATATTTTACACCTCGTCCTGGATTTTGCTGGGGGTAGTTGGCAGGGCGAAGAATTTGTGGATTCTTTGCAATGAAATCCACCATGTCAAGCTTGTAATATATCTTCTCTCCACCAGTGATTATATCTACTCCTAGTTTCAAGAGTTGCATGCTGTGGGCTTTTCCCAGTCCAAACCCGTTTGTAGCTCCCTCTGCATTGGCGATGACCAGATCAATTTCTTTCTGAATTTTCAAATCCTTCAAGGCTTGTTTGACCGTATGTATCCCGGGTTTTCCCACAATCTCACCTAAAAACAGTACTCGTATACTCATAGTCCTAACAGTACCGAGTTTTTCCATTCGAAGGCAAGGCTATACATGCTATAATTGTTGAGGGAGAGCACGATGGCTATACAGTGGATACAAGGATTACTGAAAAAATTGGTGCAAAAACGCATGCAGCAAATGCTGTTTTGTCGTGACGTCGTCTTGGATGCACAGCCGATGGCGCTCAGCATTTCTGTTGATCGAGACAAGAGTATTGCTCAGGCTTTGCTTGACGCTCTTACTTTGGAAGAAAAAATCTCTCTGCTAGCAGGGGTGGACGAATTTTGTGTCCGCGCAATCGAACGGGTAGGCTTGAAGCGGATTTGGTGCAGCGATGCCTCCATGGGACTGAGGGGCTGGAATGCTGACGTTACTGATTTTCCAGCTTCGCTCGCCATGGCAGCAACCTTCGATACCGATTTGATTTCCAAGGTGGGGGATGTCCTTGGACAGGAATGTAGAGCTTTGAATATTGGTATCCTGCTCGGTCCAGGCGTAAATATTGCGCGGGTTCCCGTGTGCGGCCGCAATTTTGAATACTTCGGAGAAGATCCCTATCTTGCCAAAGAGATGGCAGCATCATACATACAGGCTGTGCAGAAATACCCAGTACTTTGCACAGTGAAGCATTATGCTTGCAACAACAGTGAATACGATCGACATAAGTCCAACTCCATAGTGGATGAACGGACACTGCGCGAAATGTACCTGCCAGCTTTCAAACGGGCAGTAGAATGTGGTGTTCTTGCAGTGATGACCAGTTATAACCAGATAAACGGAACGTATGCTAGTGAGCATCCATACCTGCTTGACGGTATTCTCAGGGGGGAGTGGCGATTTGAACATCTGGTGATCAGTGATTGGAACTCTCTCTACAGTACAGACAAGGTGCTCTCCTGTGGGGTTGATTTGGAGATGCCTGCTCCAAAACATCTTTCCAAGCAGAAGGTGTTGGATGCCCTAGCGAGAAACGTTGTCGATCAAGATGCCATTGATGCAAAGGTACTTCATCTTTTCAACGCGTATGAGAAGGCTGGCCTGTTCTCCAAACCCCTCTCTGACCCTGCATATCAGGCGGGCAGCGACGAACATCGGCAGGTTGCCTATGAAGTTGCCTGTTCTTCTGTAGTGCTGCTCAAGAATGATCAGGTTCTTCCACTGAAGCAGGATGCAAGGCTCTGTATAGGAGGATCGAACGCCCAGCTCGTGGCGCAAGGGGGAGGGTCTTCCATGATACAGCTTCGTAACAAGCCGCAAAGCCTGGCTTCCTTGATGCAGGATCATGCTACAGTTCTTCCCCGACATTGGTATCGTTATCGTACATGGCAAGAGCGGGTGAAAGAGGCTGATGCCGTAGTTCTGGTCGTCGGTTTTACCAATGTAGAAGAATCGGAAGCGTACGATCGCCCATGGAGTTTGAAAAAGCATGACATCCAATCCATCAAGAATGCAGGTGCCTTGAACAAGAATACCGTGGTGATCATCCAAAGTGGTGGTGCCGTTCAGATGGCAAGCTGGCATGATTCAGTGCAGGCAATCATCTGGACCTCGTATCTCGGGTCTTCTACAGCATCGGCTTTACAGGCAGTTTTGCAGGGCAGGGTGAATCCCTGTGGAAAACTTCCTTTTACATGGGCCAGGCATCTTTCTGATTATAGAAGCATGCGTCTGTACCCGAAAGACTATTCCAAGTTGAGTCTTGATCGTCTGCAGAAAGGACAAGGAGACCCAAAGGTGCGCGAGGTCGCTCCTCTTACCTATACAGAGGGCTTGATGGTGGGCTATAGACAGTTTGATACAGAACAGATAGAACCTCTGTACTGTTTTGGTCATGGATTAAGCTATTGTGAGTTTGCCTTTGAAACGTTGACATGCACGAAGAAAGGCGAATTATTATATGAGGTTTGCGCTAGAGTGACCAATCAATCTGACATACATGGCAGTGTTGTTGTTCAGCTGTATGTACATCCCCTGAAGAGTCTTGTCTTCAGACCGAGGCAAGAGCTGAAAGGCTTTAGGAAAATTGAGCTTCAAGCAGGAGAAACCAAGGAAGTGAGTTTTATTCTTGATGAAACATCCTTCTGTCGCTGGGATCTTCCCTCTTGGCAGTTTGTTGTCGATCCTGGCCCTTATGAGTTATGCATAGGTTCTTCAAGCAGACATCATCATTGTACGATAACCATTGATGTACCATAAAAAAGGAAGCCCCAAAAGAGTGACTTCCTTAATATCTGAGCCCGGCGCGATTCGAACGCACGGCCTTCTCCTCCGGAGGGAGACGCTCTATCCAGCTGAGCTACGGGCCCATAGCGTTGTCATCGTACGGCAGAGGTTAGTCTCGTGTCAAGAGGCGCCTTTGTAAATCCTGTGACAGGAGGTATAATATTTTAATAATATATAATATAATAAGATAGAAGATGTATATCTGTGCCTCTATGAGAAATATGAGAATGGTTTGTATAACTCTTGACAGAAGTTATTGCGCTTATTACACTAGGTATAGAGATAAAGGAATAAAGATATGAAACGACCAATGACACCTTTGTTGTTCAGCCTCATGATCCTTATGGGAATCTTTTCTCTGTACGCCTCCCCGCTTCCTTTCTCTCGCATGGACGTCAGAGGAGTGATGCCCGTTACTGAGCTATTTCGTGTAGAGCAGAACGAACAAGCATTAAGCTTCAATTTGGCAGAGAGCAGGAACAGCCTTTTGCAAGTTGGTTCCTATACTTTGATATCCAACAACAATACCTCACAATTCAAATTGCATATTCGTCCTGGTGAACATGGGGACTTGAGAGAGTTTGCTTTTTTCCTTGACCAAGGCGAGACGTTGCTCCCAGGTCAGCGTTCCATGCTCCCTTTCAGAGTCCGAGTTACCAGTGATACTGCGAGAGCAGTGAGTGTGGAAGGTTCAGAGGCCATGCAAAAAGACCTTGGGGTGCTTGGGGTTTATGGAAACAACGATTCCATAGTCTATGAAACTGGGTTTATTCTTGCAGAAATTCCTGATTTTGACCCGGATTTATTTGCCATAGGCTGGTACTCTGCCGCCATTCAGCTCAGCGTTGAAGTAATCTAGATAAAATCATCCTCAATGAAGAGATCTTCATCCAATTCATCGGGAAATTGACCTCTGAGCAAGTCTTTCAGCCATTGATTGTCTTCACCGTCATAAGCGCAGGCTTCGGCCTTTTCTTCTTCTTTGTTGCTCTCTTGCAACCATTCTCCTAAGGCAAGCAAAGCTTCTTTTGAAGAGAAGCAAGGCCGTATCGACAGATCATCTTGAGTTACTGCTCCTGTAAGGAGATTATAGGGGCAATTTTTACAATCCTTGGAAAGTTGGCAGAATTGCAAAACCTCTTTATACCATTGTAGGTTGTTCATGGACTAAGAATACTCCAAGCTTGGCAGTTTATCCACCCCCTTTTTATGGATGCTGTTTGACTTGGTTTGCTCAGAAGGGTTACAATACAAACTACCTGAACAAGAGAGGAGAGACAGAATGAGACCGACACTATTGGTAATGGCAGCTGGTATGGGGAGTCGCTACGGCGGGATCAAGCAAATTGACAGTGTGGGGAATCACGGACAGACATTGCTTGACTATGGAGTCTATGATGCCCATCAGAGCGGGTTTGAGAAAGTTGTGTTCATTATCCGCAAGGACATTGAGAAAGATTTCAGGGAGCGGCTTTTCGATAGGATTGCAGACAACATGGATGCATCCTATGTGTTTCAAAGCCAGGATTCGTTGCTCAGTGAAGAGCAAAAGAAGCTTTCTGTAAACAGGAAAAAACCTTGGGGTACTATTCATGCTGTTTTATGTGCCCAATCAGCCATCAAGGAACCTTTTTGTGTAATCAATGCTGATGATTATTATGGTAGGGATGCCTTTGCCACCCTTTCTGAGCATCTTTCATCTCTTGAGGCAGGCAGCACCGAGCATGCGATGGTCGGCTATGTCCTGAAAAACACCATGAGTCGTAGCGGCACGGTCAGCAGAGCTATCTGTAATGTCAAGGACGACTATCTGGTTAGCATGCAGGAGCACTACAAGATCGGTTATGACAACGATCAGGTATTCAGCTACACAGACGAAGGTCGGCTCGCGCTGACTGGACAGGAGTGGGTATCCATGAATTTCTTTGGATTTGCCCCTTCCGCTTTCGATCACTTCAACTCATACTGGGATGCTTTCATCTCCAAGAATATCGAGAGTGAAAAGACTGAATGCTATCTTCCCAACGGTGCTAGTGATATTGTTGCCCAGAAGCAAGGGAAGATTAGGTTCTACACCACGCAGGAGAGCTGGTTCGGCATGACTTATAGTGAAGATCGGGAAAATGTGAAAACACAACTTGCTCAAAAGGTCGCGAAAGGATACTACCCGGACAAGCTTTGGAAGTATTGATCTATTACTGTTTTTTCTGTTTCTGTTGTGTTACGTCCGAGAGGCCTGCCCAGGCTGCTTCCTCAATCGGGGTGAAGCCTTCTCCCAGCACTTTATAGGCCTCTTGGACAACCATGAAAGCGAGTTTATCCTGTCTGTGAACAATATTGGTCAGTTGTCCCAGTTTGTTGTTTGAGACTACCGTCATGATAACCGGACGATCGAAACCGGTATACATACCAATTCCATAGAGTATGGTGCCCCCGTGTCCGAGTTCTTCCAGGATTGCTCGTTCAATATCTCTGCGTTTTTCACTGATGATGAAAACAGTCTTTGCAGAGCGAGTGCCAAACGAGAGCACAACCCTGTCTATGGTTATTCCAACAATATAGACGGTGATCGTGGCATACAAAGCCATCTCCAAAGAAAAGATAAATGCACTGAATGCGATAATTATCGCATCTACCAGAAAAAGGGAGGTTCCCATCGACAGGGGGGTGAAGCGGGCAAGGATCTGGGCCGCAATATCGGTCCCTCCCGTGTTTGCTCCACTTCTCAGGACCAACCCGACACCAAGGCCCATAAGTACTCCTCCACTGATTGCAGAAAGCAACACTGAGAGAGGGTTGCTGTAGTCAAGGACACCGTTATACCCCATCCAAGAGTTGAGAAGGAAGGTGAAAAAAGAGAGCAGTACAGTACCCGCCAAAGATTTTATTCCGTACTGTTTTCCGAATATCGCTATCCCAAGTATAAAAAGCGGGACAGAGAGCAAAAAGATGGAGAGTCCTGTGTCAAATCCCAAGGTGTGAAAAATAATGATGGCTATGCCGCTTACTCCTCCACTGGCTATCTTTGCAGGTGACGTGAAAAGGGCGATACCCATCGCGGTTAAAAAGGACCCTCCCACGATATAGGAGAGTTCTAGTATTTGGTAGGAACGTTTTGTCATGGATACAGTGTACCGTCTTGCTCTTCGTTATGCTACAGTTCAGCTTAAGAGTTTGTCACTCAATGAGCCTTTGAACGCTCGCAGCCGTGAAAAAAGCGTAGGTATATCCTGTTCGATGATCAGGGCATCCAGATGGTCTTGTTTGAGGAAACCTTCTTTACAGCAATGTTGTAGGAATGCATAAAACTGGTCATAGAACCCCCCTGTGTTCAGGATTGCAACGGGTTTGTTGTGATAGCCTAATTGTAACCAAGTGTATATTTCCAGAATTTCCTCAAAGGTCCCGATTCCTCCAGCGAGAGCAATGAAAGCATCAGCAAGCTCGTACATCTTTGCTTTCCTCTCATGCATCGTAGGGACGACAAACAGTTCCTGCTCTACACAGTGCAAGCGTACGTCGCTTCTGTTCAGAGCCTTTGGAAGTACTCCAATCACAGAGCCTCCTCTGCGATACAGGCTTTGTGCAACGATGCCCATCAGTCCTCGATTTCCTCCTCCATAGACCAAGGAAAGTTGCTGTTCTGAAAGAAAAGCACCCAATGCCTCAGCCTGCTTTCCGTACAAAGGATTCTTGCCTTCACTGCTTCCACAAAAAATTGCGACGGTTTTGATTTCATTCATGTCATAAGCCTACAAAATTTCTTTGCTCAATGACAAGAAGAGGGGTTACTATTGGCTTCTTCGCTTGTTATAATTGCTACAGACGTGTATGATTCAGATAATACCTGTGAGGTATTGAAGTCTCCCGATTGAGACTATGCAGAGGAGTTGAAACGTATGAAAAGGAAATGTATCGCGATACTGGCAATTTTTGTCTTGATGCCTGCTTTAGTATTTGCTGTCCCTGTAGTTGTAACATGGGAATGGTTGCTTGAAGACCCGATGGTGACAACCTTTCGCTATCAGCTCGATGGGGAAGATGACGACAGTTGGACTGTAGTTGATGCGAGTGTCAACAGCTATACTGAACGTGGCCTTGATGGAACAAGAGATTATTCGCTGTATTTGCAGCAGTCATATGACGGAATTCACTTCAGTGAAAGTGCCGTTTCTGTTGCCTTGGCCATGTTCCCCCCTGAGGATCCGATTGAAACAATGGTTGCTGAAGAGCCAGTGGTGGTAGCAGAGGAGATTGCACCAGTTGAAATCGAGCCTGTAGCAGAAGAGATTGTAGCAGCAGAGGAGATTGCACCTGTTGAAATCGAGCCTGTAGCAGAAGAGATTGCAGCAGCAGAAGAGATTGCACCTGTTGAAATCGAGCCTGTAGCAGAAGAGATTGCAGCAGCAGAGGAGATTGCACCTGTTGAAATCGAGCCTGTAGCAGAGGATGTCATTGCAGAAGAGATTGAGCCTGTCATCGAGGAAGAAGTAGTTGTCGCTGCTGAGGTGGAACCTGTTGCAGCAGAAGAACCTAAGGAAAAGAAGGTTGTTGAGAGCCGCTCTGCAACAATGATCAGCCTCGGGGGAACCTTCAATTATACTGATCCTAAGATTGGATCCTACCATAGATATAATTTCCAAGCAGAGCTTGGAGTAGCGCTTAAGAACATGATTACCTTCAATGACAAGCTTGGTCTTGGTGTTGACCTTGCTGTTGCCTATACTCCTTACCTCACCAGCGGTGGTTGGCGTGATGTTGCCAAGGAAGTCTTTGGCTTTGATTTCGCTACAGCCTTGGGCAGATTCGATCATGGCGTAAGTGTTTCTGCAGCCCCGATGCTCAATATTGATTTGGGCAAGGTTGACCTCAATCTTGGTGTTGGTGGATTCTTTACCTGGCTTCCAGACTATACAGGAGATTATCTGTATGGCGCCTTTGCCAAGGGATCGTTGGAGTACAAGTTCAACAATACCTTCAGAATGGGTGTTGGTGGAAAGTACGGGTTTGTACTCAGCGAGACAGGAAACCCGCAGTTCGCAGAAGGGACCGTATATATGGGTTTCTCCTTCTAAGAGATGCTAAAAATGAGAAAAGGGCCCAGAGATGGGCTCTTTTTCTTTGATGTCCCTTGACCACGCTTCTTGGCTATGACTATCATAGGATCAGAGAGTATTGCTGTATGCATCGTTATAAGATGTGATATGGCAAAAGGATGGTTAGGCATAATTATGAAAGCAGGCCGAGTGCAAGCATGCATCGACTATATCAAGTTCAACTATGAAGCAGAAGGGTATGAACTATCGACAACAGAGGAAGAAACGTTGAAATGCATTCTCACCCAAGAGGTGACTGCAGATGAGACTATTCAACGCTATATAGAAGAACATGGCATAGACGTAGGGTATACAGCGCCTTCTTGCGAGTGTTCCTACTATCCGGGAACCAAGACCTTGGTAAATTATTTTTCAATCAAGGAGCGGATGAAACTAAGGCGCATTGAAGCCTCGATTGCAAATTTCCGTACTGCACAAATGCTCACAGAGGGTATTCAGAATACGTACGACTTCAGTTATTTGAAGAGCATTCATGAAAGAATGTTTTCAGATGTCTATCCTACAGCGGGCCAAATCAGGACCAATACTGCGGCTAAAAGAACGGTCTTTTGTAATCCTGAGTATATCGAAAGTGCGGCAGAAGATATTTTCAACAGATTACGAGAGGAACACTACCTTGTGAATCTTGATAGAATGACATTCATCAATGATTTGGCATTCTTTATGGGAGAGGTCGAGGCCTTGCATCCGTTTCGTGATGGAAACGGGAGAGCCGCAAGGCTCTTTTTCTATCAGATGACGATGAACGCAGGATACGATATCGATTGGGCGCATGTGGATTCCGATCGGTTGCTTGAGGCGGACATCAGCGCAATCGACGGGGATTATCAGTTGTTGATTGATGTGCTTGAAGAAGTGGTTTTATAGAGCAGGAGAAACAAATGAAGACAAAAATTGCCTTTTTTGATACAAAGCCTTATGACAAGGTGTGGTTTGATAGGTTTGCACCTGAACATGAAGTTGAGATTACGTATTTTGAATCTAAACTCAATGAGAAATCTGCTGCGTTGGCATCAGGGTTCTCTGTGGTCTGTGCCTTTGTAAATGACACAATCACAAAAACGGTGATCGATGAACTGTATGAGGGGGGAACCCGCCTTTTGGCAATGCGGTGTGCAGGATACAACAATATCGACTTCAAGGCAGCCTATGGGAAAATACACGTAGTGAGAGTACCGGCATACTCACCCTACGCTGTTGCAGAGCATACCATGGCCTTGCTTTTGAGTGTCGTTAGACACACTCACCGTAGTTTTGCAAGGACTCGTGAATTGAACTTCTCCCTAAATGGTTTGGTGGGTTTCGACCTGTATGGAAAGACCATCGGTGTGGTCGGAACTGGAAAAATCGGCAGGGTGTTTATAGATATTTGTAAAGGATTTGGGATGCGTGTCCTTGCCTATGACCCCTATCCGAATGAGTCGCTTGCCGTTACCTATTGCAGTTTCGAACAACTTTGCAGGGAAAGTGATGTAATTAGTTTGCATTGCCCTCTTACCGAGGATTCCGTGCATCTCATCAACCGAGAAACAATCGCCATGATGAAGGATGGAGTGGTCTTGGTAAATACCTCCCGTGGGGCATTGGTCGACAGCCAAGCCTTGCTCGAAGGTATCAGGAGCAAGAAGATTGGATCGGCGGCTCTGGACGTCTATGAGGAGGAAGGTGAGGTCTTCTACGAAGATCGCAGCAGCACCATCTTGGATGACGATATTCTTATGTTGTTGATCTCAATGCCTAATGTACTGGTTACCAGTCATCAGGCGTTCTTGACCAAGGAAGCGCTCTCAAATATTGCCCAGACCACCCTAAGCAGCACACAAGAGTTCGTACAGGGTAAGGTGATGGAGCATGAGATCTGCTACAGGTGTGATACCTGTCATAAGGTTACAGGCCAGCGTTGTTTCTAATTTGCTCATACGCGTAGCTTTGATCGACGAGAACAAAGTGATGCGGCGTAAGGGAGAATGTATGCACAGTCTTCTCTAGCTGTGCATACAACCCATAGTCACAAGCAACCGAGCACTGCAACGCTCCCTTTTCATCCAAGGCAGAGAAGATAAGCTTGTTTTCTGCTGTTTGGTGTTCGGCAAAAAGGAGTTGATGCTGCTGTGACTGCATCAGAAGATACAGCTTGCACAGCTCAATGACCTGGTCGTTGAGACCAGCATCAAAAAGCAGTATTTTTTCCTTGAGCTGTGCATTGCTGCCAACCAGACGCAGAGTGTCAAATTCTGTTGCCTCGATACCCGAAACCGAGGCATCCAATTCGAAAAGATTGTCTTGCAAGGTAAGCAGTAATGCATATCTGTTTTTCTTGTCATGCACCATAAGCTCATGTTCTATGCTGTACTGCTTTTGGCAGTGAGCGCAGCTAACCGTAAACAATGAGTCTGTCAGAATGGCAAGCTTTTGCTTGGGATGCTCTGCTAAATCAACTGTGGTGGTCAACCTCTGCACGTTGGCATGATTACAGTGTGGACAGGGTATTGTTGCTTCTTGCATAACTACTTGTTCTCTTTTGTTATTTTCGACGTACTATCTTGCCTTTGGGTTTTGTCAGTACCACTTTGGCCAGCGCACGATGGCGGATGAGAAATGTGTAATGAATTTTCTGATCACGTGCAAAATCATCGGCAATCGTTGAAGCTGTGATATCCTGTATGTCAAAATCTTGCATCAACTGTTCATCCATCTGGAACTTCCGATAATTACAACTGAAAATCAAGACGCCTTTTGGGTCAAGATGCATCATGCATGCCCTGATCAACTTGAACTGGTCTCTTTGAACGTCAAAGGTGTCACGGCCTGTTCCATTGGAAAAGGTCGGAGGATCACAGAAGATCAAGTCGTAACGATCATAGGTGTTATAGAGATATTCGATGCAATCACTCTTGTAGAAAAAGTGATTCATACCCTTGAATCCATTCAGTTCCATGTTCTTCACCGCCCAGTCCAGGTAGGTTGCAGAAGCATCAACGCTGACGGTGCTCAAGGCTCCTCCTTTTGCTGCCTGCACTGTTGCCGTGCCGGTATAGCAAAAAAGATTCAAGAACCGTTTGTCCTTTGCCATGTTTGCAATCTGACAGCGAATCGGTCGGTGATCGAGGAAGATCCCGGTATCAAGATAATCGGTGAAGTTGACCAGGTATTTTGCCCCGTTCTCATTGATGATGAAAAACTTGTCACTGCTGGCCATCTTCTCATACTGCTTTGCACCTTTTTGGATGGTTCTTTGCTTTACATGGATTTGTTCTCTGTCAATGCCTGTTGCACGCTCTGTGGCGTCGATGAGTTCTCCCAGGCGTCTGAGTGCAGATTCTGTTTCGATGGTTGAAGGTGGCGCATATTCCTGCAAACTGATGTACTTGTTTTCATACATATCTATTGCAGCACTATATTCAGGCATATCAGCATCATAGATACGATAACAGCTTACCTTCTGCTCCTCCATGATCGGGCGCAAGACTGAAAGGTTCTTGACAAGGCGATTGTACGCCATTTGCGCGCCTTCGCTCAAAGGACGAGAGAGTCTCTCTTGTTTCCTTTCGATGGCTCTTTGGATCATCTGCTGTCGTTCTTCTTCCGTGAAAACGTAGTAATGGGCGATTTGGCAGGTTACTCCACCGTTGTTGACCGTGTTGGTCCTGTCTGGTTTCATGTCCACATAACTGAGAAGTTGTTGCTGTCCACAAAGGATTGCCACATGCCATCCTCCAAACAAGGTACTCAGTTGATTGCCCATTTTGCGATACAGTCCATTGAGATCGGAATCCGGATCCATCCTGAAGCCATAAGGAGGGTCGGTGACAATATAACCGTAGCAAGGCGGTACATCGCTGGTCTGCAAGCTCAAGAAATCC
Source organism: uncultured Sphaerochaeta sp. (assembly GCA_964547185.1). Classification (GTDB taxonomy): domain Bacteria; phylum Spirochaetota; class Spirochaetia; order Sphaerochaetales; family Sphaerochaetaceae; genus Sphaerochaeta. The sequence goes on from CAZJMG010000005.1 coordinate 35,920, forward strand.
TTGACCTGAAAGTCAATCAAATGATCAACTTGGGCAATTTGTGCGTGTTTCTTTGCGATAGCAACTGCTTTTGGATCGATGTCCCACGCTGCGATGGCAATGTTTTTAGCCTTTGCATCCTCAGCGCGTTTGAGTGCCTCATCCACTACTTCCTCATAGAGATCGGGGTCATGAATGGGAAGATCCATGAAGTTGAACCTGCGAGCCTGCACCAATCCAGGAGCGCGTTCACTAGCGTACAGCGCTGCCTCGATGGCAATTGTTCCGCTGCCACAAAAAGGATCGAGGAGAAACGGAATCTCGCCTGTTTTCTCGATGGTTTTTTTCCATTCACTTCGGTACAGCACTGAGCAGGAGAGATATTCGCTTAGTACTGCATCGGTCTGGGCTACACGGTAGCCGCGTCGATGAAGGCCTCGTCCTGAGAAGTCAACATACCAAGCAACATTTTCACCTTCAATGTGTATGTGGAACACAACATCGCTGTCTTCCTTGTCGACCAACGGACGTGCTCCCTCAAATTTTTCTTTGATGCGGTCAACGATTGCGTCTTTGAGACGGATGGCTGCAAAATGAGAGTTCTTCAAATAGGGACAATTTTTTGCTGTCTCTGTGACGGAAAAGGTCATTTCAGGATTAAGCCATTCTTCCCAAGGTATTTGTATCGACGCTTCATATAGTTCATCAGCTGATCTGATGTCATCGTCAACAAAAAGGCCAAGTAAGAGGCGGGTTGCTGTTCGTGACCAGAGGCAGAATCGGTATGCAGCAGCAAGGTCTGCAGAAAATTCGACACCTCCGCTGACCACCTTGATCTCGGTAGCGCCGGCTAGTCTTGCTTCTTCTTCAATTATGTCGTTCAGGTATAGGGCTGAGGTTGCAAAAAAAATCATTGTGATACTCCCGCTGTTTCTGAAAACAGGTGGTCAAGTTCGAACTGTTCAAAGTGGTACTTGCTGTTGCAGTTGACGCAGACCACCTCCAGAGGGAAAGGCCCGTTTTTTAGGATGTCTTTTTGTTCATCCTTGCTCAGATTCGCAAGATAGTTGCTGTACTGTTTTCTTGAGCAAGGACAGGAGAAAGCCAGAGGCTGGTGTGCAAGATGACGAATGCCGTACGGTGCAAACTGTTGCTCAACATACTCTCTAATCGATCTTCCTTTTTCAAGGAAGGCTCCAAGTGAAGGCAAATTGTCTGCTTGGTTTTGCAATTGTTCCAAAATGCCTTCTTCACAGCCTGGCATAGCCTGCAAGAAGAGGGCTCCGCTGCCACGGACTTCCCCTTGCTTGTCAAAGTGAATGGAGAGCAAAAACAGTGACGGTGTTTGCTCCGATTGTTGGTAGTAGAGCGCCAGATCCTTGGCTAAATCGCCATACGTCATCATGATCTGTCCGGTGAACGGACTCTTGTGTCCTTCAAGCAACTTGGTAACCGAGATAAACCCAGGCCCATAGAGTTCATTGAGATCGAGACTTTTCAAGGGTTCTTTCAAAGGTATGGGGTTATGCTTCAAATAACCTCTCACAGCTCCCACTGCCCATGATTCTACGAATACCCCTGCTATGGGTCCTCCGCATTCAATATTCAACTGTACCCGGTCGTTTCCCTTCACAGTGGCACTTAAGAGAGCTCCTGCAAGATAGGCTTGGCCAAGTACATACGTTTCAAGCAACCCCAGCTCATGGTTTGCTCGCATCTCATTGATCAGGGTCGTTGCCCCGATGGCTGTCACACGGATTTGATCATTATGCAAAAGAAACACCTCGCGTCCATCTTCTGGTATGGTGGCGAGATGCTCTGCTATATGCGTTCCTTCAATTTTTTTCTTTATCATACGTGAGCAGATTAGACAATGACCTCACTTTTTGCAAGAGCTTGGAAGTCTGTTCCATTGATTACTTCCTTCTCAAGCAACTTTTGCGTGATGATTTCAAGGGCATTCTTATTTTTCTCAAGATTTCCCTTTACCAACGCATAGCGTTCATTGACAATCCTCGCCGTCTCATTGTCGATATACTCTTGTGCTTTCTCTGAGTATTCACGAGATCCTGAAATTCCGGCAATACCACTTTGGGTGGTGGGGAGGGTGATGTTCCTATAGCGTTCGCTCATCCCGAATTCAGTGATCATTCTTCTGACCAAGTCGCTTGCTCTGGAGATATCGTTCCCTGCTCCTGTGGAAATTTCATTGTAGACGACCTCCTCTGCCGCTCGCCCGCCGAGTAAGGTGTCGATATTTCCAAGCAGTTCTTTTTCGCTGAGTAGGAAACGATCTTCTGTAGGATATTGCAGGGTATACCCGAGGGCACCCAAGCCGCGGGGAACGATGCTTATCTTGCTTACCGGTTCAGCGCCTTCTGTAAGATAGGCAGTGAGAGCGTGCCCGGTTTCATGGTAGGCAACCCGTTCTCGCTCTTTGCTATTGAGCAGTCGGCTCTTTCTTTCCAGCCCGGCAACTGATTTTTCAATGGCTTCCTCAAAATCAGCATGCATGACTGATTTTCTTTGCTGCCTTACCGCCATAAGAGCAGCTTCATTTGCAATATTTGCAAGGTCTGCACCGGCGAGCCCTGCAGCGCTTTGTGCAATCTTTCTCAGATCCACATCATCTGATAGTTTTATCTTCCTGGTATGAATCTTCAGTATGGCGAGCCGTCCTTCAAGATCTGGTTTGTCGATCAAGACCTGCCGATCGAATCTTCCCGGTCTGAGTAGGGCAGGATCGAGTATTTCCGGTCGGTTTGTAGCCGCAAGGATGATGACACCTGTCCTTGAGTCAAACCCGTCCATCTCCACCAGCAACTGATTGAGCGTCTGCTCTCGCTCGTCATTTCCTCCTATCCCTGCAGAAACACGGGAACGACCTATGGCATCAATTTCATCAATGAAAATGATGCAGGGGCTGTTCTCTCGCGCTTGCCTGAAAAGATCTCTCACCCTTGCAGCTCCGACACCAACAAACATTTCCACAAAATCTGCACCACTCATCTTGAAAAACGGTACACCTGCTTCTCCTGCAACCGCTTTGGCAAGGAGGGTTTTACCGGTTCCCGGAGGTCCTACAAGCAAGACGCCCTTGGGGATTTTACCCCCGATTTCGGTATATTTTTCCGGGCGTTTGAGAAAGTCAACCACTTCCTCCAGCTCATACTTGCTCTCGTCAGCACCGGCGACGTCATCGAAACGGATGCCCGTGTCTCCCTCTGCAACAATCTTTGCCTTGTTTTGGTTGAAAGAGAGCACCCCTTGTCCTCCTCCTCCCATTTTTGAAAAGAGGAACCGCCAGATAAGCATAATGAACACAAAGGGCAGTACATAGCTGAGCAGGGTGGAGAAAAGGCTCGGTTTTACAGGTGGAGTTGCGTAATACTCCACACCCTTCTTGTCAAGCAGGGGGATGAAGGTTGGGTCATCTACCTTATAGGTGCTGTACGCCTGGGTATATGCTGAAAGATTGGTATCTGACGAGAACGAACTGAGGTCGCTCACCACTTCTTCTCTGGTGAACGGATAACCGATGTAGCGTTCTTGTTCTATGGCTACTCTGCGTATCGTCCCGTTCTCGACCAATGATTTGAACTGCGTATAATCAATTGAGATCACATTGGACTGTCTGCTTACCATGAAGGTGTTGAGAGCAAGAAAGATCATCAAGATAATAAAAAAATACCAGAAGGAGAAGGTGAACTTTTTCTTGTCCTTTCCTCCTGGTTCTCCGAGGTGTACTCCCGGTTCAATGTTTAGTTTTTTCTTGAACGTCTCTTTCCAGTCCTTATCATTTTTAGTTTCTTTACTCACGCTTCTGTACATCCTTCTTTGGTATTGAAGTTATTCAACATACCTTGAATATACTCCTCTGATTGCCAATCGGCAACATGCTCTGTATAGTAAGAACGCTATGGTAGAGAAAGAAGTTGTATTGGTTACTGCAGGAGCAAGACGTGTTGGTTCTCATCTTTGCAAAGCCCTCACCCAAGGTGGCTATCATGTGGTGTTGCATTACTGTCAGAGCAGGGATGCCGCGCTAAACTTGCAGAAAGAGCTATCCTGTGCAATCGTGCAGGCTGATTTGCGAGACAGATCTGCACTGAAACAGATGTTTGGCGAGGCCACAGGTGCCTATGGCAGGATCGACCATCTGATAAACAACGCATCTGTATTTCCTTCCCTTACCATGGAGCAGACAACAATCGAGGCGTATGATTCGCTTATGGATTTGCACGCTACTGCTCCCTTCTTTCTCTCTCAATACCTATATCTCCATCTGAAGGAAAGATCTGCACAAGGCTCTGTGATCAATATACTAGACAGCAAGCTCAGCAGTCCCACAAAAAGCAGGCCAGCCTACTATTGTGCAAAAGGAGCCCTTTTGATGCAGACAAAGGCCTTATCCAGTGCTCTTGCCCCGATTCTGCGGGTGAATGCCATCAGCCCCGGTGCAATTCTTTCCAACGGGGATGATGCATACTTTGTTGCAATGAATGAGCGGCTTCCTTTGAAAAGAACCGGTAGTGAGAAGGACTTGTATCGTGCAGTGGATTACTTGCTGCACGCCTCATTTGTCACCGGAGAAGAGCTTGTGGTGGATGGCGGGCAAAGACTTTTGTAGTTTTTGTGGAGTTGGGGGCCAGATGGTTGCTGTAATTTTTTTGGCGTAGGATAGTATTGAGGACATCGTATACTATCAACAGGAGTCTACTATAGATGCATACAATTCATAAGACAAGAAGGTTCACTCTAATCCTTCTGCTGTTTTTCTTTACTCTACCGCTTTTTGCTGTTCCTCTGAAAACCCTTGTTGATACTGCTTTGATTCAAAGCAGTAGAATGAGGGATTTGGAACTTTCAAAAAAGAACGCAGAGCTTAGCCTGATAGCCAATCAAGCCAAGGAAGAGGTGGGAATCACGATAACCACTGGAAACGTCACTACCGATTTTAATGGCAGCACCACGTTCTCCACCAGTGGTGCAACAGCCTCCTTCATACTTCCCAATGAAGGGAAGACCACTATACAAGTATCAACAGGATCGGCAGAAATCGATGCTCCTTATACCTCCTATCTAGTAAACCCGGCGCTCTCTCTGAATCATACCTTTACGTATGGCTATACTGCAGACAACCGAAAAAGCTTGCTCGACAGGCAAACTGAAATTCTTGCTAAAACCACCTATGAATCAAGCAAGCTTGCCTTCATCACAAATCTGTACACCCAGATCGGCGATCTCTTAAAGAATGAGAAGAGCATCAAGACCACAGAGAAAGAAATCGAGGACTTGAAACGCACCCTTGAGCAAAATCTTGCTTTACGACTTATTCGAGAAGATGGACTGGTCTATCAAGGGCAGCAGCAATTGATCAGGGTGAAACAAGCCTCGCTCGAGAGTCTTGTTTCCACTCGAACCTTGCTGCTCAAGCAGTTTGCAAATACATTCGGATTTACCTGGGAAGGTGTCAGTGCAATTGACGAACCGAATCTTGTATTCACCGTTTCTCCTACAGGCAACAGTACTGTAGCGAATGAAAAGCTTGCCTGGGAGGTAGCTAAGGAGAATCGAGATCTTGAAAAGGCGAAGTATACGAATACGAGTCTTGTTGTGGGAGGTTCAATAGGGGTTTACAGCTCTGATAAGACTCCCACTGCTTTGAATCCCACAGCCAACCAAGACAAAATAAAAGCAAATGCACAAGCAACCTTTACTGCAAACCAGTTTGAAGTAAAAGGGACGGTTGCTGGTACGTATAATATGGTTAATCAATCATTTAATCCCTCTTTGTCAGTATCGGGGACATGGAGCAACAACCCAACCAGTTCAGTAGACATGCTTACTCTGCAGAAGCTGGAGAATGATGTATTGCGTGCAGAAATTTCCTACAACACTGCCTTGCAGGACTACCTGCAGAAGGCATTTGAACTGGAAAGTACCATCGCTTCTTGGAAATTGAATTATGACTTGCTCAAGCAGTCAATTAATTACAACAAGGATGTTTTAAAGCAGCAACAAAACCTCTTTGAGAGAGGTTTGGTCAATAAGCAGGCTGTCGATGATGCGCAGTTTGATGTTGAGATGGATGCCTATACCTTGCAAACAACCTTGCTTGATGGCTTGAGGCTTGAAAATCAGATTCGTACGCTACAAATATAAAGGAGAATGTTTCCTATGCACGATACATCCACTGAAATGAATACGGAACACTTGGTAAGAAACCAACTACGAAAGAAAATGCGGGCACAGCGGATCAAGCGCTTGGTCATCACCTTTGTCATCCTTGGCCTGATTGTGTTCGGTCTGTATCTCTATACATTCTACAAGACGAATAATCGACTGCCATGGGCTGAGGAAAAAGCAGCAGTGTCAGCAGTCAGGGAAGTTGAGGCCAAAGTCTATGAGAGTGTCTTTACCACGACGATTGATCTGTCTGGGTATGTTGAACCGAATGATATACAAAAGGTTGTACTACGAGCCACCGGTGCAGTAACCGATGTCTTTGTGAAGGAAGGCGACCGTGTAAAGAAAGGGGACGTCCTGATTGCATTGGACAATACCAACCAGCTTTTCAATGTAGCAAACTTGGAAGCTGAACTGGAAAAGGTGAAGCTTACCGGCAGTGAACGTGAGATTGAATTGACACAATTACGATTGAGAGCGGCACAGAACAATCTTGATTATACAAAAGCGTATGCAAATTTTGATGGTGTTGTAGCAGTGGTGAATGTCAATGAAGGCGATTACTTTGATGCCGGGTCGACTGCCATGACCATCATCGATCGCTCCACATTGAAGGCGACAGTCGAAATTGATGAGATTGATATGCAGTATGTTGAGATTGGACAAAAGGCCGTTCTGTATTTTGATTCTTATTCCGATTCTTCTCTCCAGGCCTTTGTGGATTATATTCCAATGCTTGGACGATATACCAATCAGGGAATTGGGGTTATGGATGTGGAATTGACTATTCCCAATCCTCCTCCTTCCATAGCTCCAGGGTATACCTTCAAAGGCTCTATTACCAGCGAAGGAGAGACCAAGTTGGTGTTGCTGCCGCAAAGTGCAGTTACCACTACCCGGGGAAGTTCTTCAGTGACGAAGAAGCTTGCAGATGGCTCTACCGTACGAGTTCCTGTGACAGTGAAATATCTTGGGGAGGGTATCAGTCAGTTGCTCAGTGGTGATTTGAAAGTAGGTGATACTCTGATTGTCAGACGTACCGATACTTCAAATCCATTAGGGCCTGCAATGAGGATGTTCTGATATGACTGAAAGTGTAATACATCTACAGGATGTCAAACGCTATTATGTAGTAGGGGATTTTGTTGTCAAAGCCCTGGATGGGGTGTCCGTGGATATCAAACGGGGTGAGTTCACCTCCATCATGGGTCCCTCAGGAAGTGGAAAGTCGACGATGATGAATCTCATCGGATGCCTGGATACTCCCACTACCGGGCTTATCGATATTGACGGTGAAAATACCGCAGGTTTGAATGAGACCGAGTTGGCTTATATCCGAAACAGAAAGGTCGGATTTGTTTTTCAGCAATTCAACCTCCTGGGTAAACTCACCGCGTTGGAAAATGTCATCACCCCTCTGCTCTATGCGGGCGTCGGGGTAAGGGAGCGAAGACAAAGAGCCGCCGATGCCTTGGAACGGGTGGGTTTGGCAGATAGATTGCTCCATCGTCCGAACGAACTTTCCGGAGGACAGAAACAACGTGTTGCCATTGCACGAGCTTTGGTGAACAACCCCTCCATTCTCCTCGCTGATGAACCGACAGGAGCGTTGGATAGTAAGACAGGTAATCAAATCATGGAACTCTTTGAAGAGTTGCATAGTGAAGGACGTACGGTGATCCTGGTTACCCATGACCGGGAAATCGGCATGCGCAGCTTGAGGCAGATCCGTTTGCGTGATGGAAAATTGGAGGAAGGCTATGCTTCTTGAAAACATTAAACTAGCGTTTTCGGCCATGCGTGGAAGCAAGATGCGTACGGCGCTTTCTCTACTCGGGATAGTTATTGGAGTGGCTTCGGTCGTAGCGATTCTCACCATCGGCCAAAGTGCAAGCCAATCGATTACCGAAAGCATCGCTACCGGTGGTTTGGATATGGTAACCATCTACCCCTCTTCTGGACAACGATCGACAGGAACCTTTGATGAGCAGTTCAGCGACATGCTGATCCGCGATGTCGAGGGCATTCAGATAGTTCTTCCACAGAACAACAGTTCTGGACGAATCCGTTATGGACAAGAGTCCATGAATGCCTCAGTTTCGGGGGTTCTCTCTGATTATGGCTCCGTGTTGGGCCTGGAGTTTGCAGAAGGCAATTTCTTCTCTGCTCTGGACAACATTAACCGCAGGCAAGTGGCAGTAATTGGATCATCTATCGCAGAGACGCTGTTTCCTGATCAGAGTGCAGAAGGGAACTATATCAGCATCTTCAGAAATCAAGCAAAAAGTTATTTGGTGGTCGGCGTACTTGAACCAAAAGACGCCACATTCAACCTTTCCTACAACAATACTGTGTTCATTCCGTACAACACCTATGGACAGCGTTTTATACGAACGTCTTCAGTAGGGGCCTATGTTGTGAAAATTGCCTCCGATTACGACACGATCGAGGTGTCTAACCGAATTACCGAGTACCTTGATGATATTGTAGGTTCTAGTGGTTACAATCTTTTCAGTCCAGCAACACTTGCTGAAATGGCAAACCAGATCACCGGCACCTTCAGCGCATTCCTCGCGGCCATTGCGGCTATCAGCCTGCTTGTGGGAGGTATTGGAATCATGAACATCATGCTGGTCTCTGTGGCTGAGCGAACCAAGGAAATCGGCATCCGAAAGGCCCTTGGCGCAAGCCCGAATGTGATCAGGGGACAGTTCATCTGTGAAGCGTTGACCTTGACCATCATAGGTGGCCTGCTTGGTATCGCCCTTGGGGCGCTATTGAGCTATGGTGTAACCAATGTGTTGGATTGGTCGTTGCATTTATCGTATACCTCAGTCATACTTGCACTGGGCTTTTCCATGTTTGTCGGTGTCTTTTTTGGGTGGTATCCTGCAATGAAAGCTTCCAGACTAGATCCGATCGATGCCCTCAATTACGAATAGGAATTTCGGGGGACTACTTTTTTGAATGCTAAGAAAACACGGTGGATGATTGTCGATGGAAAGGAGTCTTTCATTGTCATAACCAGTCTCGCCTTCGCCTTTATTGTGCTTATCGGCTTGGTGATATTCTTGACCTCTGCTTTGCTCGAGCGTGAAGAACTCAGGATGCAGAGCGAGGCTGAGCGTGCCTTTAATTCGGTGTTTCTTGCATTGCAGGACAGTACCTCGAAAGCGCTGAAGACCATGCAGGAAGAGAATGTGTTCGGAATAGGGGTCTATAGCTCGATGGGGCGCAAGGTGCTTAGTCTCGGAAGTGTGCCCATGACCATCCCGCTCGATCGATTCAGTCCCTCGGGGCAGATGGGCAGAACTGGTGCCAATACAGGGACGGCAACCTACAACAGAGAAACGGGAATGATTGAGTATATCCGTTTCAGCAGACTCACCATTTTGCTTGATACCGGGGAGTTGACACTTACCGAGAGTGGATTGCTTCCAACTCCCATTGATTTTCCTGATGTACTCTACCTGCATTTCGATGGGCAGAATTATCATCATCGTGTGATGGTCATCATGGTTATCGGGATAGTCAGTACACTTACCTTGATCAGTTTGTTCCTGCTTGTGTTGAGTATTTATCGAAACAATCGTCGGTATAGAGAAACCATAGCCAAGCAGGAGAGCTTGGTGAATCTTGGTCAAGCAGCACGAACCCTTGCCCATGAGATAAAAAATCCGTTGAGCGCCATCACTATACAGCTTGCTCTGCTGAGGAAATTGCTTCCGAAGGAAAATGCGAAAGACCTCATGCTCATGGAACAGGAAGTGCAAAGATTGACACAACTGACCAACAAGGTCAGCGATTTCTTGCGCAATCCCATCGGAAGACCGGTCCATGTGGACTTGACGGAGCTTCTATCCTCGTTGATCAAGTGTTTTGACAAGCCGATCCGGTTCACAAGCAACCAGCGATATGAAATCTTGATCGACGGCGATCGTGCCCGTTCAGTATTTGAGAACTTATTAAAAAATGCCGTAGAAAGCACTGTGGACAGGGATCCTGAGGTTGAGGTAAGAATTACCAATGACAAGAAAGGGTATGTTCATATTTTTGTGATGGACAGAGGTGATGGTATCAAGCTCACTGACGCAAAGAAAATCTTTGATCCTTTCTTTACCACCAAGATTCATGGATCGGGCATCGGTCTCTCCATTTCTCAACAATTTGTGAGAGCTCGCGGTGGCAAGATTCGATTGTATGGTCGTGAGGGTGGAGGTACGGTGGCAGAAGTCATACTTCCGAAAACCATAAACCCTGTCAAAAAGAGGGGAGAATAGGGTTGATGAAAATACTTATTGTTGATGATGAACCGAATATCAGGGATCTTATGCACCGCTATCTTGGTTTGGATGGAATAGAGAGTGATTGTGCTGAAAATGGACTGTCTGCCCAACGCATGCTCAGAGAGGAAGCCTATGACGCTGCACTCATTGATCTGAAAATGCCCGGCATTGATGGACTGACCTTGATCAATTGGATCCGCAGTGAAGGGTTTCGTATGCCGATTATCATGATCAGCGCCCATGGAGAGATCACCGATGCGGTCAGCGCTCTGAAGGAGGGTGCCCAGGATTACATCGTCAAGCCCTTCGACCCAGAAGAGCTGGTGATTCGACTCAAGAAGCTTGTTGAAGCCCAACAATTGAGAAATCTCGTAGAGAGCGAGACGAGGAACAACTACGATGACGACAAGCAGATTTTCGTAGGAGAGAGCAGCTCGATCAAGAAAATCAAGGATGTGATTTCCAAGATCTCTGACACCAACTCAACGGTTCTGATCACCGGTGAGAGTGGAACAGGAAAAGAGGTGGTAGCCAGGGAGATACATGCAAGCAGTCCAGTCAAGTCAGGGCCTTTTGTTGCCATCAATATCGGAGGAGTTCCAGAGAACCTCCTGGAGAGTGAACTTTTTGGGTATGAAAAAGGAGCTTTCACCGGTGCTGCAGCGCGTAAGACCGGCATGTTTGAGTTGGCGAGCGGCGGAACGCTCTTCCTTGATGAAATTGGTGATATGCCGCTCTCGTTGCAAGTGAAAATCCTCAGAGTCTTGCAGGACCGACGGATAACGCGACTTGGGGGAACTACAGCCATGCCGATCAACGCCAGAATCATTGCAGCGACGAACAAGGATTTGGAGAGTCAGGTGCGTGACGGCCTGTTTCGGGAAGACCTCTTCTATCGTTTGAACGTAGTGCGTATCGTAATCCCACCGTTGAGAGACCGCAAAGAAGATATTCCCTTGCTTGCCGCAGGCATCCTCAAGCGCCTGAACAGGCAGATGGGGCATAAGGTGACCGGATTCTCTGCAGATGCCTTGCAGATTCTCTGCAATCATGAATTTTACGGCAATGTCAGAGAGCTTGAGAACATCCTGGAGCGGGCTGTCATATTTACTGCATCAGAGGAGATCCAATGTGATGATCTGGATCTGAGAGGGTCTATCTCTTTGCATGCACAAACCAAGGAAGACTCCAAACCTATAGCAGGGGAAGCAAAGAGTCTGAAGGATGTGGAAGTCGATGCAATTGTAAGAGCCTTGCATCGCTGGGAAGGGAATCGAACCAGAGCAGCCCAAGAGTTGGGCATCAGTCGAAGAACCTTGATTAATAAGATAGCCGAGTACGGTTTGAATCTGTAACTAGGAGTGTGTTTTTGTGAATACCTGTCCTCGATGGGATCTTTCTCCCATCTATCCTGATTGTGATAGCCCTGAATTTTTACAAGACCTCTCTTGGATGGTCGAAGAAGCCAAGATACTGGAAAATGATCTTGCTAGTGGATTGAGAGGTTTAAAGGAACTGCTTGAGCGTTATGAGTTGATACTCGATTATCTCGAGAACTTGAGCGCCTATAGTTCAGCTTGCTATACCACCGATACTGCCAATGAAACATACTTGAGAGCCGTATCTCAAACTGAAGAGGCTTCCTTGGTCGTCCAACGCTTGGAGGTCGCATTTCTCAATTATCTTGCAGCAAACAAGGCTCAACTAAGCACCGAGGATCTTGCAACCTATCGATATGTATTTTCGCAGATGCTTCTACAGCAACAACATCAGATGGATCCTCTCTTGGAAGATTTGGCTAGTGACCTTCAGCGAAGTGGTGCTGATGCTTTCTCGCGTCTGCAGGATGCCCTCGGCTCAAGCATACAGCACTGTTTTGATGCTTCACAGCCAAAAACCTTGGTGCAGCTTCGCAGTGATGCCGCACATGCAGACAGGCAGGTGCGAAAGCAGTCCTTTGAACGAGAACTAGCTTTGCTTAAGTTGTATGAAACACCGTTTGCATCTGCCTTGAACTCAGTAAAAGGAGCAACAATCTCCTTGGATGCAAGAAGGGCGTATGAATCCCCTCTTGCGCGCAGTCTTGAACAATCGCGCATTGATGGCCAAATTCTGGATGCACTTATCAGTGCCCTTCAAGAGAGCCTTCCCATGTTCAGGACGTACCTCAAGCACAAGGCAAAACTCTTGAATCTGGAATGCTGTGCTTTTTATGATCTGTTTGCTCCAATGAATGAGCAAGAGATGCATTTTACCTTCGAAGAAGCCCAAACGTTCATAATCTCTCAGTTTTCTTCATTCAGTGAAGAGATGGGTGCTTTTGCGGCCAAGGCATTTTCTGAGCACTGGATCGATGCAGAGAGCAGAAGCGGCAAAGTCGGCGGTGCCTACGACACGGCCTTTCCGTTGGCTCGTCAAAGCAGGATTCTTACAAATTTTGATGGAACATACTCTGCTGTCTCCACCCTTGCCCATGAATTGGGGCATGCCTATCACGATTCCTTGGTTTTGGACAAGAGTCACCTTTTACGGTCGTATCCTATGACGTTGGCTGAAACGGCCTCAATTTTCAGTGAATTTCTCGTCTTTCAGGGAGCTTTGAAGCAGGGTGATGCGCGCGTGAGAATAAATCTGATCGAGCATTTTTTGCAAGAGTCAACGCAGGTATGTGTTGATATCCTCAGCAGGTACTACTTTGAATCGGATCTGTTTACTCGGAGAAAGGAGGGTGAGCTCTCTGCGAACGAGCTCTGTAGGATGATGGAGCAAGCGCAAAGAAAGACCTACGGTGAGGCTCTCTCTGAATATCATCCGTACATGTGGGCGGTGAAGGGGCACTATTACTCTTGTGATTTGGCTTTTTATAACTACCCCTATGCCTTTGGACAGCTTTTCGGTCTTGGCCTGTATTCATACAGTAAAAAAGATTCTGTCAATTTTCCTGGTGAATATAAACGATTGCTTGCTCACACAGGCTGTCTTGGTGCAGATGAGGTAGCTCAGATGGTGAACATAGATTTGCGCGACCCGCAATTCTATAAAGATGCCCTTGGGGTCATCGCTTCTTATGTAGAGGAATTCGTACATGGTTCTCACTACTGAGAAGCTGCTTCAGGGAGGCTCGGCCCTGGCAACAACCCGTGAGGGAAAGAAGGTATTCATCGCAGATGCCTTGCCCGATGAGACGCTGAAGGTTTCAATAACCCAGGACAAGGGTGGGTATGCTTTTGCGAAAATTGATGAGATTCTTGTAAGAAGCGAGGATCGTATCGAGCCGGCCTGCCCTTATTGGTCAGTTTGTGGTGGTTGTGATTTCCAATACGCAGAAAAACACGTACAAGCTAGACTGAAAGAGTCGATTGTTGAAGACAACCTGAGGCGATTAGGAGGGGTGGACCGTACAAGTTTTGAATGGGAACGTACGGTAGCTAGCCAAGGCTGGGCTTACAGAAACCGCGCTCGGTTTCATGTCGACGTACCTGCAAAAACCGTAGGGTTTCTTGCCAGGCAGAGCAACGCGTTGGTGCCCATCACCTCCTGTGCCGTGCTGCAAGAGAAACTCAACACCCTGCTCAGCGAGCCGGATTGCTTATTCGAAGCTGCCCAAAAATCAAGATTCGACAAGAGCAGAGGACAAAGCGAGTATTCTCAGGTACCGGTCTTCCTTGGAGATGACAGCTTTTCCCTGTCAGGAAAAGCGGTACGTATCACCATAGGATCGCATCAGTTTATGGTTACCAACGAGGTCTTTTTTCAATCGAATCCTTTCCTCCTACCTGCTATGGCAGAGTATATAGATGCCTGTGCTGTGGGTGACGTAGTGATGGATCTCTATAGTGGAGTAGGGACGTTCAGCGCTTTCCTTGCAAAAGAAGGTCGTACTGTCATCTCTGTCGAGCGAGATCAGAAGTGTCTAGCTCTGGCAAAGCAGAATGCTCCTGATTGTGAGTATGTCATCAGTGCTGTCGAACGGTGGAAGAAGAAGCCGAAGAGCAGAGTGGATACTGTCGTGGTCGACCCCCCGCGTGTCGGACTGGACGCGAGCGTCCCTTCGATGATTGCTTGCTTCAAGCCAAAACGAATCCTGTATGTGTCATGCAACAGCGTTACTCTTGCCCGTGACTTGCAACGCTTCAGACATGAGGGATACACTCTACAGAAGCTGAGGATGTTCGACCTCTATCCTCAGACCTTCCATCATGAGGTTGTCGCTATCTTGGAAAAAGGGGATATTCGAACATGAAAGACGGATTTATCACGTGTGCAGTAGCTTCTCCTTCAGTTCGTGTCGCTGATTGTGTTTATAATGCTCAATCGGTGGTTTCAATAATTCAGGAGGCAAAAGAGCAGGACGTGAGGCTTCTCGTGCTTCCTGAGTTGGTGACGACTTCCTACAGCTGTGCTGATCTGTTCTTGCAAAAACGATTGCAGGATGGAGCTCTTCAGGCTCTTGCCACCATTCTCAAGCAGAGCAGCAAGTGCGACATGCTTATTGTACTTGGCTCAATGGTTAACGTTCATGGCAGTCTGTACAATTGTGCAGTTGTGCTCAAAGAGGGCAAGATCTTGGGCGTTGTTCCTAAACAGAATCTCCCCAACTACCTTGAGTTCTATGAGAAGCGTTGGTTCAAGATCCCTCAAAAGGGAAATTATGAAATAGAATTGCTTGGGCAGAAGACCTGGTTTGGTACCCATTTGCTATTCAGCTGCAATGATGTACCACAGTTCACCCTTTCGTGTGAGGTGTGTGAAGATCTTTGGGTTCCGCACGCGGTAAGCATCGATCATGCCCTTGCGGGCGCGACGGTCATCGCAAACCCCAGTGCAAGCAACGAACTGGTGGGAAAAGCTGAGTATAGGCGCAATATGATATCGGTGCAAAGTGCCCGTTTGGTTTGTGCCTACCTCTACAGTACGGCCGGTTTTGGAGAATCGACCACCGATGTGGTGTTTGCGCCGCACAATCTGATTTGTGAGAACGGACACATATTGGCTGAGCAGTATCAAATTTCTGACAGGTTGCAGATTACACAAATAGATGTACAGAAATTGGCTCTTGAACGGATTCGGATGCAGAGTTTTGGAAATCAGCAATCGACGCATCAGCGCATCATGTTCAACCTCGATCCTGCTGATGCCGCTCTTACCAGAAAGATAGAAAAAACTCCTTTTGTGCCGGAGGATGAAGAGATCAGAATTCGACGCTGTGAAACCATTTTGAATATCCAGGCCTTAGGTTTGAAAAAGAGACTCGAGAGTGCGCATAGTGCAAATGTAGTGATAGGTCTCTCCGGCGGTCTTGATTCCACGTTGGCACTCCTTGTTGCCGTCAGAGCTTTCGATATGCTTTCAATTCCGAGAGATCAGGTTCTTGCAGTAACGATGCCGGGTTTTGGCACTACCAAGAGGACGAAAAACAACGCTACAAAACTTGCAACCGCCCTTGGTGTCGAACTGAAGACCATCTCTATTGAAAAAGCGGTCAGACAGCATTTCAAGGACATCGGGCATGATGCTACGATAACGGATGTCACGTATGAGAACAGTCAGGCCAGAGAGAGAACCCAGGTCTTGATGGATCTTGCAAACAAGCATAACGCTCTTGTGGTTGGAACCGGAGACCTTTCTGAACTTGCCTTGGGCTGGGCAACGTATAATGGAGATCATATGTCCATGTATGGAGTCAACAGTTCTGTGCCCAAAACCTTGGTCAAATATGTAGTGAGCTATGTAGCATCCATCAGTGACAACCCTGTAAAAAAAATCCTGCTTGATATTGTCGATACCCCGGTAAGTCCTGAGTTGCTTCCTGCGAGTGAGGACGGCACAATAAGCCAGGTTACCGAGCAACTGGTCGGTCCTTATGAGTTGCATGATTTTTTCTTGTATCAGATGGTCAGGTGGGGCTTTTCTCCAAAAAAAATCCATCGTCTTGCAGTACAAGCCTTCGAGGATGTGTATACTTCTGAGACGATTTTGCTGTGGTTGAAAACGTTCTACAAGAGATTTTTCACCCAGCAATTCAAGCGTTCTTGTCTTCCTGATGGCCCAAAGGTTGGTTCCGTATCTCTGTCTCCAAGAGGCGATTGGCGTATGAGTAGCGATAGCAGTCTTGCGCTGTGGCAGGCTGAGTTGGATGAGTTGGAAAACTTATAGTAAAACTGTACGATACTTTGCTAAAATAATGTAAATTTTTTGTAGCTATTTCTTCTCTGGACTGTTATAGAGGGTGAGGAGTCGTTACGCAAGATGCGAAAAAAAGTTGCAGCGTTGTTGGTCATAATCGCACTACTGGTCCCGTCCTTCGTTGGAGCACGGAACTTGGTTGATGTAAGTCTTGGTTTTGGTGCAGCCTATGCTCCAGAGGAGCCCTTGGATTTTTCTTTGGGTATGAATGACCCGGATAACTATTTGTTCAGTGGAGAGCTTAGTGCTCGTGTAGCTTTTTTGCAGGCTCAGGCTTTGGTTTTTCCCATGACCTGTTCTGATGATGGACAGGGGGTTCTTCTTTTGGGTATATCATCCTTGAGTATTCCTGTGTTAGGGCCCTTGCTTGCTTTTGAAATTGGTGCTGGGGTAGGGGTAACCTATATTCCTACAAGTACAGATGAAAATTCGAAGTCCTATTATGAACTTGCCGATGGGAGTAAGGTTGACGCCCAACAGAAGAGTTTCACCCAGGCTGTCTGGGAAAGTCCTTTCTATTTGCAGGTAGGGCTTGGTACAGAGTTCGGTCCTATTGGCTTCAAACTGCGGTATCTTTTGGAAAGTCGTGCCAGCGTTGGTACTGTTCTCAATCAAGATACCTGGTGGGAAGTATTTGATGTTGAAAAAGGAATGATATCGCTTGCGTTGTCATTGAAAATGTTCTAAATTTAAGTCATATATGTTAGTATGACTAACACAAAGAAAGGGGTCTTATTATGAAAAAGAGATTTGTAATTTCCTTGCTTATCGTATGTGTATTGCTTCCTACAGCCCTCAGTGCTGCCTTGCTTGATTTGAGCTTTGGTGTTACAGCTCAATATAATCAAGATTTTGGACAGATCAAGACTGATGCAGAGAATGAAGAGCTATTGGATGCCTTCATGGATTTTGAGAATTATAGTTTGGGAGCCGACGTCCGCCTCAAGGTCTTGCTCGCGCAAGTAGACCTCGTTGGTAAGTTCTCCCAAGAAACCATATCGTCGGTGGAATATACTAAAATTGAAACCCTCGCTACCGCTGGTATTTCCATGGACCTCCTTGGCCTTGCCCGAATCGGATTTGGAATGGGACCCAACTGGATTGTTCGAATGAATAATGACACCGGTGAGTTTACCATTTTTGATGATACCAATAGTCCTGTAGAACTCGATAGCCTTGGTGATACGTTCATGAATTCTCCAGTGGCATATCGTGCAACTGTTGATTTTAACATTGGTAATTTGATGCTTGGTGTCAACTACACCCTTGATACAAGCTACACCTTCAATGAGCCAGCTAAGGTAGATCGTTTGTTCAATACTCCTCTTGATGAAGGAAAGTTCGGCGTATCACTGTTGTTCTCCTTGTTGTAAAATCTATTGATGTATCTTTCTCAGGCCCGGATCTTCCGGGCCTGAGTTGCTTTTCGCCTTTGCTCATCTGTGATAGAGTAATCAGTAAGGAGTGCATACCGTTATGGCGAAACGAGGTTTTTTTGGATCGCTGTTGTCAGCAACCATTGTTGCTGTCGTGGGGTTTTTCATCTTATATTTCTTTATTCCTAGCATGAGCATGCAGTTTCTCGGTATTAGCTTTGCCTATAGACAAGGATCGATAAATGCTCAGGTAATGGATGCTGTATCGGAACTTCAGGGAAATCCTGATTTTTCAGGAGAAGCCGTGCAGCAATTTCGAAATTTGCTCAATAGTGCCGAGGTTCAGCAACAACTTAGGGATGCGGCAAAACAGGGGCAGCAGGTATTGACTACTACAGTAAAGCAGTTGATGGATACGGTACGATGAGTGGTATGCAAGTAACATTCCTAGGAACGGGCACCAGTCATGGCGTGCCGGTGATCGGTTGTAGTTGTCCTGTTTGTAAATCATTAGATAGCAAGGATAAACGTTCTCGCTCTAGTATACTCATAACAAAAGATGAGCGTACACTGCTCATCGATACAACCCCGGAGTTCCGGCTTCAAGCCTTGAGAGCAAATATCACCGCCTTGGATGCTGTGTTGTATACGCATGACCATGCAGATCATTTCAACGGTATCGATGATCTAAGGGTGTTTTGTAAGGAGCACAGTCTTAATGTGTATTGTGGTTCGGATGTAGCTTCGGCAATTGAAAGTCGATTCAGTTATGTATTGGGTGGAGAGGATATTGCTGGTGGCATTCCTCATCTTCGGTTGCATCCCCTCGTGCCTTATGAAGCGATTGCTATTGCAGGGTTTTCCGTAATTCCGATTCCCATTCTTCATGGAAAGCGGGAGATTTTTGCTTTTAAAGTTGGTAATTTCCTTTATGCCACCGATTGTAGTGAAGTTCCCCAAAAAAGCTTACCCTATTTTTATAATTTGGAAGCATTGGTAGTCGGTGCTCTGCGATATTGGCCGCATCCAACCCATTATAGCATCTTTGAGGCTAAAGCTCTTGTCGCCATGGTTAAGCCGAAGGTGGCCTACTTTACCCATCTAAGTCATAATGTGAGTCATGGTGAATTGGAAGCACAGCTGGGCGAAGGTCTGCATGTGGCCTATGATATGTTGTCGATTACGGTAGGGGGATGCAATGGATGAGTTGTTCAGTCAACAGGATTATGATCAAGAAAAATTGAAAGAGGAAGCAAAACATAAGACGCTCTCCGTTCCCCCGAAGATTATGAAAAAGCAGCCACAGCAAGAAGAGGTTTTTTTGCCTGCTGAGCTGGATGATAGGAAAAAACTCTACATCATTGATGGCTATGGACTCATTTACCGATCATATTATGGCTTTTTTGCCAATCCTATGAGAGATAGCCAAGGTAACAATATCTCTGCAGTCTATGGGTTTTTTTCAACCTTGCTCAAGCTTATTCGTGAGTATGTCCCTGACTATCTTGTGGTAGCCATGGACAGCGAGGGGCCAACGTTCAGACATACCCTGTATGAGCAATACAAGGCAAATCGAGAAGCAGCCCCGGAAGACCTCCATAGTCAAGTACCCCTGATTACCGATATTCTACAAGCGTTACAGGTTCCCTCCATAGCCATAAAGGGGTATGAAGCAGATGATATTATTGCAACCCTCTCAGAAGAAGCTTCCCGTCATGGCTTACAGTGTATCATGTTCACCGGAGATAAAGATCTTTTGCAGCTAGTCGATGCCGATACCTATGCACTTCGTCCAGCTAGGAAAGGTGAGAATTTTTATCGTCTTTTGGGTAGAGCCGAGGTCCTGCAGGAATATGGTGTAAAAGCTGAGCAGATTGTCGATTATCTTTCTTTGCTCGGAGATAGCTCTGATAATGTTCCGGGAGTGAAGGGCATTGGAGAAAAGAGTGCGGCAAAGCTCCTTGCGCAATTTGGTGACCTTGAAGGAATTTATACCAATATTAAACTTGTAGCTACAGGTATGCAAAAGAAATTACTTGAGGGTAAGGATTCAGCTTTTTTGAGTAAGGATCTTGTCATGCTCAAAAGGGATTTGTTCTCTGTTGAAAGTTTTGATACCGAACAGTACCTTGTGACTGATGTTACCTACGAGGCTGCTATTCCCCTTTTTGAAAAAATTGGTATGAGGACAATTCTCAAGGAATTGGGAAGAGCGGCAAACAATGAGGCAAAAACTCACATTCCTCAGAAAAAGTGTACGAAGAGTGCATATATTGCAATTGAATCTGTACAGCAGTTGGAGGATTTGTTGGAAGCCTTGGTTGCTGCTGACAAACCCGTAGCCTTCGATTTGGAGACCGACAATCTTGATGAAATGAAGGCGAATGTAATCGGATTTTCTGTTTGTAACGAGGAAGGAAAAGCCTATTACATGCCTTTGGTGCATCAGGATAGGGAATTATTTGATACAAAAGCTGTAAAAAGATTGCTGTCTTCCTACCTGCAGTCGGGCAAGCTCGCCATTGTCGGGCAAAATATCAAGTTCGATTACAAAGTTCTTGCATCTTGGGGCATTACGATCAAGAATATTGTCTTTGATACCATGGTCGCTGCATGGTTATTAGATAGTGCCTCTGTTTTCAATATGGATTATCTTTCAGAAAAATATCTCGAACACAAGACTGTTCGTTATACAGATATTGTTCCGAAGGGTAAACTATTGTCGGACATCGATATCGATCAGGCTGTTTTTTATGGAGCAGAGGATGCTGATATTACCTTTAGGTTGTATTCAATCTTCTCTGAATTACTCAAAGCTCGTGGTTTGGATGCTTTGATGCAGGATCTCGAGATGCCGCTTTTGCTGATTATCGCAGATATGGAACGTGAAGGCATCTATTTGGAAAGAAATCAATTGGAACCTCTTTCACAGGAGTTCGAAAAACGTCTTGATGTCATCAAAGGAGAAATCTTTTCGATTTGTGGACATGAATTCAACCTTAATTCTCCTCAACAGTTGCAGCAGGTTCTTTTTGTAGAACGTGGTATCCCAACCGGAGCGAAGACGCGTTCTGGGTTCTCTACGGCAACAGAAGTACTCCAACCCTTGAGTGCAACCTATAGCGAAGTTGCACTCATTCTCCAGTATCGGATGCTCAACAAACTCAAGAGTACGTATATCGACAAGTTGCCGCTACAGATCAATGAACGAACAGGGAGGATCCATCCCTCCTTTTCGCAGACAGGAACAGAAACAGGCAGGCTCTCTTGTAAAGACCCGAATCTGCAGAACATTCCTGTGAGAACGGAAGAGGGTAGAAGAATCCGCTCCTCCTTCCTGCCAAGAGAGGGATATCGCTTTATAAGTGCCGACTACTCTCAGATTGAGTTGGTTGTGCTTGCCCATATGGCCGATGACCCTGGGTTGAAAAAAGCCTTCGCTGAAGGGTTGGATGTCCATAGCTTCACCGCGAGTCTCATCTTTGATGTGCCCTTGGAGGCTGTAAGCAGCGATCAACGCAGGATAGCAAAAACAATCAATTTCGGGGTGATGTATGGGATGGGGGTCCATAGCTTGGCGACAGACTTGGGCATTACCCATGCTGAGGCAAAAACGTTCATAGAACAATACTTCGAGCGATATAGCGCTGTCCAGGCTTTTGTTGAGAAAACACGTGCTGATGCAGCAGAGCTTGGGTATGTAAAAACCTTGCTCGGCCACGTGCGTACCATAACCGAGATCAACAGTAGAAGCCCCGTCGAACGGGCGAAAGCCCAAAGGATTGCGGTGAACACCGTGATCCAAGGCAGCGCAGCCGACATCATGAAGTTGGCAATGCTTGGAGTATCTGCAAGGATCAGAGAAGAGCATCTTGGAGCAAAGCTCCTGTTGCAGATTCATGATGAATTGATTTTGGAAGTCCCGGAACAAGAAGTAGAGAGTACGAAGACGCTTATCCGTAACGCCATGGAAGGTGCTGTTCGCTTGAGTATTCCTTTGAGGACCAGCATCGAGGTTGGCGACAGTTGGGGAGCGATTCACTGATGAGGGTGATAGGATTGACGGGCAAAGCCTGTGCAGGCAAGGACCAGTATGCCAAGGCTTTTTCCCAATATGGCTTTGTTGTAATCAATGTTGATGCTCTAGGACATGAAGCATTGACTCAAAGCATTGAACAAATAGAAACAAGTTTTGGCCCTTCTGTCATACAAAACGGGAAAATTAATCGATCACAGTTGGGGTCTCTCGTTTTTTCCGATCCCTTGAAACTGAAGAAGCTAGAGCAGATAACACATCCGAAGATGGTTCTTGCATGCCAAGAACTGATAGAAGAAGCCAGAAGAGAGGGTGCACAAGCGGTACTGCTCAATGCAGCGTTGCTCTCTCGGATGGGATTGCAGGAAGTTTGTGATTCGGTGGTTTTTGTCTATGCGCCTGTTTGGTTGCGATTTTTACGTTCTAGAAAACGCGATGGTCTTTCCCTAAAACAATTTGTTCTGAGAAATGCTGCACAAAAAGATATTCGGCCTTCTTGTGATAAGACTGTTGTGCTACGTAATCTCTTTTGGAAAGCGTTAATTCATCGACAAGTCGCAACCTATTGTGATACCATGGGATTAAGCATTTCATCTGTTTGATGAAATCCTGTCTATATGAGGGTTTGAAATGAAGAAATCGGTTCAGATCAGTGTATTGGTCATCACCATAGTCGTCACCCTGTTTGTTTTTGCAGGGATGTGGTTTTTGCGCCCAGGTGTACCCAATGAAATATTGGAAGAAGCGAAAGCTAGACAGATGCAACCCTTGATGGAGGTGACGCCTCCCCAGCGTTCTGTGCGTGTTGAACAAGCCACTCGTTCAGATGCTCAATTGGTAAAGGACTTGCTTCCCACTCTACAGCAGGAATTGGAGCCCTTGCTCAAGGCTTCCATAACCAAAGATCTAAAACAGGATGTCCAATTTATTCAAGCGCTCTCCCAGGCTTTGAAACCTGGTCTGCTTGAGCAGGTAAGGACTGAAATGTCAGCTGAGTTTACTCAGACCAAGCAAACCTTCAACGCTCTCTTGAATGCTGAGCTTGCATCGCTACGTCAGGAACGTGCGGCATATATCACAGAACTAGAAGATCGAGAAAAAGCTTTGCAAGACGAGATTGCACTCTTGCGTGCCGAGGGTCTCTCTGAAATAACCAAGATTGAAGACTCTATCATGCATATACGATTAGAGGGGTTGTTGCTGTACACTGATGCACAAGAGCAAATTGCTCAAGCGAAGGCAGAGGTCATAGAGTATGTTCCCCAGGTTGTTGACAGCATGGTTGCACAGGTGACTGAGCAAGTTCTGCAGCAGATTGAAGCGAACAAGGAGCAGTACATCGCTTATCTTTTGCAAACCTTGCCTTTCGGATTGCAAGAGCAAGAAGTCTTAGCCATGTATGAGGCATACCGGCTTGAACTTGTGAAGGATTTGGTTCCTGCAATGCTCGATACCATGGAAGAAGAATTGAGAAGGGAAGTTTTGGCTTATCTTGATGCTCTGCCCTTTGTTATTGTTCCTCCTGCCCCAAAGGCTCCCATCGCAATAGTAAGGGTGCTTACTGAAGAACCCAGTATTCCTGTAGAAGCGAAAACAGAACCTGTTGTCCAACCAAGTGTGGTGGTAGAGCCTAAGCCTGTAGTAGCCCCAATCCCCAAAGTAGTGTCAGAGCCTGTGGTCCAACCGGTGATGGTAGCAGAGCCTGAAGTAGCAGCACCACCAGCTAGGAAGGAAGGATTGCCGATTATATCTGTCCCTGTATTCGAAGAAAAGACAACCGTCCAGTTTATGGATCCCCAGGAATATGAAGAGCAGAGACAGGATATACGCAACAAGGCTATCGAAGAGGTTCTGAGACGGATTTCTCAGTAAACAGAGGATCGGGATACACTCTTTTTTCTCCTTCGACTGTTTTGAAATGCCATTGACCGCAACCTAAGTGCTCGGACAGGTATCCTTGGGTTAAGGGAACTTTCCCTCCTCCATCAGGTAGGTCTATTGCATAGGTCGGCATGGCCAACCCACTGACTCGTCTTCTCAGCTCGGCTTCCAGTGCCAATCCTTTTTGCAGACTAACCCTGAAGTGGTTGGTTCCTACGACCAAATCACCTTGGAAGAGATAATATGGTTTGATGCGGTTGAAAAGCAGTGTTTCACAAAGTTCCTGCAAGGTCTTTGGACTGTCATTTACCCCCCTTAGCAGCACTGTCTGGTTCATTGCGGGAATTCCTGCATCGACGAAGAGCCTGACTGCAGCAACCGCCTCCTTGGTAAGTTCCCTGCTGTGGTTGAATTGCGTCATCACATAGAATGGGGCAGTGTCGAATCGACCCAGCATGGCGATCAGGTCCTTGGTGATGCGCATCGGATAAGAGGCCGGCATTCGAGTACAGATGCGGATGATGAGGTCTTTCCTCTTATCTCTGAATGCTTTGATCATCGAGGCAAGATGGTCGTCAGAGAGCGTCAACACATCTCCCCCGGTGAAAAGAACTTCCTTTATTAGAGGATGATCGGCTACATAGTCGGCGGCATCAAGGACCTGTTGTTCACTTGCCGGACCTTGAAAGGTTCCTGTGAACCGTCTTCTGAAGCAATGTCTGCAATGAATAGGACAGATATCGGTGGTAAGAAATGCTGCCCTGCTCGGATAGCGGTGAATAAGTCGTTCGCTTACGCTATGGGAGACCTCCCTTAGAGGGTCTAGTTGTTCTTGTTCGAACACTTGTTGTTCATTGCCTGTAGGAACCACTTGCCTGCGCAAAGGATCATTTGGATCAGAAGGATCGATAAGTTTTAAAAAATAAGAGGGAATTCTCAGAGGAAGCGTTGTTGTATCCTCTTTGTCAAAGCTGAGCTCATCCTCATTGAGCGTGAGATATGACTGAAGTGCTGAATAGGTAGTGATAATCGAAGGAAACTCTAAAGACTGTTGCATGCAAATGGTGTACCTCAATCCATGAATTTGGTCCAGAGCCTTACAAACCTTTCCTCCACTATCGGATTGTATGATACACTGGTTTTACTTGAACACTAAGAGGAGTTGTGTTATGGCCAAACAGCAAAAACGAGGACTGAAGGGGTATTATATGACCACGTTCCTCATCGGTCTCGGATTTTTCACCATGGGGTTGATGGATCCCCTCTATGACACGTATGTGCCTATTTTTCTTGCTCGTTTTGTAGAGTCTAAAGCCTTGATCGGCGCGATTATGACGTTCGATAACATGTTGGCGATTTTCTTGATTCCTGTCTTCAGCGCGATCAGCGATCGTACACGGACAAGGATCGGGCGAAGAATGCCGTTCATTGTAATCTGTCTTCCCGTCTCGGCAGTGGCCTTCGGCTTGATTCCCTACTCTGCCTTGATCAGTCTCTGGCTTTTAATCGTTTTAGTGTTTATTCTCAATCTGTTCAAACAAGCCGTACGCGGTCCTGTTGTTGCCTTGATGCCGGATATGATCCCCGGTGATTTACGCAGTGAAGCAAACGGGGTCATCAATACCATGGGAGGCATTGCAACCATCGTTGGTACGGTCGGTTTGGCTCGATTGATGGACATCCCCATCAATCTTCCCGGTTTTGGGCCGACGACTGAAATCCTTGCCTTCCCCGTTGCCTCTGTTTTTGTGTTGCTTGCCGTCTTGCTGCTCTTTTTCTTCGTCAAGGAAAAGAAGGCTATCGGAAAAGTGGATAGCGAAAAGCGGGAGCCTATACTCCATTCTTTGAAGGTGATCTTCGGCGAGCAAGATAAGAGCGCCCTCTTCATTCTGCTGTCTCTTCTCTTCTGGTTTATTGGATATCAAGGGATCCTTCCCTTCGTTGGCTTGTACTCGACACAAATTCTTTTGACCACCAGCGGTACTGCCAGCTTGGCTGCTGGAATGGTTGGTATTGCATATGCCATTTTTGCCATTCCTTCAGGCATAGTTGCACACCGCATTGGAAGGAAAAAAACCATCAGGATTGCTCTTGCAACCTTGGTCGTGCTGTTGGCAGTAATCTATTTCCATGATCCACTTACTTCATCGATGTCAGCAGCTCTGCGGCAATATACCTTCTGGGCCTTGTTGTTTGGCTTTGGTATATTCTGGGTCTCTGTGGTCACAAACAGTTTTCCGATGCTTTGGCAGATGTCAACCTATGCCACAGTGGGTATCTATACCGGTCTGTATTACTTTTTCAGCCAGCTGGCCTCGATTATTTCCCCTCCGATAACCGGTGCTTTCATCGATTTATTCGGCTTCAGGGCAATCTTTCTCTACGGCTCGGTTTCCATGCTGATCGCTTTCATCCTAATGGGCAAGGTCACTCGTGGTGAGCCCGAAGACGATCCGCTTGAGCAGAAGTAATCTAGAAGGAAATAATGTCGAGGTGTGAGAGGAGAATTCTTAGCCCAATGAGAATCAAGACCACACCTCCCATTATTCCAGCTTTTCTTTGCAGACGGTTGCCCCAGTGATTGCCTATTGCCACCGCGATAAAGCTGAGGATGAAGGTAACCAGCCCGATGACGGCAACCGATTGCATAATATTGGCGCGCAAGAAAGCAAGAGTGATACCAACAGCAAGTGCGTCGATACTGGTTGCGATTGAGAGGAGAAGCAGTTCTTTCAAATCAAGACGCTCAACAGCTTCCACCGGGCATGTTGGGTCTTCAGCAATACAGTCATATATCATTTTTATGCCGATGATACAGAGAAGGAAGAAGGCTATCCAATGATCGATTTGAGTGATGTATCGTTCAAATTGAACTCCCAGGATCCAGCCTAGGAGAGGCATGCCCGCTTGGAAGAGTCCGAAAGAGAGTGCAATGACAAAAGCTTGCCCATAGTTGATTTTTCTCATTCTCAAGCCCTTGCACAAGGACACCGCAAAAGCATCCATGGCAAGACCTATGGATACTAGCAATATTTCAATGATTCCCAATGTTCTTTCTCCCAGAATGAATAGAAAGAGTATAGGAGGTTTTAGAAAATAGGACAAGAAACCAAACAGATTTTCTATTGATGTTGGAAATACAACATACGTAGCGAGAGAGCTCTTGTACAATCAGGATAGATCAACAAAAAAGGAGTGATGCCGATTATGATTAAGAATTTTACGCCGGCACAAGGGCTTACCTTTGCTGACCAAGTCCAATATCAAGAGGGCCAGGTGGTGAGCAAGACACTCGCTCAGGACAAGCATCACAGCCTCACGCTCTTTGCCTTTGAAAAAGGAGAAGAGATCAGCTCGCATTCCAGCACAGGTGATGCGCTGGTCATTGCTTTGGATGGTGTAGGAGAGGTGACAATCGATGATGAAACGTTTGTCTTGCAAGCGGGAGATTCAATTCTCATGCCCAACAATGTGGCACATGCGGTCTATGCACCAGAGCGTTTCAAGATGTTTCTGGTAGTGAGCTTTTAACACATACAAGGAGAAAATCAAATGGATAACAAGATGTTCTGTTTTCAGTGTCAGGAAACTGCACGTAATTTTGGATGCACTGTGGCAGGGGTGTGTGGTAAAAAACCAGAAACTGCCAATCTGCAGGATCTTTTGATCTATGTAACCAAGGGGCTAAGCCAGGTTGCCACTAGACTACGAAAAGAGCATAAGGTCGTCAGCAAGGACGTGAACCATATTATCACCTACAATCTGTTTACCACCATCACCAATGCAAACTTTGATGATGAGAAGATTGCACAGAGAATTATTCTCACTATAGAGGCAAAGAACGGGTTGCTTTCCCAGCTTTCCAACAAAAACGACTTGCATGATGCTGCTTTGTTCAACAACACAGACAGCGCTACGTATGAAGAGTTCTCAAAGGCTGTAGGTGTGCTTTCCGAGAGTAATGAGGATGTACGCTCGCTGAAAGAACTTATCACCTACGGTCTGAAGGGAGTGAGTGCCTACACCAAGCATGCAAACAACCTGATCAAGGAAAATGAGGAACTTGATGCATTTATACAGAGTGCACTCAATGACTTGCTTGAGCAAAAGAGTGTTGATGAACTTGTTGCCCTTACCCTGAAGACCGGTGAGTGGGGTGTTGCAGGTATGGCTCTTCTTGATGGAGCAAACACCACAACATATGGCAATCCTGAAATCACCAAGGTCAAGATCGGGGTGGGGAAAAACCCTGGTATCCTGATCAGTGGTCATGACCTGAGAGACCTTGAAATGCTGCTCGAGCAAACTCAAGGAACCGGGGTGGATGTATACACACACAGTGAGATGCTTCCCGCGCACTACTATCCAGCATTCAAGAAGTACCCCAACTTCTATGGCAACTATGGCAACGCATGGTGGATGCAGAAGAAGGAGTTTGAATCCTTCAATGGTCCCATCTTGATGACTACCAACTGTATCGTACCTCCAGCCGAATCGTACAAGAGCCGTCTCTATACCACCGGCGCAACCGGTTTCCCAGGTTGCAAGCACATTGCAGGCGGAATCGGCGATGAGAAGGACTTCAATGAGATTATTGAACTTGCCAAGACCTGTCCTCCTCCGACGGAGATTGAATCGGGTGAGATCATCGGAGGCTTTGCCCATGAGCAGGTCTTCGCCCTAGCTGACAAGGTGGTTGACGCTGTGAAGAGTGGAGCTATCAAGAAGTTTGTGGTGATGGGTGGTTGTGATGGGCGTTCAAAGAGCAGGGATTACTACACTGAGTTTGCAAAGAATCTACCAAAGGATACAGTAATTCTGACAGCAGGGTGCGCAAAGTATCGCTACAATAAGCTGAACCTTGGTGATATCGGGGGTATTCCCCGCGTCCTTGATGCAGGTCAGTGCAATGATTCCTACTCTTTAGCGCTTATTGCCTTGAAGCTGAAGGAAGTCTTTGGTCTTGACGATATCAACGATCTTCCGATCGCATACAACATTGCCTGGTATGAGCAAAAAGCTGTCATCGTATTGCTTGCCCTTCTCTATCTTGGGGTGAAGAACATCCATCTTGGGCCTACGTTGCCTGCCTTCCTCTCTCCTAATGTAGCCAATGTGTTGGTAGAGAATTTTGGGATTGCCGGTATTACCTCTGTAGAGGATGATCTTGCAGCCATGATCGGATAATAGTATATAAAAGTAAGAAAACCTCCAAACACTTTCTGGAGGTTTTCTTTTTTGAATCTTCTTGGAAATCTTAGTTGTTCACCCGTTCCAAGTATTCCTTGGTCTCCGTGTTGACCCTGATCTTCTCACCCTGCTTGATGAAAATGGGGACGCGGACCTTCAATCCGGTTTCAGTGGTGACATACTTGGTTGCACCTTGAACGGTATCACCCTTGACTGCCTCTTCTGCTTCAGCGACGAGGTAGACTACCTTAGGGGGAAGCTGAATGTCCAATAACTGAGCTTCCCAGAATGTACAACGATAGGTCTCTCCGTCTTTCATCAAGAACTCGTAGTCAGGGAAGGTTGACATGGGAACTTCAATCTGTTCGAACGTGTCAGTCAACATAAGATGGAAGTTTTCTCCATCGTTGAACAGATATTGACAATCACGATCAACCACTGTGATGTCTTCTGCGTTATCTTGGGTTTTCATCGTCTCACTGAGAGTCTGTCCGGTTGAGGGACTCTTCATTTTCAGACGAACAAAGGCAGAACCTTTTCCGGGGTTTACGAATTCACGGTCGATAACCACAAAGGGCTGTCCTTTGATCAATAGGGCGGTTCCCTTATCGATTTGACCTGCTTTAATCATGCTAGTACCTCATATGCTTACAAATTGCGCTTATTACCATCACTTAGCATAGCAGAAAGGGGAAAAAGAATCACCCCCTTGAGCTCATTTTCACCCATTAACAGCATTTGCAGACGATCGAGTCCGATGGCAACTCCCGAGCATTGCTGCATCGATGCAAACACTTTTGCCAAGGAAGGATCAACGTCAGGAATTACTGTATTGCTCTCTGTTCTTTTTTCTACAAGGCGGGCATATTCATCCCGATAATAGCCGGCAATAATAGGCTCACTGCGCTCTTCATCATAACAATTGGCAACCTCTATACCCTTGACATACAGTTCCCAGCGTCTTCGGTACAATCCTTCTGCTTTTGCAAGGCATTCAATTCGTTTGGGATATCGTTCGAGTACCAGAGGGCGGTCTTGGGGAAGGTTTGGCTCTACAAACGTAAGAAAGATCCTGTTGAAGGTTTCTTCCCAACTCTCTGGCTCATCACACTCCGAAAGGCCAAGTCTTTTTGCTTCCTTTTGGAGTGATTTCTGACTTTGATGTTTTTCCAGATCAATAGAGACGTAGGTCTTCATCGCTTCAGCTACAGTCATTCTCCTAAACGGTGGTCTGAGCTCGCTTGGGTGCTCGTCGCTGAGCAAGGCTTCAAAAAGCTGTTCAGTGATGGTAATCGAGCTTTGGTCATCAGCTTGCATTGTGTAGTATTCGAGCATGGTGAACTCAGGGTTGTGGATATGCCCCAGTTGTTCACTGTTTCGAAAACAGTGGCTGATTTGGTAGATGCTGCCAAAGCCTTGGGCGATCAGCTGCTTCATATAAATTTCGGGAGAAGGCACCAGATAGAGTTCAGAGGAGGGGAGAAAGGGGTTTTCAAAACGGGTGGCGAAGTTTTCAATCGTCGATTCGGGGATCAGGGTAGGACAAAGCAGAGGAGTATCGACCTCTGTATAGCCTCGTTCATCAAAAAAGGTGCGAATCTTGCGATTCATCTGACTTCTATATTGTGCTGCTGCTTTCATGGTCGCATCATAGCTAGAGCTGTCGTTGTGTTGCAAGGGCCCTGTGCAAACATGTATACTCGGCAATATATGAAAAGTTATGTAACTGACGATATCATCTACGCCCTTGCAACGGCTTGGGCACAAAGTGCCTTGGCTGTCATACGCGTGAGCGGGGATGGGTGCAGAGCCGTTCTTGCTTCCTGTTTTTCACGTCCTAAGGCACTGTTGAACGCTGAAAATGCCACCTTGGTTCATGGATATATATGTGATATGAATGCGAACCGTATAGACGAGGTGGTTGCAGCAGTCTATACAAAGGGTCATGGATATACACTGGAAGAATCAGTGGAATTTACCTGCCATGGATCACTCTCAGTAATAAGGGAAATCCTTGAACTCTTTTCCAAGTTGGGGATGAGAAGTGCTGAGGGTGGAGAATTTACGTACCGGGCATTCTTGCATGGAAGAATGGATTTAACTCAAGCTGAAGCAGTTCAGGAACTGGTTTTCAGCCAGAGCGAACGATCACGTTCGTATGCCTTGCAACGGCTTGAGGGGAGTCTGAAAGACCGAATCAGCATGCTGAAACAGCAAGTGCTTACAGTCATGGCAAGCGTGGAGGTTCAGCTGGATTATGCAGAGGATGAATTGGATGAGTTTGTATTCCCTCGCTCAGAGGTTGTCAATACCATTGAGCAACTGAAAACGCTAAAGCAGACATACTCCATAGGTCGGCTCTACCGTCATGGTGCTCGTATCGTTCTTGCCGGGGCGACCAATGCGGGGAAAAGTTCACTCTTTAATTTGTTGTTGAAACAGGAGCGTTCCATTGTCAGTCCTGTAAAAGGGACGACGAGGGATTACATTGAAGCAGATCTCTCCATTGACGGAATCCCAATTCGCCTTTATGACACAGCAGGCCTCAGACAAAGTGAAGATATCATAGAATCGGAAGGAATCAAGAGGACGGAGCATCTCATAGGACAAGCCGATCTGGTTGTATATCTTGTAGATAGCAGCTGTATTGAAGAGGTGAGGGATGAGGATGCAAGGACCATTGTAGTGTACAATAAGAGTGATTTGGTTCGACCTCCTAAAGGAAAGCTGGCGATCAGCACACAGAGCGGGGAGGGCATTGACTCTCTTTTGAAGCTCATTGCAGAGCGTCTGGGCTCGGTTCCTCGTACAAGTGGTGAGGATTTATTGGTTATTGAATCAAAAAGACAGTACCAGCTGCTCTGCTCTGCTGAGCAAGCATTGTCAAAGGCTCTAGAGCTCTCCGATGCTAATATCCCTTTGGATATCATCGCCATCGATTTAAGCGAAGCTCTTGATTGTCTTGGACAGCTTACCGGAGAGGTTACGCCTGCTGATATTCTAGAAACCATATTCAGTGGTTTTTGTGTAGGAAAATAAGATGGATTATGATGCAATTGTAATAGGAGCAGGGCATGCCGGTATCGAAGCTTCCCTAGCGCTCTCTCGAATAGGGTTCAATACACTGTTGATTACGCAAAATCTCGATACAATTGGAAGACTCAGTTGCAATCCTGCCATAGGCGGTCTTTCAAAGGGAAACATAGTAAGGGAAGTGGATGCACTTGGTGGAGAGATGGCTCATCTGATCGACCGCTCCATGATTCAGTTTAGAATCCTCAATAGAAGAAGAGGACCGGCTGTACAAGCTCCCCGTGCTCAGGCCGATAAGTTCACCTATGCCCGTCTGGCCAAAGAAACTTTGGAAAAGCAAG
Source organism: uncultured Sphaerochaeta sp. (assembly GCA_964547185.1). Taxonomy (GTDB): domain Bacteria; phylum Spirochaetota; class Spirochaetia; order Sphaerochaetales; family Sphaerochaetaceae; genus Sphaerochaeta. Next base: position 68,417 of record CAZJMG010000005.1, read on the forward strand.
CAAATTTAGCTCTTTTCATGGATACTGTGGTTGATCTGGTCCTGGACAAGGAAGAAAAAAGAATCATTGGAGTTCAGACCGCTCGAGGCCATAGGATTTATGCTAAAACAGTAGTCCTGACCACAGGCACCTTTATGGAAGGCCGAATTTTCATCGGTGAGTTCGATGCCTCAAATGGAAGACTTGATGAGCCTGCAGCAATAGGACTTGGGACCAACTTACGCAAAAGGGGGTTTCCTGTAGGAAGGTTGAAAACAGGAACTCCTGCCAGAGTGCGCAAATCGAGTCTGGACTTGGACAGGATGGAGTTGCAGGAAGGTGAAGAGGTCATGATGCCGTTCAGTTTTGATTATGACCGGGTTGAACGGCCTTCTCTTCCTTGTTATATAACTTGGACGAATGAACGAACCCATAAAATAATAGAAAAGAACATGCACCGATCTCCGCTCTATGGGGGCAAGATAACAGGCAAGGGTCCCCGTTATTGTCCTTCGATTGAGGATAAGGTGGTGAGATTTCCCGATCGTGAACGACACCAGATTTTCGTGGAGCCTGAGGGTGTAGGCACCGAAGAGATGTATCTGAATGGGATTTCCTCTTCGCTTCCAGAGGATGTGCAGTGGGATTTCATTCATAGTATTGCAGGTCTTGAACATGCCCAGATCATGCGCCCTGCCTATGCTGTGGAGTATGACTACATCGATCCCCAGGCGCTCTTTCCTTCTTTGGAAAGCAAGTTGGTGGAAAACCTCTTTATTGCAGGGCAGACCAATGGGACCAGTGGCTATGAAGAGGCGGCCTGTCAAGGCCTGATAGCCGGTATCAACGCTGCCCAGAAGATGAAGGGGGAAAGACCCTTGGTTCTCAGTCGTAATGAAGCATATACAGGTGTGCTTATCGATGACTTGGTAACCATGGGGACGAAAGAACCCTATAGGATGTTCACCAGCAGGGCGGAATATCGGTTGAATCTCAGACACGATAGTTGTGATCAACGGCTGACGCAAAAAGGATATCAGGTTGGATTGCAAAGAGAAGAACAATTAGCTCGACTCAAAGATAAGCTTGAGAAAATGGATGCAGTGAAGGATCTGCTGAACAGAGGCAGGTATGAGCAAAAGAATGCTCTTCAGGCTTTAAAGATGCCGGAGGTGACAATCCAGACCCTCAAGCAACATATTGCAGGTCTAGAGGCATATGACGAGCCGATACTCTATCAGGTTGAGCTGGATGTAAAGTATGCTGGTTACATTGACAGGCAAGAACGCCAAATCAACCGTTTTGAAAAGCTTGAGAGCCTCTTGGTGCCTGACGGTTTTGATTATGACAGTATAGAGGGGCTCAGTGCCGAAGGGCGGGAAAAACTGAAGAAAGTATGTCCCATTTCCGTGGGGCAAGCCTCTCGGATCAGCGGGGTGAGAAATTCTGATATTGCCATATTGATTGTGCATCTCGATAAGGGAGGAAGGCATGAACGGACCGTATAGAACCTTGCTTCAAGAGAGTCTTCGGTCAATGGACATCCCTTATGAGGCTGTACAGCTCGATCAATTACAAGCGTATATTGCAGAGATTGAGCTGTTCAATCCTGTCTATAAGTTGGTTGCAGCACAAAAAGAGGAGCTGGTAATTCGGCATATCCTCGATTCCTTGGCGGCATATCCAACGATTAAAGCACTCTGTGATATGGTCAAGCCCTGTGAAATTGCGGATCTGGGAAGTGGAGCCGGACTTCCTGGCATTCCCTTGGCCATCATGTTGAGCGAGTGCCCTTTCAGCTTGGTTGAACGGATGGGCAGAAGGGTCGACTTCCTAGGCAACGCATTGGTGCGAACCAATCTCACAGACAGGGTGAAGATCATCGATTGTGATCTTAGGCAAGTAAGGCAACAGTTTTCTATTGTTACCTTCCGAGCCTTCCATCCTTTGGTTGATATCCTGGATTTGGTTGCCCCTATTCTCAGGGATGATGGATATGTCTGTGCGTACAAAGCAGGAGTTGCACAGGTGAAGATGGAGTTGCAAGAGGTGCAAAATGTTTGCAAGAGTTCATGGAAGTCCGAGTTTGTTACCCTGAAGGTACCTCACTTGGACGCCAAGCGGTCACTCTGCCTTTTGCAAAAGAATTGATACCAACTGCTGGTAAGGTTGTTTAGTTTGGATAGGAGTTGCATGTGAGCGAGCATAAGGGAAAACTGTCGTTGTTTTTGGGGTGGGGATGCATGGCCTGCTCTGTCTTGATAGGCTTTGTAATCATCCTTCCTCTTGTAGGGGTAACCCATCCCATACTCTCGCTGATCACAATATTTCTTGAACAGCATTTCTCTTTTACTGCCGCAAGCTCTCTTTTTGGCTTGGCACCCTTGCTGTTTCTACTGTCTCTTTGGACAATCATGATTTTCAGTTTTCGAGGTAAGAAACGCTTTTCCTATATACTGATACCTTTGACTTGTCTCATGTTTTATACTTTATATTCGCTGTCGCATATGATGCAGCAAACGCAACAGTCGTATCTAGCAGCTCAGTTGCTGTCGCGCTCTGAGGACCTTCGATCGGCTTCCTTTACGTTGGTCTTGTTGTTCCTTGGGCAAATGGTGCTTTTTGTAGTGCTTACCTTGGTAGGGGATTTTTTACAACGCTATCAGCAAGTAAAGCAAGAGCGTTTGAGAAAGCGTGCACTCAAACGGGAACAGAAGCAGAAAATCAAGGCAAAAAAACAGAGAAAGTCAAAAAAAGAACCTGAGGAGCAGGAAGAGCAGGAGACAGTCACTCTGCAAAAAAAGCCGGTTAAGGAAGAAGAACTTAAAAATGAACCTGTTTCATTCCCAGAGGTTGTTGAGGTTCCTGCGCTGAAGACGCTCTCAAAGAAGAAGCCCGGTATAGAGCCTCCCCAAAAAAAGGATGTCATCGAGGTGGATGAGATTCAAGTCTTGGGAAAGGTCAGCATCGGGGCCTTGCATACCCTGGGGGAGGAACGAAAGAGAAACAACGGCGTTACGTATCTTGAGCGTAGGCAACAGTTGCTTCATCAGGAGAAACAGTCACAGGAGAAAAAACCGGAGATGCTCAGCGGTTTCTTGCAAGGTGCTCTTGAGGCTGTTGGCAAAGTTCCGAAGAATCAATCCATTGCCAGTAAGCGTGAGGGGAAAGCCCATGGCATGCTGGCAGAAGCGGTAGAGCAGCATGGGTATGCTCATATCGAGGAGGAGCATGAACCTTTGCAACCTGAGTTTTATGCACCTCTCCAAGCTGAAAAACCTAAGGAAGTACAGGTTGAGGAGCAGTCCAAATCTCTGGAAGAACAAGAATTATTTGATTTGGACGTACGTGGAGTAGCCGGATTGCAGGAAAAAAGCGCACTGTTGAACAAAGAGAAGATCAGCTATCAGTTTCCTAGTGAGTCGATGCTCGTCACGTATCCTCAGATCGGGGATGTCATCGATGAGAGAACCGTCAAGAGAGGGGAAGTGCTGGTAGAAACACTCAGACAGTTCAATATCAGTGTTGAGCTTATACATATTGTGCGTGGTCCTACTGTAACAATGTTCGAGTTGCTTCCTGCTCCGGGCATCAGGGTGAACTCCATCGTAAACCTCTCTGATAATATCGCGTTGGCATTGGCTGCAACGCAGGTGAGGATTGTTGCTCCCATTCCAGGCAAATCCGCCGTAGGGGTCGAAATTCCCAACCTCAAGAGAGATATCATCGGCTTTGCTGAGATGCTTGAGGTATTGCCCGACGACTTAGGCATTCCCATGGTGCTTGGAAGGAACCTGATGGGTGAGAGAAGAATCATCGATGTCATCAAGACACCACACCTCTTGATCGCCGGATCTACCGGCAGCGGAAAGAGTGTATGCGTCAATTCCTTGATTTGTTCGGTACTTTTTCGTTGTACTCCCAAGCAGGTAAGGATGATTCTCGTCGATCCAAAGATCGTTGAATTGAACATCTATAATGGGATTCCCCATCTGCTTACTGAGGTCATTACCGATGCAAAGAAGACCCTGAAGGCCTTGGATTTCTGTCTTTATGAGATGGATAGGCGTTATAAGTTGTTGCAGAGCATAAATGTGCGTAATATTATTGGATACAACGAGAAGATTGAGAAACAACGCATTGCACGAGAGAGGTTGCCGTATATTTTGGTGGTCATCGATGAATTTGCTGATTTGATGCATCTGGTGGGCAAGGATATGGAGAGCAAGGTAAGCCGTCTTGCTGCAATGAGCAGGGCCGTGGGAATCCATCTGGTATTGGCTACCCAGAGACCTTCTGTGGATGTAATCACCGGGGTTATCAAGAACAATATTCCTACCCGTATAGCCTTTGCTGTAACCAGTTCAACGGATAGCCGCATTATTTTGGATGAAGTGGGCGCAGATAAATTGCTTGGCAAAGGCGATATGTTGTATATGTCCAGCAGTAATCCTGCTACAGAACGAATACAGGGAGCTTTCCTCAGTGACCAAGAAGTGGAGCAGGTTGTTCGCTTTGCTTCCAGTCAGGGAGAACCCGAGTATATTGACGACTCCTTTTTTGAGGATGATGAGCACAAAGGCTCTGACCATGATGATGAGGATGTTGTTGATTCCAATGATGATGATGAGTTGTTGCAACGAGCTCTTGCCATCGTTGTTGAGAGAAAGTGTGCTTCTGCCTCCTACTTGCAAAGACGGCTCAAGATTGGATACAACAGAGCTGCAAGAATGGTGGAATTGATGGAGGAGCTTGGATATGTCGGGCCTCCAAACGGAAGTAAACCCAGAGAATTGATTAAGTATCCATAAGAGGAATCGAGTATGGTTGGTGAGCATGCAATATATAATGGACGAGTGATACTCACAAGTGAAGCGGTGATGCCGATAACCTGCAAAGAAGTGCAGAGTGGTTTTTATGTGTATGAATCTTTGCGCATCATTGATTCATATCCAGTGCACCTGCAAGATCATCTTGAGCGTCTAGCTCTTTCAGCAAAAGGAATAGGTCTTTCCTACACCGTTGGAGATGAAGTTTTTACCTCTTGGATCATGAAACTGATTGAAGTAGATACGATAGAACAGGCTACGCTACGCATTCAGATGTATGGAGGGCCTGTGACCCATGTGTTCATCACTGCAAGCAAGATTCTCACATATCCTGATTCTTATTACAGTGATGGGGTGAGTGCCATCAGCTACCGAGGAGAACGCTTGTTTCCTTCTTCCAAGACAGGGAACCTCCTTCTTAATTATGTGGCATTAGAGCAAGCCAAGAGACAAGGCTGTTTTGAGGCTCTCTTGTTTGATGAGAAAAACAGGGTGCTTGAAGGAACCCGAAGCAATTTTTATGCAATCAAGAAAAATACCCTGTATACAGCTTCAGATGACTTGGTGCTTTTAGGCATCACCAGGCAACGGGTATTAAGAAGTGCAGATATTCTTGGTCTTTCGGTGCACTATGAGGCGCCCGATATCCAGGCTCTGCATGAAAACTACTACGATGAAATCTTCATCAGTGCCACCAGTATGGCGGCGATGCCCCTTTGTTCAATCGACGGCATTTCTTATGGTTCTGATTTTAAGAGAACGCTTGCGATCAAGGCTCAGGTAAGGGCCTGGGACAGGGAAGATTGAACGCTGGTTTCAAGAGGTTTACAAGGCCCCATTTTTCCTCTATCTTTAGTGTGAGGGGCTTCTTTGCGCCCTTTTTATATGTAATGAATGCAATTTCTTGTAAAGGCGATATATAGAACTAATGAAATTTATTGAATTACCCCTACATGAGCAAGTGCTCAACGGCATCGAGTCAGCAGGGTTCACCGATTGTACCGAGGTACAGGAGAAGGTGCTTCCCATCAGTCTGAAAAATCGTGATGTCATGGTCCAGTCCAAGACTGGAAGCGGAAAGACCGCAGTGTATGTGTTGACCATCCTTCAAAGTTTTGTCAAAGCAGCCGAAGAGGGAAGAACAAAACCCAAAGCCCTAATTGTTGCTCCCACCAGGGAGCTTGCCGTCCAGATTGAGGAAGATACGCTCAAGCTTGCATCCTGTGTGAAGGATCTGAGCGTAGGATGTTTCTTTGGCGGTGTTGGATATGGTAAGCAGGATGAATTGATAGAGCAAGGCTGCGATATCTTTGTCTGTACCCCCGGACGTATCTTGGATTACCAGAAGATGCATAAGATTGACTTCAGGGTGTTTGATATCTTTGTTGTTGATGAAGCAGACAGACTCTTCGATATGGGTTTCTATCCTGATATCCAAAAGATGTTCAGCCTGCTCAGAGAGTGTACGAAGCGCCAGACGATGCTCTTTTCAGCCACGCTTGGAACAAAGGTCCGTAATCTTGCCTGGTCGTTCATGAACGATCCTGTAGAGATCGAGGTCCAACCTGAGGAAATTACCGTCAAGGCCATCACCCAGGAACTGTATCATATTTCCAAGTCGGAGAAGTTTTCCCTGTTTTTGCGCTTGATGAAGAAGGAAGACCCGGAGAATTGTCTGATTTTTACCAATACAAAAGCCCGTTGCATCGAGGTTGCTAAACGGCTTTCTCTCAACGGCTATCCTACAAAGTATCTGATGGGAGATCTGCCGCAGTCAAAACGTTTGCAGACAATAGATCGGATGAAAGAGGGAAAAATAAAGTTTCTTGTGGCTACCGATGTGGCTGCCCGCGGGCTGCAGATAGATGATTTGCAATTGGTGGTAAACTATGACATTCCCGATGATTTTGAAAGCTATGTTCATCGAATCGGAAGAACTGCCAGAGCGGGAAAGAGTGGTAAGTCCATAACGTTTGCCGATGAAGAGTATGTCTATAATTTAGAAGCGATTGAAGATTATATTCAGATGAAAATCCCTGTAATTTGGCCAGGGGAGGGTGAACTTGAAGTGGTGGAGGATGCCAGCGCTTCCTATTCATTCAGGGATTTGGTCAGCAATGATGAGTATGCTCCTCAGTCTGCAAGAAAACCGGGCAGAGAGAGAGGCAAGGGTGTTGCTCCTAAGCGTGGTGCAAAAAGAGTGGGAAGACCAAGAGCCGAGAAGCCCTCGCAAGAGTCAAGGACAAAGGCTCAGCGTTCACGACCCGCACCTTCTTTCAAAGGAGGCGAGCAGCGAACAAGAAGTGGAAGAAAGAGTTATGCAGAGATTCAGAATCTTTCTCTTGAGGAACGATTGGCATATTATAAAAAGCAATATCAGAGTGAAGGGGGCCAGATAAAAGGTCCTGCTGTGATTGAAAAACCTGTGCAAAGAGTCGAAGTCCCAGAACCAAAGGAGACAAAAATCGCAGTACAACCCAAAAAGAAAATTGGGTTCTTTGCTCGCTTGTTTGGGAGAAAAAAGTAAGATGCTCAAGCGGTTCATCACCTATTATCGCCCCTATAAAGGCTTGTTTTTTCTTGATATCGGGGTGGCGGTATTTGCTTCAGTGCTTTCAATTCTATTTCCCAGCTTGACCAGACAACTGCTTCGTGTCGAAATACCAGAGCAGAACCTGAACAATATGCTAATCATCTTTGCCCTGATGTTGTTGATTTATGTCTTGCAGGCAATCTGCCAGTACATCAGGGTGACCTGGGGACATATCCTCGGGGTCAAGATGGAGACCGATATGAGAAGTGAGCTTTTTGCACATCTGCAGAAGCTCTCTTTTGGTTTTTTTGATAAGACCAAAACCGGACATATGATGAGCCGCATCACCAACGATCTCTTTCAGATTACAGAAATGGCTCATCATGCCCCTGAGGATTTGATCATCAGTGTAGCAACCATTCTCGGCTCCTACATTCTGATGTTCAGCTATAATGCTCGACTTGCCTTGATCTCTCTGATTCCTTTTCCAATCATGGTTTTCTATGGAATATATTATGGGCTGAAGATGAGAGCCACCTTCCGAAGGGTCCGAAAGACTGTCGCGGATGTGAACAGCAATGTTGAAAACTCCTTGATGGGAATCCGGGAAGTGAAATCCTTTGGTCGTGAAACCTATCAAGAACAAAAGTTCAACCATGTAAATGATGTACTTCGTGACAGTAAGACAGAACAGTACAGGGTTATGGGAAGATATCATTCCATAATAGGCTTTTTCAGGGAGCTCTACTACTTTTGCACCATCGCAGGAGGCGCCTTGCTCATTTATATGGGTAAGGTGCAGGCATACGATCTGGTAACCTTTATCTTATACGTGGGCGTAGTGCTGCCTCCCATCGATCGATTGATCAACTTCACCGAGCAATTGCAACAAGGCATGGCCAGTTTTGAACGTTTTGTCCAGGTGATGGATGAGCACCCCAAAATTGAGGATCATAAGGATGCGAAGGACCTGAAGGTCCAGGCAGGCTTGGTCCACTTTGACAATGTATCCTTCAAGTATGAAAACTCTTCCGAGCAGATATTACGGCAGATCGATGTGACCATCCCCGGAGGGAGTACCTACGCCCTTGTAGGGGAGTCAGGCGCCGGGAAGAGCACCTTTGCTTCCTTGATTCCTCGGTTCTATGAGCCTACAGAAGGAAGAATCCTGATAGATGGGCAAGATATCCAACACGTACGCCAGAACTCTCTGAGGCAGAATATTGGATATGTCCAACAAAATGTCTTCCTCTTTGATGATACCATCCGAGAGAACCTGAAGTATGGCAAGGTTGATGCTACTGATGAGCAGCTTTGGGCAGCCTTGGATGCCGCAAATCTCGGTTCGTTTGTACGGTCTTTGCCCCATGGTTTGGACACACAGGTGGGAGAGAGGGGGACCCTGCTCTCAGGAGGACAGAAACAGAGGATTTCCATTGCAAGGGTCTTTCTGAAAAATCCTCAGATCCTGATCTTTGATGAAGCGACTAGCAGTCTGGATACAGAGAGTGAAGAGCTGATCACCGAAGCTTTTCATCGACTGTCCAGGGGAAGGACTGCCATTGTGATTGCCCACCGACTTACCACCGTAAAACACGCTGATTGCATCTTGGTCCTCGATGAGGGTAAACTGGTTGAGATTGGCACACATGAGCAATTACTTGCATCAGGCTCACACTATGCAAAACTCTATAAAAACCAAGATTTTCCCCATGAGGAGGCTCATGCATGAGAAAAATAAGGATTGTGTTTGCAGCAATATTCATCATCCCGATTTTGATTTTATCCCTGCTGTATGCTTTTTTGCCGGCTTCTATAATGGCCTTGTTTGGATTACATCAAGCCAGAAGGCGTTATTTAGGAGCCTGTGGTCATTTTATTGCCAACTGTATCCTGTTTTTCCTCGGTATCAAAGTGCATGTTGACGGTCTGCAAAAGATTCCTGTCCAGACTAATATCTGTTATATGGCCAATCATCAAAGCATGCTTGACATCGTAGCATTCTATGGGCCAGCGCATCTGTGGGCAAGTATTCTTGCAAAGGCGGAGGTCAAGAAGATTCCCATTATCAATCTTTGGTGTTATGCCTTTGACTGTATCTTTATAGAACGCAGTAGCCCCCATGACGCTGTTAAAGCAATCCTCAAAGGTGTTGAACGCCTGAAAAATGGTCAAAGCATGCTTGTTTTCCCTGAGGGTACGAGGAGTAAAAACGGCAAGATAGGGGTTCTGAAGAGCGGGAGCCTCAAGCTGGCAACCCGTTCGAAGGCTGTGATCGTCCCGATTACCATCAAGGGGTTGAGAGCAGGGTATGAGAATCTAAGTGGATGGAAAAAAGTGCATGCCTACCTATCCATATCCGATCCAATTTACACAAAAGATCTTTCAGATGAGGAACTATCCGAACTGCATACCACAGTCTTTGGAACCATATCCAAACGATTTGACGAACTTCCCGGGCAAGTCTGAAGCTGTCATGACAAAGGCACTCTCCATCACCAACCTAACCTTCTCCTATAAGAGTTGGACAGCAAGACAAGCCCATACACTCTTTGAGAATCTCTCTTTTGATATCGAAGAAGGGAGCAAGACCTTGTTGCTGGCTCCTTTCAACCAGGGCAAAACCACGCTCGCAAAGATTATGTGCAGAGTGTGCCCTAAATACTTTCCTGGTGAGATGAAAGGGTCTGTCTGTTTCTATGAGAGAGACATATCCGTTCTTGAGCCTTGGCAGTTGATTTCTGTTTGCACGTATGTTTCACAGAATCCTCAGGAACTCTTTGTAGCCAATTCTGTTGAGGAAGAGATTGCTTTTCCCTTGGAGTCGATGGGGTTAAGCAGAGAGGAGATGCACAGGCGGGTACAAGAAGCACTAAGGACTTGGGGGCTTGAAGCCCTCAAGACAAGTAGTGCACAAGAACTCAGCGGAGGTGAGAGAAAGCGGGTATTGCTTGCAGTGATGCAAGCAATTGATGCGCGGTTTTGGCTGCTCGATGAAGCCTTCGATGATTTGGATGAGCATTGGCGGCTCATACTCAAGCAGTTGATCAAAGAGACGGGAAAGACAGTACTGGTCTTTGCAAGTCGGTACCTTTCGACATTTGACGACCTGTTTGACAGGATGCTCCTTCTTGAGGATAAACAGGTGAAATCATATGAACCTGAAGCATTGCTGCCTCGCTTTGCCGTGCTTTGCAAGGATACACTGCCAAATCCATTACAGGCCCAAGTACTGGATTTGCATCATACCCATAGGGTGACTGCCGATCGCCTCCGAATTGAAAGACGGCGCGTAAGCACCCTCAGTGCAGGGACGTTCCATCTGAATGTGGATGATTTCTCTCTGCAAAGCGGACAGTTGGTGACGTTGGTTGCTCCCAACGGCAGTGGCAAGAGTTCCTTCTCCCGCTGTCTTTGTGGTTTGGATGATTCGCTTGAAGGAAAGATCTCTTTCGATGGCAGACCTCAAGACTCGAAAGAGCTCTCAAAGAAGATAGGATATCTTTTCCAAAATCCTGATTTGCAGATTTTCCTTCCCACTGTTGCAGATGAACTGGCTTGGTCCATGCGGCATCTCGGTCGTTCTCGCCAAGGGGAAATCGCTTCATGTGCTAAGCTGTTTGAACTCGATCTTGATGATACTCCTACAACCATGAGCTATCCCCAAAGGAAAGCCCTCCAGGCAGCTGTCTACTATTTACTGGATCGACCGTTCTACATTCTCGATGAGCTGGACAGCGCTTTGACGTATCACACCGCCTTGTCAATCATTGCTCGCCTCAGAAGAAACGGGGCAGGGATTTTGCTCATCACCCATGATCGCCAATTCGCAAACAAGGTGGGCCAGCAAAGCTACACCATCAAAGAAGGGAGATTGCTTCGCGTATGACTACCAATACCTTTGTAGCGGGAAGTGGGTGGCTCTACCGTTTTGACCCGAGGGCAAAATTGCTTCTGATGGTTTTGCTTTGCATCTGGTTTTTTCTTCCCGTTACACTCTTGGGTCTCATCTTGGTGGTGTTGCTCATTATTCTTGTCGGAACCCTTAATACTGGACGCAAAGCCTCGTTCAAGACGTTCATGTCCATCCTGCCCATGTTGTGCATCATGGTATTGTTCACCCCGTTTAATGTTCGTGATGGAAAAGCTATATTGCAGGTTGGTTCTTTTGTCGTGATTACCGAGGAGGGGTTGTTGCAAGCAACCAGGCTTGCCTGGAGATTTATAGGCATTACCTATGTGTGTACCTTGCTTTTTGCCACTACGGTAATGAATGAGGTGATACTTTCTCTTCGCTGGTACAGGCTTCCCTATAAGGGTGCCTTGGTGATAACCCTTGCCTTTACCTACATACCGTTCATTGCAGAAAGCTTTTCGCAGATCAGTGATTCACATCGCTTGAGGGAGTTCGACGAGAAGCAAAGGAAAAAACTATTTGATCGAGTGAAAGATCTGCTGCCCACTCTTACCAGTGTTCTGGTGGCAGCCTTGCGCTCAATACCCAATTTAGCGATGAGTCTTGAGCTCAGGGGCTTTGGTCTGGAAGGAAAACGTACCAATTATCATACACTTTCTGCATATCGTCATAGCTTTACCCATTTTTTCCTTTCTTGTATGATTATCGTGGTGTTGTACTATATTGCCCGTGTCCGATAGGAGTGTGTTCCATGCAAGAAAATAAGAATGCTCTAAAAGTAGCAGTAGTAGCGGTTCTGACAGCAGTGGTGGTTGTCTTTACCTTGGTTGTTCGCATTCCTACGGCAAAAGGCTATCTCAACCTTTGTGATGTAGCCATCGTCTTCATCGCCTTCACCTTTGGGCCATGGTCTGCTTTTATTGCCGCTGCTTTGGGCACTGCTTTAGCTGATCTGATCAGTGGGTATGCACAATGGGCTCCGATCTCATTTGTGGTGCACGGACTTGAAGGATTTCTTGTTGCCCTGATTGTAAAACAGAGAGCGGATGTACTGGTTTCTTGGCCACGAAAAATATGTGCAGGCCTTGTTTGCGTAGCCACCGTTTCGTTGGGATATTTTGCTCTTTCTGTACTGTTCATCAGCACTGTAAGTGTCGCAGCTGCAGAAATTCCCGGCAATATAATACAAAGCGGGGTTGGGTTTGTTCTTGGAATGGCTGTTTCAGTTGCAGTCAAACGTGCATACCCGCCGGTGCGTTCTTTGGCTTGGTAGTAATTTGAGTTCATTTTGAGTATAATCGCAACAAACATAGAGAGAGAGGAATGCAGCATGCAACAGTTTTCCCATGATACCATCGTCGTGCTCGACTTTGGTGCACAATACAGCCAGTTGATTGCACGCCGGGTACGGGAGATGCACGTCTATAGTCAGATAGTCCCCTATACCATCAGCGCAGCTGAACTGAAGGCTATGAAGCCGAAGGGTATCATCTTTTCAGGAGGACCGGCTTCTGTACGTACAGAAGGATCTCCGAGAGCCGACCAAGATATATTTTCATTGGGAATACCTATATTAGGAATTTGTTACGGCCTGCAGGTCATGACGATTCAAAACGGAGGCTCGGTAGAGCGTCCGGTCAAGCGAGAGTATGGATTTGCTGACTTGATATTGCACAAGAAAGAATCCTCCTTGCTCAAAGGCATTGTTGATCGTTCGAAACTATGGATGAGTCATGGTGATTCGGTTGTTACCCTAGGCCCTGGTTTTGAGCAGACAGCGAGTACGGAAAATTGTCCTTACACTGTTGTAGAACATGTGCAGAAACAATTTTACGGTGTACAGTTTCACCCGGAAGTAGTCCATACAGAACAAGGGTCTCTCTTTCTTGAAAATTTTGTATTGGATATCTGCCGAGCAAAACAGGATTGGAATATGGATTCTTTCATCAATACTGCAGTCGAAGAGATTCGGCAAAAGGTTGGTGATAAGCAAGTGCTCTGTGGCCTCAGTGGGGGTGTTGACAGTGCTGTTGCAGCAGTGCTTATTCATAAAGCAATCGGCGACCAATTGGTCTGTGTGTTTGTAAACAATGGTCTTCTGCGCAAGGGTGAGGCAGAGATGGTGCAAAAACTATTTAAGGACCATTACAACATGCGATTGCAGTATGCAGATGCCCAGCAAGCCTTTCTTTCTGCACTCAAGGGGGTCTCTGAACCGGAAGCAAAACGGAAGATCATCGGCAAGGTGTTTATTGATACGTTCTACGATGAGGCCAGGGCTGCAGGAGAAATCTCGTTTCTTGCCCAAGGAACGCTCTATCCTGATGTGATTGAGAGCAAAAGCCCCTCAGGAGGACCCTCTTCCACCATCAAGAGCCATCATAATGTCGGAGGACTTCCTGATGATCTGAAATGGGAACTTCTCGAGCCGCTGAGAGAACTTTTCAAAGACGAAGTGCGGTTGCTCGGAAAAGAGCTTGGACTGCCTCAGGAAATGGTCAACAGGCATCCTTTCCCCGGTCCTGGTCTTGGTGTTCGATGTGTAGGGGAGGTGACAAAGGAACGTTTGGATACGCTGCGGGATGTTGACGCCATTTTCATCGAGGAAATCAGAAAGGCTGGCCTCTATGACGATATTTGGCAGGCACTTGCTTGTTTGCTTCCTGTAAAGAGTGTAGGCGTGCAGGGAGATGAAAGAACGTATGAGGAAGTATGCAGCTTGCGTGCAGTAACGAGTGAGGATGCAATGACAGCAGACTGGTATCGCTTCCCCCCTCAAGTGTTGCAAAGTGCCGCCAACAGGATCTGTAATGAGGTCTCCGGGGTGAACAGGGTACTCTATGATATCACCAGCAAACCCCCTGGAACCATAGAGTGGGAATAGACTGGAAGGTCCCCAAGTCTCAAAGGCTTGGGGCTTATTCTTGATACAGGGGTTTGATCTTGTTCACATATACTCGTCTGAAAAAGAAAATAGTCAAGGCCAGAGAAGAGGTTTCGGCAATGATGAACGAGAACCACAAGGCGTCCAATCCTACAAACCGACCCAGTAGATAGGCCGATGGGATCAAGAAGACCAACTGCCTGGTGACACTGATGATCATTGAGATGTATCCGTCTCCTGTTCCCTGGAAGAGCGCCATTAAAACGATACAGAACCCAGCGGAGATGAAACAGAGGCTGATTCTCCGCATTGCCACCACTCCAATGGCTGTCATTTGTGCATCTGCATTGAACCAACTGAGCAGTACATGGGGAAACAAGAAAAACACGGCAAATCCGATGCACATGATGGAGAGAGAAATCACAAGACCTACCTGTATTGTGCCTGTGATGCGCTTTGGGTTTCTTGCTCCATAGTTATACCCAATAATTGGAATCATTCCGGTATTTAAACCGAAGACCGGCATAAATATGAATGATTGTAGCCTAAAGTATATTCCAAATACTGCTACCGCAGCCGTACCGAAACCGATAAGAATCTTGTTTAATGTTGAAATCAGTATTGTCCCGATTGCCTGCATGATGATTGCAGGCAGTCCTACTGCATATATCTCTTTCACCGTTTGTCTTTCAAGGTAAAAGGACTCCTTGGTCATTCTGATCTCTTTATTCTTCCGTACATAGTAGATTGCCAATATCGCTGAGACATGCTGTGCAATGACGGTTGCGATGGCCGCTCCGAGGATGCCCAGACGAGGAAAGCCAAATAGTCCGAAGATGAGAATCGGGTCGAGGATGATGTTGACGATTGCACCGGTCCCTTGGATGATCATCGGATGGAAGGTGTCCCCGGTCCCTTGAAGAATTCTTTCACAGGTGATGTCTATAAAAATGCCAAGACTGAAAACGAGACATACTGTGATGTATTGAGTACCCATCTTTATCAGGACCGGATCATCGGAGAAGAAGCCTATGAAGGACTTTGAGAACAGAAGTCCGAAGAGAGCGAAAAAACCATAGCTGATGACTGAAAGGGTCAATCCATTTCCGGCGGCCTTGGTTGCGCTTTTGATATCCTTGGCTCCAAGTTTTCTCGAGAGTAGGGAGTTGACACCTACCGAGGTGCCGACACTTACTGCGATCAGGAGATTTTGCAAAGCAAAGGCCAGGGTGACAGCGGTAAGGGCTGTCTGGCTGTATCGTGAGACAAACATGCTGTCGACGATGTTGTACAGCGCTTGAACAAGCATGCTGAGCATGATGGGTATGGACATTGTGAGTACGAGAGAGGGGATGGGCCTTATCCCCATCTTGTTTTCTTGCAACGCTTGCATGGATATTCCTTTTAGACAGATGTATCAAGTTCTCTAGTGATACCATAGAGAATTTTATTAGTAAAGCGAACAGGAAAAAATATAGACGCCACTGCTCTGATTGCCTATGATGGCATCAAAGGAATACACGATGGATGCCACCTCTCTGATGACCCAGAAGATTTTGAAATTGATTCATGGCAAGGATCTTGCTGCACGGCTGTATAAGAATCCCCCAAGAGATACCAAGGTAATGGATGCGCGATTTTTCTCCTCTCTGTTCAGTCTTGAGACGTGGGAGGTCCTAGAAAGAAAGATCGTTACAATTCAAGATCGGGAGCCTGATGGCCGGCATATCCTGTTTTTGCACGGAGGGTCTTATATCGTAGAGGCTTCGACGATGCATCGAAGACTGATACAAAAGCTTGTAAAAAACCACCATATGACAGTCTCTTTTGTTGATTATCCTCTTGCCCCTGAGCATACTTGGAGAGAGACTCGCAGGATGGTGCTTGCAGCATATGCACAGATAGTTAAAAAATTCCCAAAGGATGAGTTTTTTCTGTTTGGGGATTCAGCCGGAGGAGGGTTGGCCTTGGCAGTCTTGCAAGAGCTTGCAAAGCAGAATGTGATGAACTCTCCCAAAAAGACGGTGCTTTGTTCCCCTTGGTTGGATCTTTCTCTTCAGAACCCTTTGATTGCAGAGTATGAAGAGAGTGATCCTGTTCTTTCTGTTGAGGGACTCAGATATGCAGCAAAGATGTATAGTGGAGGTGATGATCTGAGGCATCCTTTCCTCTCTCCTATGTTCGCAACAGTTGACAATCTTGGGGATATCCTGCTGTATGTAGGATCGCAAGAAATTTTCTACCCCGATTGCCTGCAATTCAAAAAGAGCATTGAAGCCGCCGATGGCTCTTCGGTAACACTCAAAATCGGTGAGGGCATGATGCACGACTGGGTCTTGTTCCCATTCAACGAATCAAAGAGTATCCCTGCTCAAATAGACGCCTTTTTTCAAAAGAGTACTTAATTCTCCTTGAGAAATATTTCGATTTCCTTTTGTCCCTTCTCTTCATCCACCTTGTACAGGAGGATGAACCCAAAAACAAAGAGGGCAACCAAACTGAAAATGCCGGCTCTTACACTCTTGGTGAGAATGGTGACCACTCCCATCAGAAGAGGCCCGATGATTGCTGCAAACTTGCCGAGCATGTTGTAGAACCCAAAGAATTCTGCAGACCTTTGCTTGGGGATCAAGCGGGTGTAATAAGAACGGCTGAGGGCCTGTATGCCCCCTTGGAAGAGTCCGATGATGATGGCGAGCAGGTAGAAATGAAGGGGTGTAGTCATGAAATAGCCAAGGATGGCAATGATGGTATACGCCCCGATTGCCACAAGCAGGGCTTTCTTTATCCCAATCCTTGTTCCTATTGACGAATAAGCCAAAGCCGAGGGAAAAGCTACAAACTGGGTAATCAGAAGAGCAATGATCAAGGATTCACTGGGAAAATTGAGGCTTGTGCCATAGTTCACCGCCATTCTAATGATTGTATCCACTCCATCGATGTACAGCCAATAGGCTACAAGAAAAAGAGCAATTGTTTTGAGCTGTCGAAAACTCTTGATGGTGGTGAGCGTGATCCGTAACCCTTTGGCTATGGCTTTTTTAAGAGGGAGGGAATCTATTCGTCCCTCTTCCTTGAGTATAAAGAGCAAGGGGAGGGTAAATACAATCCACCAGATGCCGACAATGACAAAGCAGGCTTTGATGGCACTCTCTTGGGATGCAAAGCCGAACCAAGAGGGGTTCAAATACATCAATACATTGACAAGAAAGAGAAGTCCTCCTCCGATATAGCCCAGGCTGTACCCAAGTGATGAGACAAAGTCAACTTTCTTTTCAGAGGCTACAAAGGGAAGCAACGCATCATAGAATGTGTTGGCCCCACTGAAACCCACTACTGCAACCGAGTAAAAGAAGACTGCCAGAGGCCATGATCCCATCTGAAGAATGTAGAGGCTTGCTGTCATTACCGAGCCAAGTAATGCAAAAAAGGCAAGCATTCTTTTCTTGTAACTTCCCCAATCTGCAATTGCTCCTAAAAATGGGGCAAGTAAGGCAACAATGAGTGACCCTATGGAGTTTGCCAGTCCAAGATAGAATGTAGCTTCTTCGCTGCTTGAACCTACAGCCCAATAGGCGCTGAAGAACACAGGGAAAAAACCTGCCATGACGGTTGTTGCAAATGCACTGTTGCCCCAATCATAGAAAGCCCAGGCAAAAATCGAGCGTTTTGAATCCAACATTGATTTCCTCTTGTACGTAGAGTACCAGCAGTATAGCTATCTGTCATGAGAAATTTATGAAAATGCAAAAATATCCGGTTCTCTTGCACAACACGCTATCCTTCAATACAATACGTTCGTATATATTCTAGAAGGATGGGAGGATTCCCCCATGATTGTAAGTAAATTCGGCGGAAGTTCGGTTGCTGATGCCAAGCAAATACAGAAAGTGAAAGCTATTGTTGAGTCTGACCCTAAGCGGCAGATTATCATCGTTTCGGCACCAGGCAAACGAAACAAAGATGATGAGAAAGTTACCGATATGCTCTACGCTTGCAACACAATGGTGCAGCAAGGCTACTCATGTAGAGAGTTGTTCAAGAAAGTTGCTACCAGATATACCAATATATTGAGTGACTTGAAGATGGACCAAAAGCCATTTATCCCTGTTCTTGAAGAAGTAAGACAACTCATCGATGCAGGACATGGAGCGGAGTATGCCGCTAGTCGAGGTGAGTATCTTGCAGCTCGCATGATAGCAGCCTATATGGGTTGGACATTCCTTGACACTGATCCTCTGATCGTTATCAAGGATGACGGCACAGTACATGAACAGACCTATGAAAATCTCAAAAAAGCGCTCAAGAAAAATACTAAATATATTGTGCCGGGTTTTTATGGGTGTGATATTGAAGGGAATGTGAAAACCTTCAGCCGTGGAGGTTCTGACATTACCGGTGCAATCTTCAGCAGTGCAGCACAAGCTGATGTCTATGAAAACTGGACGGATGTCTCGGGAGTGTTCAGTGTTGATCCTAGGTTGGTTGCAGAAGCGAAGGTTATCAAGACGATGACGTATCGGGAAGTTCGGGAGCTTGCAGGTGTCGGGGCTGGAGTTTTTCACGAAGAAGCGATAGCTCCGGTAATCGCTGCCCGGATACCGATCAATGTAAAAAACACAAATGCACCCCTTGATGCGGGCACCATGATACTCAATGAGCGAGAGATTGAGGAAAGTCCGCTTGCCGGTGTTTCCTCTAAGAGCGGCTATTCAAGACTTACCCTACGCAAACTTATGCTTTTCAAGAAATCAGGAACAAGACATGCGCTTCTCACCATGTTGCATATTTTCGGGGTAAGACCCTCATTTTCTCTTTTCGGGGTCGACAGCATCGTTTGGTTGTTCGAAACGAGCCAAGCAAGCCAGAGTGTTCTCGATGCAATGTGTGTGAGGATCAAGAAAGAGTTCGAACTTGATAGCATTGAGATCGATCATGGGCATGCAGTTGTTGGAATTGTAGGTTCTGGTGTCATGCACGTCTCGGATGTGATAGCTCGAAGCACTACAGTGTTGGCCCAAGAGAACATCAAACTTAATTTCTTCAATTATGGTTCTTCCGATACCTCAATCCTGTTGGGAGTTCCCTCTGATCAAGCACAAGCAGCCGTTAAAAGTCTTTATCGCGTGCTGTTTGAATAGTACCATTACAGCTATGTGCTCTTCTTCAAAGGGGGAGCACATGTGCTTGCTTATCTATTACTGCTTTTAATATACCGATTTAAGAATAAAACAATTCATAAACCTATCTTGTTTCTTTTATTGAACTGTTCTATGGTATGGATAGGACAGACGTCCAATTCCATTACAGTTTGAGGGTAGGTTCTTGATTACTACTGAATCCCTTTTGCTTGCCTTGGTCATCTTCTTGGCCAGGGTCTGTGACGTATCGCTTGGCACCTTGCGCCATGCGATGATTATTCGAGGCAAACGACTTGTTACGTTTTGCATAGCTTTCCTGGAAGCTTTAATCTGGGTCTTTGCTGTAAGCAAGGTGCTCAGCGACCTTTCTGAACCATTGACGGCATTCTCTTTTGCCTTGGGTTTTGCCACAGGAACCTTTGTGGGAATGACCTTGGAAAACATGTTGAAAATCGGTGATCAGGTAGTTAAAATTTTTTCTATTGAAGGAAGAAAAGTAGCCCAGACATTACGTGCTTATGGATATAGAGTAACAGAATTCACCGGAACGGGCAGGGACGGTGAGGTGATTTTGCTCTTCATACAGGTGCGAAGGCGAGAGGTGAAACAAGTACTCAAGCATGCACGCTCAATCGACAATGCCTGTTATCTTGTAGTTGAAGATATCCGCTGGCAACAGAGAGCAATGGTAAGGACATAAAAAACCGGTCCAAAAAGGACCGGTATGGATTCATAGCTTTACGTTCATACCTTGATGACTTGTTCAGTCTCAAGATCGAAGAACTTTGCCTTCGGCATATCGGGGACCAAGGAAATCTTGGTATCCGGAGCAGGAACGAGTGAGGGGAGAATCTTTCCAATAACCTGGCTCTTGGAGGTAGCAACATATACGTGCGTCTCACTTCCGAGAGGTTCCACAACACTGACTGTTCCATCGATGGTCTCGCCATCTTTTGGAGTGTTGCTGAAGGTTACATCTTCAGGGCGAATGCCAAAGGTGATTGATTTGCCAACATAAGGAGTCAAAGCCTTCTTCTGCTGTGCAGTAACCTTCAGGCGGAAGGTGCCCTCGTTCAAATAGATGTCATTGCCATCTGCTTCGACTGCGGTAATCAGGAAGTTCATCGGAGGAGATCCGATGAAGCCTGCTACGAACTTGTTCTGAGGTTCATTGTACAGATCAAGTGGTCCTCCGATCTGCTGGATGACACCAAACTTCATAACAACAATGACGTCAGCCATGGTGAGAGCTTCAACTTGGTCGTGGGTAACGTAAATCATCGTTGCCTTGAGACGGTTGTGCAAAGAAGAAATCTCTGCGCGCATCTGTACACGAAGCTTAGCATCAAGGTTGGAAAGTGGTTCGTCAAAAAGGAATACCTTTGGCTTTCTGACGATAGCGCGTCCTACAGCAACACGCTGTCTCTGTCCACCGGAAAGAGCCTTTGGCTTTCTGTCGAGCAACTCCTCAATTTCAAGGATCTTTGCAGCTTCACGTACACGCTGATCAATCTCTTCCTTGGGGAATTTACGAATTTTCAGACCAAATGCCATGTTATCATACACGGTCATGTGCGGATACAGAGCATAGTTCTGGAATACCATTGCGATGTCTCTGTCTTTTGGGGGAACATCATTGACGAGTTTATTGTCGATGTAAAGCTCTCCGCTGGTGATGTCTTCCAAGCCTGCGACCATGCGCAATGTTGTGGATTTACCGCAACCAGAAGGACCGACGAGAACTACGAAATCTCTGTCTTTGATGTCGATGTTGACATTGTCAACTGCCTTAACCCCACCATCATACACTTTGCAGATGTTCTTGAGTTGTACTGTGGCCATAATGCCTCCAATTTATTTTATCTAGGAACTACTCTACCTCACAGATGAGGTGCTGTCAAACAAAAAATGTAAAAAATATCATGTTAAGAAATATAAAAACTTATATAACATGCAAATAACCATTAATAAGAATTTTAGAAAGCTCTAATTGGGCGAACCAGGAAAATATCGAATTTTTCGATGCGTCCCTGTACTCCTGCATGAAAACCTTGTCCCCATGCTCGCTTGTCATCATACTCAGTCGACGACCAATATCCTGATCCTATTTTGGCAAATGATCCCAAATCCTTGAATGCAAGGTTCCAATATAAAAGGTCCAGTTCATCCTTTGACGGCAAAAACCAATCAGCATGTCCTCCATGAATGAGATCTTCACAGTACTGTGCTGCTCTTCCCCGTTCGTTCAGAGTTTGCAATGTTTTTACTATCTCGACAGTGTTTTCTACACCAGAACCCTTGTGCGACTGTGTCTTTTCTACAAAGGTATTGTACGTGCCCCACTGCAGGGGCCTTTCCACTTCCACAGAAGCCACTTCAAGATAACGCCAACCGTCAGAGTACTCTCCTTTGTCATAAAACACTATTCCTGAGGCTGGCCCTCTATCTCCTATGGCATATATTTTTTCGCCATCAGCATCCTTGAGGGTGTTGCAACCCAAGAGCAACACCACAAGTGCAAGAGAGATCAGCATGGAAAAGAATTTACTCATTTTCATATTCCTTGGCGTGAGATCGGTAGCCTATATTTATTTCATCGGTGTACAACAAGTAACCGCCTCGTTGTCGCTCCTTGACTGCAAATGTGGCAATCTCTGCATTTTTCAGCAGTGTGGCTACATCATCCCCATTTTCTGGGAATGCAGAGATTCCTATACTCCCTGATAGATTGATTTCAAAATCATGTACTACAAAAGGAGAGGCGAAAGTATTTTGCAATTTCTTGGCAATGATGAAAACATCTTTCAATGTTTTGATGCCATTGATGAGTACGATGAATTTATCGCCACCTAAACGGAATACATAATCATTTTTTCTCAGCAGTAAACGGATTCTCTTTGCAACAATCTGCAAGAGCCTGTCGCCGGTTTTTGTTCCATGTACATAGTTGATGTCTGTAAAGAAATCGAGATCAAGATGCAAGAGACAGACGATGTCCTGATTGTAACGAGCCTGGTTGATAACAAAATTTGCTTGCTCAAAGAATGCGTTCTTGTTGGGCAATCCTGTCAGAATATCTTGCGTGGCAAGAAATGAGAGTTTGTTCTCCAGATCTTTTTGGCTGGTGATGTCTTCAATGCTCCCATAGTAGTACAAGACATTTTGCTGATCATCTTTATACGCCCAAGCATTGTCCCTGACCCAGATTACATTGCCGTCATATCGTTCAATCTCATGGGTAAATCCCTGCAGCGATCCATCACGGCTGAGGATTTTCTCCCATACAGTCTGCTCCTCGGTATCATTGAATAGGTTGAAGAAATTGTCGGCCAAGACTGCTTCTTTCCCTGGAGCCCTCAATAATTGGCACATGGTCTTGTTGACGTCGTCGAATGTTCCATCGGGATTAATGCGATAGAGCCCAAGCGGAACCCCGTCGCTGAGAGGCAATGGCGAGGTATCGATGACAGTAGGACCGAATTGCTGCAACGTTTTTTCTTTTTGGAGAAAGTCACTCAACGAGCGAGTTTCCTGAATGATTGCAGTGCAGGCTTGTTGCACGCCTTGTATGAGGATTATACCATCCCAATAGGGCGTTTCGGCATCGATTGTTTTCTCTTTTTCAGTTATAAGCAGGGTTTTTCTGATTGACCCCACCTGTTTGAGAGCACGAACCAGCCCTTCGAGGTGGTAGTAGTCATCCATGTCGGCTGAGATTATGGCTAAATCATATTGGAAGCGTTTTATGGTATTAAGACCATCAAGGAGGGTCTCTACTGTCGTAATTGAGGGAATCTTTGCATGCAAGAGCTCCAGAAGCTCTGCCTTCTTGTCTGTTTTTTCTGTAATTGCCAAAACTTTGATGTCCATAGTCTACTCGCTTCTCCAGTTTCGATTGGTTTACTATTAAGAGTATCAAGGCTACCTATATTATCTGTCAACCCAGAATCCCCCTATTCCATTATTTACTGGATAATTAAAACGGCTTCGATTATACTGTGTCCAGTATGGATGCAAAGAAAAGTGTTGTACACATCCCAAGACGATTTGTGGTCAATGAGTGGGGGGGTTCAGAAACCTTTATCGCCGAGACCTCTAAACGTCTGCTTGCAAGAGGGTATCCGGTCGAGATTATGACCACCCAAGCGCTGGATTCACGCAAAAAAGAGACATACGAGGGAATCCCTATACGCCGGTACCCCTATTTTTATCCCTATTTTGGCCTTTCCAGGAGAGCAAAACAACTTCTTGATAAAAAGGCTGGTAATTTATTCTCCTTTTCCTTGTGGTTTGCCTTGTTTAAGGCGCCCTCTGTTGGCATTATGCATCTTCATACAGGAAAGCGATTGGGAGGCATAGTTCGATTTTGTGCTAAAAAGCGAAACATCCCCTATGTGGTATCACTGCATGGCGGAAAACTCGCAGTCCCCCAGGAAGAGCAACAAACCTGGGTTGAGCCCACGAGGCATACTGTGGAATGGGGACGGATCCTTGGCATGCTGGTAGGGTCTCGCAAGGTGCTCAGTGACGCAGGAGCAATCATCTGTGTAGGCTATGATGAATATCAAGCCATCTTGAAGCAATATCCTTCCTCATATGTGGAATATCTTCCAAATGGTGTCGATATCACGCGATTTGCAAAGGGTGATAAGCACTCCTTCAGGAAACGGTTCAAGATTGCTGACGACAGGTTTGTATTGTTGACTGTCGCCCGAATTGATGTACAGAAGAACCAACTTGGATTGGTAAGGCAGCTTAAAGCTATACGTGAGGTGGTGCCCAACGTTCATTATGTCTGTCTTGGCCATGTAACGAACGAGCAGTATCTGCAAAGCATGCTGGAGGAAGCCGCCTCCATGGATGTCGCTGATGCACTGACCGTTATTCCCGGCCTTGCCTACGATGACCCGGCACTGGTTGATGCCTATCATGCTGCTGATTGTTTTGTACTGCCTTCATTGCATGAGCCTTTTGGCATGGTGGTTCTGGAAGCTTGGGCAAGTGGCCTGTGCGTGGCCGTTTCCAAGCGGGGAGGGCTTGCCTCATTGGTGGAAGATACTCAGACAGGGTTGTTCTTTGATCCACAAGCAGAGGAGTCTGATCAGCAAAGTATGAAAGAAGTTATTTGTTCTCTGGCCCAAGATGCCTCATTGCGAGGTCGGTTGGCTGCGCAAGCCCTCACGAAAGCACAAATGACATACAGTTGGGATCGGATCACCGACAAGCTTGAAGAAATCTATCGGAGGGTGCATGAACATACTGTTTCTTAATACCACCGGAGGCTTTTTTGGAGGAGTCGAACAGAACATTGCCCTTGCTGCCAAGGGACTGACTGAGTTGGGCCATGTCTGCTCATTTGCTTATGCAAAGGGTTCAGGTATTGAGCAGGATGCATTCAATGCACTATTTACCCACGTGTGGGATGTCGGCAAAACAAGCCTTATAGAGGTGATACAAAACAATCAGATTGAGGTGGTCTATATTCACAAGTGGGAATCCATTGAAAAGTTGTTGTCTCTCAGGCCGAACGTACGGCTGGTGAGAATGGTCCACGATCATGATTTATACTGCCCGAGGCGTCATAAATATTATGCCTACAATAGATCTGTATGCACACACAAGGCAGGCTTGGTCTGTTATCTTGACTTGGCATTCGTAACAAAGGATAAAGGTCGAATCCGGTATTATTCAATCCATAAGCATCTTAAGGAGCTACAGAGAAACCAAGCCCTGGATCTCTGTATTGTTGGAAGCCGCTATATGCAGAATGAGTTGGAGCGTAACGGGTTTTCGAGAGAAAAAGTGAGCGTGTTGCCACCCTGCATCAAGATTGAAGCTCCAGAACAGATGCAGAGCGAAGGCGAGCCATCTCTTATCTATGTAGGACAATTGATCCGCGGTAAAGGTGTGGATGTCCTGCTCAAAGCTCATGCAGTCTTGGTCAACAGGCACAAGAGGCCGGTACAGCTGCATATCATAGGAACCGGAAACGACGAAGGTCGCTTGAAAGACATGGTTGCTGAACTGCATACCCAAGAATACGTGGTTTTTCACGGCTGGGTGTCTCATGAACATCTCTCAAGCTATTACGCACAAGCGCACATCGCCGTGGTTCCCTCCATCTGGCCAGAACCATTTGGCATGGTTGGCTTGGAGGCAATGTTGTTGGAAAAGCCGGTTGTAGGATCAAGAATAGGGGGTATCCCTGATTGGCTCGAACATGAGAAAACAGGATATCTCTTTGATGTAAAGAGTGTAGACACCCTTACAATGTGTTTATTGGATTTGATTGATAACCCAAAGAAAGCGCGTGAATTTGGAAAGAATGGAAGAAAGAGGGCATTGGAACTGTACTCGTTTGAGGCATATATACAAGCATTGGAACGACTGTTGAAGGGGGCTGTATGATTACAGTTGGAATTCCTAGTTTTGGAACAGATAGCGGCAAATCGGGCATAGGCAGTTACTTGAGGGAATTGTTGTTGCGTTTTGACGATGAGAAGTTTGCAAAAGAATACCACTTTGAGTTGATCGGACCAAAGAAGGATCGGGATGTCTATTTGAGCGGCACCTCTCGGATTTCATGGCACGAGGTTGAAGGAGCCGATTCTTCCCCGATCCATAATTTTTTCTGGAATCAGTTTTCCTTGCCTTCCTTATGTAAAAAGCGAAAGTATGATGTACTTTTTTTACCAGCTGCAAATAGACGTTTGTGCGCCTATGCTCCCTGTCCTGTGGTAGGGACCGTACATGATCTGGCTACTTTGCACATCAAGAACAAGTATGATTTTTCTCATGCAGTATTCAATCGGAAGATGCTGCCTTTTTTGATCAGGCGTCTTGATCATATACTCACTGTCAGCCAGTTTTCAAAGAATGACATCGTTCAATTTGCTAAAGTTGATCCAGACTTGGTAACAGTGACACACCTCGCTGCTGATGCAAAGCGCTTTGTACCGCCGAAGGATAAGAACAAAGTCAGGGAGTATCTTGCCCAGAAGTTTGGCATAGACAATCCTTACATCCTCTATATTTCCCGTTTGGAGCATCCGGGCAAGAATCACGCAAATCTGATTCGAGCCTTTGAACTCTATAAGAAGGAATCCGGCAGCCCGTCATTGTTGGTGCTGCCGGGGCCTGACAAAGAACGAGCCCAAGAGATTCATGCTCTCGCTGAAGCCTCTGTGTACGCAAAGGATATTCGGTTTCTTGGATTCATCGATACCGAGGATGTTCCTTTGTTGTACCAAGGCTCAGACTTGTTTGTGCTTCCCTCTTTCTTTGAAGGATTCGGATTGCCGGTTTTGGAGGCTATGGCCTGCTCAACGGTGGTCATCACTTCTTCTGCAGCCTCATTGCCTGAGGTAAGTGGTCCTCATACTCCTCATTTCGACCCTACATCTCCTACAGAAATGGCTGAGGCAATGAAAGAGGCGCTTTTGGATGAAAAAACACGTGAAACATTGGCCAAAAAGAGCGTAGCATGGGCAAAAACGTTCTCTTGGGACAAGACCGTTAAGCAAACTCTTGAAGCTATACAGTCGGTGCGCACACGATGACGAAGGAGGTGTAGATGGACAAGTATATCATTCTTGTAGGAGGCCCTGCCTCGTCAAAGAACATGCTCTTTGCACAAGAACTTACAGAGATGCTGGGCTCTGCACGTGCAACAGCCTGCACCGAACTTGCAAAACAATCAAACACAGAGCAGGAACTGCTCTCTGTGTTTGATGAATCGTTGGCGTACCATATTGTGTATGGAGAGAATGTGCTCGCTCATGACCTGCTGCAAAAACTCAGTTCCCTATCTTTGTACGTGGATGCTGATGATGTAGATGTGATGACAAATGTCCTTAACGGATATGAAAAGAGCGGAAAACCAAAAAATCGTCAAACCCGGAGCTTGTCAGAAGAGATTGAAGCAATTGTCAAGCAAAATCAAGAACGGCTTGAGAAGGAAGTGGTAACCACAAAATCCAAAGCTCAAATTGTCATAGAAGCAAATGAAGAGCTGCGAGATGGGGCGTACTCTGTGTTTCTGTATATCCAAAGAACTGACCAAAGACTCGCAAGCCAAAGGTTGTCGGAAGAAGAACGTAAAAAACGGGTTGATGCCATGCTTCGTCGGTACGGGCATGCACTGTATCAATCCAGAAAGGCCAAGATCAAGAAAGCGCTCTGGCACTTTGTCATCAAGTCTACACTGGTATTTAAACGACTTATGGACATTGCCATTTCCCTGACAGCTTTGCTGCTGCTATCCCCCCTGTTCCTGGTTGTTGCTCTTTGCATCAAGCTCACTGATGGAGGTCCGGTCATCTATGTGCAAAAGCGCATAGGAAAACAAGGTAAGGAGTTCGATTTTCCCAAGTTCAGGTCAATGGTGCTCAATGCCGATAAAATGAAGGACAACCTTCTGGATATGGCTGAGCGCAAGGGAGATGTGACCTTCAAGATGAAGCGTGATCCCCGAGTAACCCGCATTGGACGCTTTATCCGAAGATTCAGCATCGATGAGCTTCCTCAGCTTTGGTGCGTGCTCAAAGGACAGATGTCGATAGTGGGCCCCAGACCTCCTGTTCCAAGAGAGGTGGTCCTCTACACGCAGGAAGACCGCAGACGGTTGGAGGTCACTCCAGGGCTTACCGGAATATGGCAAGTCAGCGGCAGATCGGATATCGGTTTCAAGCAACAAGTTGAATTGGATGTTCTTTATATTGAGAGTCATGGGTTTTGGCTTGATGTCAAACTGCTTTTCAAAACCATCCCCGCTGTTTTGAGTGGACGAGGAGCGTACTGATATGGATACAGGTTCAGCGTTTTCCATCCTTGGTATTCCTGTTAGCAATGTTACCATGCAGCAGGCCCTTGCACAGGTACACGCATTTTGTGATGAGCCTTCATCCAATCCAAAGGAGATGCATTTCGTCAATGCGCACTGTATCAACGTAGCCTATAAAAATCAGACGTACAGGGATGTGCTCTCTCAATCGAGTGCAGTTTTTGCTGATGGTTCAGGAGTGCGTATTGCAGCAAAGTGGCTGGGTACTGTGGTAGTGGATAATGTCAATGGTACCGATATGTTCCCCTTGCTCTGTAAGCTTTGTGCAGAGAAGGGCTATCACATGTATTTGCTGGGAGCAGGACCTGCTATTGCAGAGAAGGCAGCTGCATGGGCAGAGGATTACACAAAGGTTGCTGTAGTTTCGGGTTTTCATGATGGTTTTTTCGATGAGGCAGAACAAAAGAACATCATCGAGGAGATCAACAGCTTGAAGCCGGAGATCCTCTTGGTGGCGATGGGGGTTCCAAAACAGGAGCTGTGGTTGCATGAACATCTTGGGAGTTTGCAGTGCAAGGTGGTCATGGGAGTCGGTGGCCTTTTTGATTTTTATTCGGGGACCATCAGCAGAGCCCCGGTTTGGATGAGGAATATCGGTTTTGAATGGGTTTGGCGTCTTATCAAGGAACCAAGACGGATGTGGCGCCGATATATTATTGGCAATGTGGTGTTTTTGGTACGGATGAGAGTCCTTGCCTACAAGATGAGAAGGAGTACTTGATATGAAGGCGGTTTGTGATTTTACGGCGATTAAAACGTTATCAGATCAAGGCGAGATGTTTCCGGTGCCGACTTGCTTTCTTCCCATGATGGGAAAACCTTTCATTCAGCACATAGTCGAGTATGTCGAACGACTGCAAATCCAGGACTTTGCAGTATATCTCTCACAATATGCGGATGAGATTGAACATTTGCTTGGCGATGGTGAGCGATGGGGTGTGAAGATCACGTACCATTTGTTGAAACGCGATGGCAAGGTGGAGCAACGAATCAGCAAATCCAAAGAGTATGCGGATGATGAGCTGATTTTGTTTTGCAATGCAATGTCCCTTGTTCTTATCGAGCCGTCACATCTTGAGCAGCCCGGCATTTTCATGGGGCAGGCACAAGAAGACGCATCAATCACCTGGCGTGTCTGTACTAAGACACAGATGCTCTCTTCTGATCTTCCTCAGGTGGTGTTGCCTCATCTGTCAGTGGAGGATGCTCCCTCATATCAAAAGAGCGTACAGTACATGATGGATAACAACGGCAAAGGGTTCATTATATTGGGCAAGCAAGTTGACCAAGGCATCTGGATAGGCCCTGGCTCAAAGATTGCTTCATCGAGCAAGCTTATTCGGCCTGTATATATTGGGTCACAAGTAAATATTGCGCAGGATGTAATTGTCGGCCCATACGTAGAAATAGGTAATGGCTGCATTGTCGATGAAGCAACCACCGTCATCGATTCTTCGTTGCTCGATGGCAGCTATCTTGGTAAGAGCCTTTCTGTACAAGGGTGCTTGGTACAGCAAAATAAAATATGGAATATCTCTCTTGCCTCGCTGTATCGTGCAAGCGACGACATCCTATTCTCATCGGTCAACGAGCATGACGATTCGAAGCAGCTGCAGAAAGTTCCTTTTTTATCTCGGCTTCTTGCCTTTGTGTTGGGTCTTGCAACCCTCCCTATCTTGCTTATTTTGTATATTATACAACGATTTATACGAAACGCACTTCCAAAACCCTTGACTGTGGTTGATCATCCTCAGCAGCCGTTGGGATTTTCCTCTGTTGATTCGCTTAAAACAAGCAAGCTCTCTATCCTTAGACGACGTAAAGAGACTCAGGGGAACATTTACAAGCATTTTTGGTGGCATCTCATACCGGGCTTCTGGCTTGTTGCAACAAACCGTGCCAGGTTTTTCGGCATACCCTATAAGAGTGTTGAAGATTTCAAAAAACTTTCGAAGGATTGGCAGGGGTTGTATCTGAAATCGATACCCGGCATCATCTGTGAGGCTGATGTACTGTATGACTACTATCCAGGAGAAGATTTGCTCTTTGCTTCTGAGATGTATTATACGGTGATGGAGTCTCCAAAGTATAACGCTTCGTTGTTTCTGCGGTATGTGAAACGACTGTTTGGGAGAAAACCCTAATTATAGCGGGTCCAGCGTTCAAGGAAAATCTGGGATTCTTTCAGCCAAGAGGGATCAGTATAGGCGCAATGGTCCAGTAGGTTCGACAGTTGCCCATAGAGGATTTCTCTTGGATACCGAAAAGAAAACTGCTTGTTCTTGATGTTCTTGTACAGGTTTCGCACAAGATTTTTTCCTTTATGCTGTTCAGTTTCCCGGATGAATCTGTCCTGTGCGTATTCGGACGCCGTTTTCCACTCTTTTTTGGTTCTTCTTGCCTCTTCGTATAATAAGATATCCACCCAAAGCTTCGCAGCATCGAGCAATACTGCCTGCTCTGGCTGTTTTTTTACGAGCGTATCGGGGCTGAGTTTGAACTGGACTGCTTGTTCATACAACGCCAGGATCGTTGAAGCCTGAGGAAGGTCTATGGCTTTGATCTCTTTTGTAAGATTGCTCAGCCGCTCATTCAGTGCAGGGGTGTAGCATTTGTGGGTGATCAGGAGACTGTCGCCAAAGGCAAGGGTGCATTTTTGGTAGTTTCTTCTAACAAAATCATCATCTTTCCCAGGTTTTCCGTTTTTTAGGTTCTGTGATTCAATGATTGCCTGCAGTAATCCAGATCCTCTATTGAGCATCAGATGCAGGGCTTCTACCTGAGGAAGATCCTGTTGTAATGAAACCGGGGCATTCGCTGTGATGATGTCGCTTGGACCAAGTATCACTGTATGGCCATAGTAGAGATCCTTGAACATCAATTTGGCTGGTAATTGTTGGATGTATTTGACGGTGATAGGTTTTGCTATATCGACATCCACACCAAAGATGTGTTCATATGTCTTTGCGATGTCAGAAACTGCTGAAGGTAAGTCCATATTCTTTGTAACGACAAGAAACAAATCCAGATCGTTGTACAACGACTCTTTTCCCTCTCTCAGTACACAAGCACCTTCTTTCTTGCCGTACCCGCCTGCAAGAATCAGTGCAATGAAAGTATCCTTCAATACAGCCTGTATTTTTTCAGCCATTGCAAGCAGATTTTGATCAAGCTGCTTGTTGAACTCATTTGACCCTTTTGGACTGTACTGAACCATAAAGATTACTCTCCTCTTTCTCTCAAGCCTTCAATAAAACCTTCTCTTCTTCCTATCATCTGTGCAAACCGTAGAAACGGGGAATGGGCGATCGGTTGCAAGTTTTTAGATTTTATTCCATATCCAAAATCACTTTTAACCTGCCTGAGATATGGCAAAAGTGAGTATCTGAGAAAACTCTTTTCCCATGGGCTGAACTCAAAAATCTGGGCGTCCGCTTTGCCTTCCCCTCGTTGTCTTTTTCGAAATTGCTTAAGGGTATAGTTATGTGAGTGATATACTTTCGATGCTTCAACATAGGCAATGCCAAAGCCCTTTTGCCGTAAGCGCCACGTCCAGTCTATATCCTCAGAGTATTGGATATCGGTACGAAATGGCATGGTTTCCCAGCATGCCCTTCGTATAGCAGAAGAGGCCATGGAAAAACAATGCCGCCAGTATTTTTGTCTTGAACCATCAGAAAAAGTATCGTAGGTATCCTTGGCAAAGAGAGGCAGGCAATCTTCTCTCGGCACTTGTTGACCGAATACAGCGCCTATTGAATCATCGGAGAAACCCTCGACCAGTTTTTCAAGCCATAAGGAATCAAAGGGGGTGCAATCAGAGTTGAGAAACACAACGAAAGGTGCTTCAGGGTTCACCTCTGTCATGGCTCGGTTGAGTACAGAGCCCGGGTTGTAGGTGCCTTTGGGAACCCTGTGAATATGGTCCGTATAGCCCTTGATGATATCTTGTGTGCCATCGGTTGAGTCATTATCAAAGATATGAAGCTCATAGGGGAGTGTTTGCTTTGTTACCGCTTCAAGTGTTTTACCGATCAGGGCACAATCGTTGTACGAGCGCATGACTATTGGTATTGGTATCATGGTGTTCCTTCCCCGTCTTGTTCTGCAAGATTTCTTTCAATCTCGCGTTTCATGAGAAAGAATAAATCATCCAGGCGCTTGGGATAGGTTTCAAGCTTTACGTTTGAGCAGAAGGATGCTACAGAATCCTTGTCATCAGGATCATAGCCATGCATCCCCTTGATCGACCGTTCTCCCATGTGACTGGGAACGATGAGCGTCCCTGCCTTCATCAAAAAGAAAAGATCCCCGTACCGATGGTCTGCAAAGTCAGCACCCCAGGCATGCAATGTTGCATCATCAAGGATGGTGCCGAACTCCAAAGGCTTGAGAATTTCTGTGATGACGTTTTCTGCCGTCTTATTGAGAAACCAGAACCTGGCCATGGTTGAGTCATATACTGCCGCATAGTCCTTGCCGAATTTCAGGCCGCTTCGTTCGACGATGCTTCTCAGATCATAGTCAGCATGTACATCCGTCATCCCATGGTCAGAGAAGATGAAGAGCCGAACTTCGGTATACTCTTCTTTAGCTGTATTGTAGAGTTTTTGCAGCTCTCTTTCGTACCAAGCCATCTTTTTGGTGACCTCTTCATGGATGCTTCCATATTTATGCAAAATGGCATCCATCGATGCCATATACAGATATGCAAACGAAACAGCTCTTTCAGGGTCTTTGATGGCTTGCTTAAGGTTCTCAAGGTTCTCAACTTCACTTCCTTTCCAGTTTGCAAGAAAAAAATCAATTCCTTGCTCACGGGCAAAATCCATGATGGTGGGTGTTTTATTGTTGATCCCCTCTTTCTGGTACAAATCTTTCTTTTCCGTATAGTCAAACAGAGGAAGCAGCGAGAAAGGCATGTTGTAGATGTTGAAGTATCCGGTGTATTTCAATCTTTTGAGAATGATCTTTCCTGCTATGTTGCGCACCCTGTTTCTGCTCGATAAAGCTTTTGGACAGAGGCGCATCAATTGTACGAACAAGCTCTTGCGAAAGGGAGAACGAGCTGGATCATATGCATAGAAGGAGAAATGTCCATGTTCCCTGGGAAGAACACCGGTGAGTATGGTCGGGTCACACGTGGCACTATAGCCGAAAATGGTAGTCAAGGGTTGTTTGTGCACCAGCAATTCTGGCAAGAACGAGTGGCGCTGTAAAATTTCCCATCCAAGTGCATCGATGAATACACAAAGACTTATTGACTGTTTTTTCTGTTTCCTTTCAGGCATGGTTGGATTCCTTGCTCGGTAGGGTGGTTACTTTTTCAACGCTTGGAGTGCTTCCTCTTGAGAAGAAAATATCTCGATTATCTGATGAAGACGAACCAGTTCAAAGAGTACCCGAACTGATTTTGTGATATTGCATAGTTTGAGATCTCCTTGCTTCTCATTCAGACGCTTGAGAAAGAGGAGGAATACTCCCAATCCTGAGCTGTCGATGAAGGTGACACTCCCAAGATCAAAGATGACATGGCTTTCATTCTCTAGATGCTCCTCAACCTCTTTTTTGAAGGTTTTTGAGTTTGCTGCAGTGATGGAAGCCGATTCCACCTTGATGATCAGGGCATTCGATGCTTTTGTTACAATCATAATGGTACTCCTGGAAAAAATGCTTAGTTCATCATACGTCAATTTTGGTGAAAAACAAAGATGCGTTTAGCACATAAGGCACATCCTTTGTTCTTCTGTGCATGTTTTCCCGGGTTTTGGTTTTTATTGTGTTCATCGAGGCTTCACCGTATAGTATAGAGAATAGGAGATGCTCATGAGGCTCTACATGGTTCTGGTACTGTCGCTCATCGTCACAACGTTATCCGGCTGTACACAGCAACAGGCACAAGCTC
Source organism: uncultured Sphaerochaeta sp. (assembly GCA_964547185.1). GTDB lineage: Bacteria > Spirochaetota > Spirochaetia > Sphaerochaetales > Sphaerochaetaceae > Sphaerochaeta. The sequence continues at coordinate 102,446 of CAZJMG010000005.1, forward strand.
TTGAAATTCATTTCTCTACTGCCGCGAGCCATGTATTGGTTGCCACCTTCTCTGATGGATTCGATCCTGCACGATTTGAGAAGGACCCTCTTCTTGCAACAGTCGATGACTATCTGGTCAATGCAAAAAAACCTTCAGTGTTGTATTTCAGTCGTTCAGTTATAGACCAAAAAGCAAAGACCAGAGCAGGGGATTACCCTCTGAATACGATGTATCGTGTCTATCTTGTGCTCGAGGAGGCGTTGGTCAACGATACTCAGTATTCTATTGAAACTCCCTACGGTGTGTATGAGATGGTGTTTCATGACAAGCACACAAGCTGTGAATCGATCAAGGTCAATCAAGTGGGATATCACCCTCAAAGTACCCAAAGATATGCAAACCTCGGGGTCTTCATGGGTGATGGAGGATCATTACTCCTTCAAGAGCCTGTCATCTATCGTGTCATCGACGAGCATCAGAGAGAGATTTTCAGTTCTCAGGCTGAATACAGAGGCTATGATGGATTCTCTACCATCTCTAGTGGAGAGCATGTGTATCGGCTTGATTTGGCCAAAGTGCCAAAGGGTGGTCCGTATTGGATCAGTGTGGATGGATTTGGCATCTCTCATCCCTTTTCCATCAGCCTCGATGCAGTAAGAGAGAGCGCGTTCGTCTATACACGAGGTCTTTATCATCAGCGGTGCGGTATCGCTCTTGAACAACCCTATACTGAGTATACTAGGGATATCTGCCATCAAGAGGTGGCGATAACCAGGACACCATGGTCTGGAACTGGATTCATACATGTTGACCCAATTGTCCCAAAAATCAACATTTTTGGTGGGTATCACGATGCAGGAGATTTTGACAGAAGGCCCTTTCATACCATAATCCCCTTGATGATGCTCTCCTACTATGAAGCCTTTCCTTCCCATTTTTTTGATGGTCAGTTCAATCTGCCTGAAAGCGGCAACACCCTTCCTGACTTTCTTGATGAAGCTCTTTGGGGTGTCTCTCTGTACCAAAATCTTCAAATAGATGACCCCCGAGACCGTCAGTATGGTGGAATCTGTGCCGGTACCGAGACGTCAGCCCATCCTGAGTATGGAAAGGTGAATGCTGCAACTGATCATTTGGTCTATGGTACTTGGGCAGTGTCTTTGGAAGTCACCGCGTACGGCGCTGGCTTGATGGCTCATAGTGCAAGACTGCTCAAAGCCTTTCCTCAATTTCAAACGCGCGCAGAAGGTCTCTACAACCAGGCCCTTTTGGCATGGCAGTATCATCAAGAGCAAACACGGTATGAAAATCTTTACGATGTCTCCTATCTGTATGCATCGCTGCAGCTATATCTGGCAAGTCTCGTGTTCGAGGAGGATAATGCTGCCTTCTCTGAAGCATTGCATCAATCATTTGAAAAGGTCGCCACGCTCTTGCTCATAGAGGACGGCTCTTGGCCTCATCAATATAGGCCAGGCAACAGCATGGCACAAATCACCACCTCGCATTTCATCAGTTATCTTCTGCATGAAGAGACCAAGCAAACATCCTTGGCTAAAGCGTTGCATGCCTTGATTGAAAAAGAAGTAGCCAAAGGTACGTGGATGGGCTTTTCTTTACAAGCCTCGTTTTACCCCCAAGGCGCTACCAAGGCTTATGGCTGGGGTGCTGCCACCGCCCAGGGTCGATATGCCGATCCGTACATCTATGCCTACAGGCTTGCAACAGATGAGAATAGAAAGCAAGAACTCTTTGACATAGTTTCACAATTTAGTGACTATGCATTGGGCTTGAATCCTTTGGGCATGAGTTTTGTGACCGGCTTGGGCACTGTGCAGGTTGCCTCGCCTTTGCATCTTGATTCCTATTTCTTCAAGGAAGCAGGAATGGATCCTGTTCCTGGTATTTTGGTATTCGGTCCTACCTTGGAGCGCAGCAACGCTGCTTATCAACGGGTGGTCTCCGATGTTCTCTACCCTGAGTGGGAGGATCTACCTGCACAAAGAAGATGGACTGATGGGTGGTCTTTGGTGAACAGCAATGAATTTACGGTTTGGGAAACCATGATCTGGAATATCTGCATGTTTGGGTTTCTTTCTGGTCCTGCACAGTAAATTCCTTTGGATTATTGTAATGAGGTGGGGTAGACTATGGGCATGAGAATACTCATTATTTCAAATCTGTATCCTCCGCATGTATTGGGCGGGTATGAGATACTTTGTCATCAGGTGGTTTCCTATCTCCAGGAGAGAGGACATCAAATTCATGTGTTGACATCTGATCATGGACAGGCCCCCTCAGAGGAAACGATTACCAGGACACTGAAGGTGTATCAAGGGTTTGATAAGAGTGCATCCTTCATGCGAATGGCTCGGTATCGGTGTGCTTCTCATAACTATCGACAGACTCAGAACTATTTGAAGACCCACGATTTTGACGTGGTCTTTGTTTGGAGCCTGTTACGCCTGACCCCTGCCTCTGCCCATGCGGTGCAGAAACAGCGTCTGCCGATGGTGTACACCTTCAACGATGAAAACATCAGCAGCTTTTGTGCCCATTCGTTTTCTTGGAATATAAAAGGTGCTGTGCATTGGTTCCTAGATCGTTTCGTAATGCCTAAAATTACCTTGGAAGGCCTCGATTTTACCTATACAACTTCGATTAGCAAGCTGCTGAAAAGAAATCTGTTGGCAAAAAAAGTCCCGGTTGCGTCGAGCAGGGTCATCTATCAAGGGATACCTGTAGAGAAGTTTCCCCTCAAAGAGCATGCAGGGACACTGCATAGCCCAATACGAGTATTGTATGCGGGGCAACTGCATCACTACAAGGGAGTGCATACGATCTTCAAGGCATTGGGTAGGCTGGTTGGGGATGCTTCGATGCCCTCTTTACATCTGACTGTTGCCGGCAAAGGCCCAGAGGAGTATACACAAGAACTCATGAGGCTCAGTAAAGAGCTCAAGGTTGATACCTCTTTCATAGGCTCCATCGCACACGAGAAGATGAGCGGCCTCTATCAAGAGCATGATATTTTTGTGTTTCCCTCAATCTGGGAAGAACCGTTTGGCCTTACCCACCTGGAGGCTATGGCCAGTGGATTGCCTGTGGTCAGTACTGCAAACGGGGGACAGGGAGAATTCTTGGTTAATGGGCAGAATTCACTTGTGTTCGAGGCCGAGGATGACAAGGGATTGGCAGATGCTCTGCAATCTCTGATCAAGGATGAGGCTCTCAGGATGAATCTGACTAAAGAGGGAAGGCGGGTCGTAACTCAATCGTTCTCGTTCGAGCGATATGTTGATGAGCTAGAAGCGTTGCTTGCAGAAGCTTGTCACTGAGTGAGCACAAACCTTGTCTCATTGGTCTGGTGTATCCTTCGGCGAACTGCCTCGGTTGTTAAGGCGTAAATGATTTGCATGCCCCGTCCACTAGGAGTAGCTTGCTCGTTGAGCAGATCAAAAAAGTCTGGAGCATGTTCCGATTTTGCTGGAAGGTCCCATGCTTTGGCATTGTCATAGAAGGTGAGACTCAAAGAGTCTTCAGCTTTGATGTGGAGCGCAATCATCTCCGAAACGGAATCGGTGAATCCATAATCGACAATATTTGTCATGAACTCCATCGCTATCAGGCGGGCATTTTCTGCCAATTCTATGGAGGAACCAAACTCCAAGGCTATATCATAACAGCTCATTGCAGCCTGTTCGACTGCTTCCAGAGAGGGGGGAACCTCCAGATAGCGGTCCTTGGTGTTTGTATGAATTGTAAAGGTAAAACAGGAGAAGTCATCATTGTGATTGGTATAGCCCAAGGAGTTTACCAAGTCATAGCAAGCATGTGGCAGGAGGATGCAGGGTTCTTTTAGCGAAAGAGATACCAGATGATGATGCAGGTTTGTCATGCCAAGCAGTTCTTTCTGGGCGTTGAAGGATTCAAAGACTCCGTCGGTCATCATCCAAACAATATCAGACTCATCGATGTGTACTGTTTCGCAATTGTCTGCACTATATTGATACTCCTTGATCCATCCCAAGGGAATATCACCTTTTGTCTCGAGAGTCTTGCTGGTCTTTGTTTTTTGATTGACCAGCAACACCGGTGGGTGTCCTGCGCAGAGATTGGTGAGGGTCATTTTATCAATGTCAACAAGGCAGTAATTGAGCGTCACATAGGTATCTTGTAAAAATTGCTTGCTGATGATTGCGTTTAATTTCGAGACTACTTTTGCCGGTTCCGGGTCCATCTTTTCACTTTGGATTATGATGTTGAAGATTGCCTTGATAGCAGTCATGGTAAGGGCTGCCTGAATGCCATGTCCGCTGATATCTGCTATGTATATTGCATATTTATTGTGAGGGAGTTCGATGCAGTCATAGAAATCTCCACCAATTTTCGCCCAGGGTTGATAGTCTGCAGAAATGAGAAGATGTTCATTCTTCTTGAACCAAGGAGGGAGAACCGATTTTTGGATGGATTGTGCAACCTCAAGGTCATCCATGATCTCGCTGTACAAGAGCCGTATTGCCTCTTCAGATTGCTTTCGTTCAATGGCTTCGGAGATGGAGGTGGAAAAGAGTTCTAGCAAGTCTCTTTCCACTGTAGACCATCGACGGTTTTGTCTGCAGTCATCAAATCCTACAAATCCCCAGAGTGTTTCCTTGATAAATATAGGCAGTACCAATATGGATTTAATATCCTGAGATTGCAATATTTCCTTGGTAATGCATTCTGGGAGTTCCTCGATGAGAGCAATGAACGGTTTGCGTTTGAACAACGGTGCAAAAAAGAGTTCTACCGCTTCAATCGGGACGTCCTGCAATTCAGGATTGTCAATTTGCGGGGTGACGGAATCGATGCTCCACTCTGCTTTCTGGCTTGTCGTTACAATGGTATTCTCATCATCAAAGTTGTTTTTGAAATAATACACCCTGTCAACACCGGTAGCATTGCCAAGCAATTTCAACGCTTGTGGTATTGATTTGGTGTAGTCTTGTGATTTGAGAAGACCCAGGATGGAGAGCGTTATTGCATTGAGCAAGCGGTCTCTGAGTACCAGCTCTCTTTCCAGCGAGACGCGTTTGGAAATGTCTGTAGCAATACCTCTATAGCCGATGGGCTTTTGCCCTGCAAGAATCGGAGCGATGATGACATTGACTATGAACTGCTCAGAACGGCTGTTTTGCATTACAAAATCATCGGCTACGATAGTTTTGTCTCTATAGCAGCGTTCGAGGAGACGGCGGATTTTTGGTTGTTCAGCAGGTATGATAAAATCAAATATGCTTTGTGGATTGAATTGCTCTGAATCGACTTGTTTGAAAATCTCTCTGGTTCTTGCATTATAGAACGTCACCTTGTAGTTGAGGTCAATCTCAACGATGATGCCCGGAAGCATGTTTGCCATCTCTTTATACTGCTGGTTTGTCACCATCAGTTTTTCATTTTGCATGCATGCCTTGCACGCTACAGCAAGTTTCTTGTTCAAAGGAAGAAGCTCACCGATCATAGTCTGATCCATAGGCATTTGTTTCGTATGCAGTACCAGAATTCCTATATCTGACAGGCTGAAAATGTGAAAAAAACCAAACTTGTTTATATCTGTTTTAATGACATACTCTTCACTGAGAGTTTCATGCATCAACTCAAGAAGTAGGTTTTGAAAATCAGGGTTTCTCTCTATTGATTTGGGGATGGAAAATTGTACTTGTAGGGTTTGCGTGTTGGTTTCAGAATCCTGAAGCAGCAGTACCGCTCCAATATCACAACTAAGCTCCTGCATATAACAGGTAAGGCATGTACCCAACATTTTTCTCAGTTCCAGAGAATTTCCTATGGAAAGAAGGATGCGATAACAAATTTTTTCAATAGCGAGGATATCCATCTTAAAGCTCCTTTCTTGCTATTTGAGAAAGATTGGACTGGCTTTTGTAAGAATGATACCCTCGGTTGGTATATCGGTTTTTTCCAGTCGTTTCAGGCACTGTTTAATAACTTGTTGTTTGTACATATCGCAAGCTACAACCAAGAGAGTGGTGTCAGCATAGCTGGTGAGTATTTCACTATCGACACTTTCAAGGATGTGTGAGCCTTCAATGATGATGATGGAGTACTGCTGTTTCAGTTCAGAGAGGAGTTCTCTCATTCGTGAGGATTGCAAAAGGTCCGGAATTACTGCTTCAGAATGGGTTAAGAGCATATCCACACCGGCAAGGCTTGTCTGTTTGATGATCTGATTACTGTCACTCGCTTTATAGGAAAGATAATCTCCAAGGCCCAGGGTCTCCTGCTCCGGCTCGATGTATTGGGGAAAACAGGAGGTCTCTGTACGCTTTCTCACTTGGGCATCGATCAGCAATACATGTTCGTCCTGCCTTCCGAACACGGTAGCGAGATTAAGCGCAACGGTGCTCTTGCCTTCTTTTTTCCCACTGCTGGTGATTAGGAACGTTGCTCCTTGGTGTGTATAGGAACGTCTGAGAAGCCTGCAGAGCATTCGATAATACTCTATATGTACAGACTCTTCGCTGGCAGTTGGAATAAGCGACTTTTGGTCTTTAACCAGAGGGAACACTCCCAAAATGGTTTTTTGCAGTTTTTGTTTAGCGTCTCCTGGTGATTTGACCCGTGTATCGGTGACAATCTTGAGCAATATGAGGGTGAAGCCCATCAAGAAAAAGACAAAACAGATGGCAATCGCCAAGAGTTTCCTGTTTGAATCCCTCGGATAGAGGGGTAGCAGGGCATCATTGATTATGTAAAAATCAGACTGTTCTTTCTCTGTAATCATTCGATACTGATTGAGAATTTTTATCAGGCCTCTGGTTTCGGCCTCCAAGGAAGCCACCAAGCCGGTGAGGATGATATACCGTTGGGTGATCGTCGGCAATTGGAGGTTTTTCTCTCTTAGATAGCTATAGCGGTCCTGATCGGCCTGTTGTTGACTGGAGATGCTGATCAATTCCAGCTCATTTTCCAAGAGCATGACCCGAACGAGCTTCAGATATTCAGAGGATGCGACACTGTCACCTCTTCCTACGAAGGTCATGTTCCTGATTTCTTCAATCTGATCACGCAATCTGTCAATCTCAAGCGATGGCTTGTTTTTTTCTATGAATGACTCATAGGCGAATTTTGCCTCTTCATACTCTCTTCTGGTGATCAAGCCTCGAACATACTCGTTTTCTGCAATGATCAACTGTGTCTTAAGTTGTTCTGTTTCGATAGGGAAAACAATGCTGTTCTTGATTTCCTCGATTCTCTGAGTAAGCTGTTGGATTTTATTGTTCGCTTCATCGGGAGTCAGCCCAAGTCTCTGTTCCTCTTGTTCTTCCAAGGCTTTTTGGGCCTCTTCGTCAAGTCTGTTTGCCGTCTCTATCGCTATCTGTATTTTTGCTATTCGTTGCTTATAGGAGCTGATCAGGTCCCTGTTTTTTGCAAGACTGATCTCCAAATCAATCATTTCACTGGCATATTTTGCCGAGTCGATTTGGATGTCCTTGATATCATACTCTCTTACATAGGTGTCGAACTCATCTTTTGCTGCCTTAAGCTCTCGCATGGCTTCTTCGTATTGCTTTTGCAGATTGTCTATTTTTTGAGTGAGTTCACTTCTTACCCGATTGTTGTCCTGTTCCAAAAAGATGTCCCTGATGGTATTGGCTATCAAGGCAGCTTCTTGCGCAGTGTCTCCTTTCGCCGTGATGCTCATCAGGTTCGTGTCTCTTGCAACCGTAACCCTGATAGCAGAGCCAAGTTGTTCAAGGGTTTTTTCCAACTGTAGTTGCTTGCGAAGCATTTCAAGATTCGGGAGGGTCTTTACCATGTTGACGCGGTTCCACAGAGACTTCTCCGACGACTCGAATTTAACCAGTCCAGCTCCTTGTTCATACGTAAGTTGCGTGCTTTCCCCCATACTCTGATAGACACGAAACGTATCTGGGATGAAGGACTCTATCGGCTGATAAAACAAGACCGTAGTGGATTCATAGTACTGCGATCCAAGATATAAGGCTCCTGCGACACCTGCTGCTGCACTTAAGATTGCAAGAAGTATGAAGATCCCTAGTTTTCGTTGAAGGGATCTCAGCACGGTCTTCAGTTCAATCGGGAGCTTGAAAGCATCTTGCTGGACAGGTTGTTCTGTAGCCATATGAGCTATCTCCTGGTTCTCTTGGTACGCAACTTATTTCGTATTCGTTGTTTCATATCTTTCTTGGTGAAGAAAATCCAAAAAACGATAAGGTATGAAAACGCCCCTGGTATTGCTTTTCCTATCATATCCCACACAGAGGTCACTGGAAAGTAGTTTTTAATAAGAAAACCGATTGCAACCAAGAACACCCCGGGAATGAGTGCCGGTATGTATACTGATGAAAAGTAGGAGAGATAAGAGAAGTTATAGGTTTTGGCTGCTTTATGAAGGGTGAATCCCACATTGTTGATTATTGTTGAGGTTAAGGTTCCCAAGGCTACCCCTATAAGGCCAAGAGGTTGGATGAGGATCAAGCTTACGCAGACATTTACCACGACTGATTGAAACGAGATTCGGGCAGTGAAGCTTTGCTGCCCTGTCATGGTCAGTACATTCGAGGCAATCAGCTCAGGGATGGTGCACATGAAGGATGTCAGTAATATCAACAAGGGGATGGTGGCATCGATAAAGGCAGAGCCAACCCAGAAAACCAAAAGATCCTTGCCAAAGACATACATGGTTGCAGTAAGCATGACCCCTGTTGTCATGATATATCTGCTCAGGTCTGTGAGCAAAAACCGAATTGCTTGGTCTTCCTTTTTTTCTTTGAGCTCCGAGATGAGGGGGGTCAGCACATTTACCAGTTGCTTTGTCAACATGAAGGAGTACTCAGTTATCTTGATAGCAACAGCGTACAATCCTACCAGCGAGAGATTGGTCATCAGTTGGATGATGATGGTATCGGTCTGGAAGAGTACCAAACCAGCGACACTGGTGATGAAGGAATAGAGGCTGAAGGAGAAAGCCTCTTTCATGTATTTTTTTTCAACATATTTAATGGAGAGTTTGAAATTCTTGATGTTCTTATATGACAAAATGAGGTATAAGATGTTTTCGAATAAGAAAGCGAGGCAGTTTACACCTGCTAGGTACAGTATTCCCTTCTGGTTGCTCAATACAAGATAGGCAGAAGCAGCATACACCAACGTGCCGATTATTTGGATGCAGTTCACCAAATAGATGCGTTGCTCTCCAAAGAGAGCTCCTTTGAATAAACTGAGCGGTAATTGAATCACCAAGGTGCGCACACCAAGAATGAGCAATACTGCCACGGCTGTCGACTGGAGCCCTTTCGGGATGGAGAACAGATTTGCATAAAAAAGTGAAAATACTGAAAGCAAGAGAATTGCAACGCCTGCAATGACGAGGTAGATGAAGAATACCGTGCTGAGCATACGGTTTCTATGCTCATAATCCTGGGTGACTCTCGCTTCTCCTGTCCATTTTACAACTCCGAGGCCAAATCCAAAGTCAAGGAGGGAGAAGAATCCAATTATCGAGAAGGAGAGCGTCCACAGTCCATATATTGTTTGGCCTAGGTTGTTGATGATGAAGGGAATCAGCCAAAAGGAGATCACCATGGTAAAGAAGAATCTCAGATAGTTGGTCAATGCATTGAGCGAGGTCTTTTTAATTCGATTTTCATTGTTCATTTCGTCTGTTCCTTCACTAATCGAGATTCTTTCTTCTGGTTTTTACAGCTGGTAACCAATGCTTGACCGAAGGCCGCAGCTGTTGCCATTTGATACAGTACCGGAGATTGCCGAATTACCCATTCATATAGGCCGATGGCAGCGAGTACCAAAAAGCCTACACTCAGAGCAAGCAGCAATCTTTGTTCGAGGGATTTCCAGGCAAGGCCTGAGAGTCCCATCGTAAGGATGAAGAGTGCTAGGATCGCTATGAACACATACATGCCAAAATAGCCCATTTCTGCTGCAGTAAGCAGATAGATATGATGGGCGACTCCGGCTTGTTCTTCATATTTCATTACTTTGATGTGCTGCCTATAATCCTTGTTTTCCGTCAAGACCTGCGAGTATTGATTGATGCCGACTCCCCACTGATGGTCGTCGGCCATCATGATTGCTGCGATCTCGAACTCATTGCGGGCTTCTTCACTCGACTCAGGCGCGTTGAGAAAACGATCGATGACCGTATCGAGAACCATCAAGCCTCCTGCAATCATGGCCATGATGAGAACTATCGTTGTAAAACGCACTCTTGATGCATTGTTCTTGCGGTTTGATATGATCATTGCGCCAACGACAGACGCCGCTGCCGTTACCATGCCGGTTCTGGAGCCTGTCGAGAAGATTGCAAAAACAAGAGCCAAGGATGCTGTGAGGGTGATGACATGTTTTATAAGCGAAGAGCGAGCATCATACAGTACCCATACAAACATCAGGCAGACAATGATGAGCGCAAACGAGGGTACGGTGTTGGAATGATCGAAAAATATGGCTGTCCGATAGATACCGTCCATGTATTTTTGTTTGAAGGACATCAGACCCATGATGAGGGCGCTGATCGTATAGCCGAGCATAAGTGCATCAATTGAGGCGTAGCTGTAGGATTCAGTAGCAAAGAAGTTGATGACGCACCAGTAGGTCAACCCCATCCTGAACATCTGCCAGACGGCAAACCACCCATAGATTGGATAGCTTGATTGACGTACATTGATGATGCTGTACAGGAAAAATAGAGTGAGCAGAAAACTAAAGCGCGGTCTGTAGATGACCAAGCTCGCTGATCGCATCAACATGCCAAGGATCAGGCCGACACAGATGATGTCAGAGAGGGTTATCTCAAACCCACGGACGGGTCCTCGATACAATTCCATCGACATAAGGTTGATGCTTACCATTGAACCAAAGAGATAGGTGACAATCATAAACGAGAGTGCAAGTCTTTTCAGAGTTGCACTGAAGGCTGTAGCTGCGGCTACAGCGGGTATTCCGACTACCAAAGCAATGGTGAAAAGGACAAATTTCATCTTGTGTATGATATCACACACCAATGACTCTGCGATAGCATCTTATCGTTGTGAAAAGGCCCATCTTGGGTGATACTATAGCAAACGGAGGGTTGCGATGCATATAATTTTACTTTCTGGGGGATCTGGTAAACGAGTTTGGCCCTTGTCCAACGATGTTCGTTCAAAACAATTTCTTTCACTTATCGACGATCAAAAGGGTGGTCATGAGTCGATGCTCAAGAGAGTGTACCGCCAGATTCGAAAAGTATTGAAGGATGTGCCGATCCTGATTGCTTCAGGAGAAGCCCAATATGAGCAAATTCTTGGAGAGGTAGGAGGTTCTGTTGAAGTTGTGCTGGAGCCTGCAAGAAGGGATACGTTTCCTGCTATTGCGCTCTCTTGTTCTTACCTTTCCTGTGAGAAGCATGTCTCTGATGACGAAATAGTCTTGGTTCTTCCTGTAGACGTGTTTGCTGACCTTTCTTATTTTGAGGTGCTATCGCGCATGGCCGATGTTGCCACGAAGGATATTGCGCGCTTGGTCCTTATGGGTATCAAGCCAAGCCATCCTGCCTCTTCATACGGGTATATCCAGATCTCTGAGCAATTCTCTGAATATGCGTTGGTCAAGGGGTTTGTTGAGAAGCCGACTGTTGAGGTTGCCCAGTCCCTGATCGATAATGGAAGTCTTTGGAATGGTGGGGTGTTTGCATTTAAGTTGGGATATTTGATGGAAATAGCTCAGAAACACTTCCCTGGCTCTACCTATCGTTCTTTGCTTGCGCAATATGGATCGCTTGAGAAAATCAGCTTCGATTACGCAGTAGTTGAGAAGACAGACTCTTTGGCCATGGTCAGCTATGACGGCATGTGGAAGGATCTTGGGTCTTGGGATACCTTGACACAGGAGATGGGCTCTAAGACGGTGGGGCAGGCTGTCTTGGCTTTGGAAGAACCCCAGACATCGGTGGTCAACGAGCTCGATATCCCTGTTGTAGCCTTGGGGACGAACAATCTGGTGATCGCCGCGAGTCTGGATGGGATCTTGGTCGCCGATCGTAGACAGTGCGCATCACTGAAAAAGCATGTGGAATCATTGTCCGCACTTCCTCGGTTTGAATCGCTTCGTTGGGGTACCAAGAAAGTGCTGCTCAGAAAGCCGGGAGCATCATCGGTGAACTATCTGACTATCAAGGCTGACGCTGAGTATGGGCACACCCCTGAGAGCGACGTCGTGCTTGTGAATATGGAAGGAACGGCTGTCTTAAATACAGACCAAGGTCCTGAGGCTTTCATGATGCTCGAGAGTAAACATATCAAGCAAGGGCAGGCTTACCAGATACAAGCAGAGACGGAGCTTCATGTTTTACAAATTGTCAAGAGCTGATAAATAAGCAAAAAAATACAGGGAACCTCCTCTTTCCAGGGGAGGTTTCTTGACATAATTTGGTAAACAATGTATATAAAAAATACAATGAGTATAAGTGAGCGAAAACAGAGAGAACGATTGATCCTACAGGAAAAGATTCTAACAGCCGCCTTTGAGATTATCACGCAACAAGGTTATGAATCATTAACCATTCGTGCGTTGGCCGATAAGATTGAGTATTCTCCGAGAACAATATATTTATACTTCAAAGACAAGGACGGCTTATTGGACGCCTTAGTTGAGAAGGGCTATCAGGCAACGTGGCAGCAAATGCAAAAGAGTAGAGAGGCGCTGAGTCAGCTTTCTGCCCACCAAAAGATTGCCCATCAAATAGAGGCTCATGTTCGTACAGCCTTGCAGCATAAAAATCAATATGTGGTGGTTCTTCAACTTCTGCGTCGGCCTTCCTTCTCTGTCGGGCAGTTCCAGCAACAGGTTGAGCAAGTGGGAAAATCTGATTTTGCATCGGCTCTCAAGCTTTGTGATGAGGCTTGTCTTACTTTGCTCTGGGAGTCCTTTCTCTCCTCATTGAGAGGTTTTACGTTGCAGCTGATACAAGAATCCGACCAGCTAACACAAGATCAGATAACAGTTTGTCTTGACCGATATAAGAGCATGGTCATCAATGGTTTGAAGTGAATATTTTTATTGAGGAGCATATGACAATGAATAAAAAGGGAAAGGAGAGAGAGCTGGGTCTGACGATTCTGGTGATACTCATTATATTGGGGGCTTTTGCAGCCTGTGTGCTGGGTATATGGAGCACACAAGGGCCCGGGCAGTATGCATATGATACTATTCGGGATCAGACTGTCACAATCCATGGGAAAGGCGTTTATCAGCATATGACCTATGAGGTTGCGCTGCAGGGCATCGGTCATGATGTAGTGACTTTGTTTCTCGGCATTCCTGCGTTGCTGGTTTTCTTTCTTCGGGCTCGAAAAGGCTCGTGCAGAGCTCGCTTGCTGCTTGCCGGCATTCTTGGCTATTTCCATGTGCAATACTTGTTTTATATGATCATGGGGATGTATAACATCTTGTTTTTAGTCTACGTACTACTTGCTGGATGTACCTTCTTCGCATTGTTGCAGGTGTTGTTTTCTGTCGATACTGACAATTTGAAAAACCGTATGACTTCGGTTCCAAAGAAATTCATAGGAGGTTTTCTCATGGTCAATGCTGCTGCAATTGCTCTCTTGTGGTTGCAGATTGTGTTGATTCCTCTCTTCGATGGCACGCTGTATCCCTTGGAGCTTGCTCATTATACGACCTTGATTGTGCAAGGGGTGGACTTGGGCTTGCTGCTTCCTCTTGCCGTTGTCTGTGGGTGGCTCTTGATCAAAGAGAGACCTCTTGGTTATCTTGCAGCCCCTGTCTATTGCATATTCTTGACGCTGCATATGATAGCCTTGATCGGCAAGATTGTTGCCATGGGCCTCAACGGATTTTCCATCATTCCGGTGGTGTTCATCATGCCGATGTTTGCCGTACTGAGTGGATACTGTTCTGTACGGGCGCTGCGATCGATATCTGGTTAATTTGTTTTTTCTTGGCCCTCTTATAATTGTAATGACGGTTCCTTATTGATATGCTATCCTACAAATAGATGAATATGTCAGAAGGAGCCGGGTATGAGGATGTCAAAAAAGATAACGCTTTTACTTACAGTTTCTGTAATGCTCTTCACGTTCGTGTTGAGTGGATGTCTGAAGGGTTCTGAGGCTGATAAGGTCGATACCTTCAAATACAAGCAGATAGGCGCACTCTCGGTTCAGCCTGACTTCTCATATAGGACGAGTGAGCTTGTCCGGGTTGTTCATTCATTTGAACCATCCTTCGCAGGTGTCACAGTGACTGTCTCAGCATCCAATGTGGGCAATGATATTGATGGGCAAGCTCCTGATGATCTTTTTGATGTCGGGGTTGGTATCCTCAATCCTAAAGGAGAGCTCGATGTGCAATTGAGCATACCCATTCAGTACAGCCATGTAGTGTTGCAGCCGAATTTCATGGGACTTCCTCGGCGACTTTATCATAAGATCAGTGATTTGCAGACACCAAAAGTTGCCTCACGTACTCTTGTTTCAGACTCTCCCACTGTTTCCCCATTCTCATTCCCTCCAACTAGGGCGATTACGCCTTACCAACAGACAGCCAACGATTTTTGGTACATCTCTGAGATTCAAGCAGTTGGAAGGCCCAAGGATATCAATCGCATCAATTTGAGCAAAGAGTTGCTTGACGATATCAATACCTCGTTGCCTGAGTATAAGCCGGTACCTGTTCACAATCCGCAATACCTTGAGAAGGGCAAGTCTTCAACTCTCAAGATTGAGAAACCTGCCAATGTGTGGGTCACTTTTGTGCATGAAGGAGCAGGGTATTTGAACTCATTGGGGTATTATACCTATCCTACAAAAGATGGTCCTCCTCAGTCGATAGAAGAAATTGGCAAGAAGTACATCGTGTTTCCCAACGCTTCCCTGCCAGGGGACGGGGGTGCTCTTCATCCCGGTGATTCGATATATATCGGTCAGTTTGAGCCGGGAACTTCCATCGGGTGGTTCTTGGTCGCCGATGGATGGAATGATAGAGCCAGGATAGTCCGTGAGCATAGGGGCATATACTTTTCCGATTCTTTGCTGAATCCAGAGAAGGCGGAAGACAAGCGTGTCCACACGGTCCTTTTGTATGACGATCGATATGATATCTTCATAGTTGGCTTTGAAGACTTGAATCGAGAAGGGCGAACTGACGACGATTTCAATGACTTGGTATTCTTCGCTCTCGTCGATCCTGTGGAGGCTGTAGGGAACGTAGCTGAGTTCACTCCCATTCAGAGGGCAAAGGATTCTGATGGTGATGGAGTCATAGATATTGAGGATGCATTCCCTGACGATCCGCGTTACGCTACATTTGAACAACATCGAGGGACGCTCGCTTATGAGGATATGTGGCCGAAACTTGGTGACTATGATTTCAATGATGTTGTTGTTCGGTATGAGTACGGTCTCTATGGGAATGCCGAAGGCAAGATCGTACGTATTGATGCTACCTTCACGGTAGTAGCCAGCGGAGCAGGTTACCAAAATGGCCTTGCCATGTTCCTTCCGGTAGCCGAGGCTGACCTCGAGTTGGAGTTTGACACTGAGCCCCTTGGCGGAGGGTTGGAGCTTTTTGGTCATGAGAAGGGTACAAACATCATCATTTTCAATAATATCCGAAGAGCTATTGGTGCGACTACGTTGTTCAACACTGATCTGGAGAATCCTCACATACAACCGGTTGATCTCACTTTCAGCTTGCATTTTGACGAAGCTCCGCTCAGCCGTACTGAGCTTGGACCTCTGCCTTTCGATGTATTCGTACTTGCTGACAATACCTCTAGAGAGAATCATGAGATCCACCTTCCCGATGTTCCTCCTACACCATTGTTGACGCAAGGTCTGCTAGGAACTGCAGATGACGGCTCCGATGTTGCAGCGAAGAGGTATTACAAGACAAAGCGGAACAATCTTCCTTGGGCGTTGCACATTCCTGGCGATTGGAAGTATCCGCTTGAGCGTGTTTCCATCGTTGACGCCTATTCTCGTTTCGGCGCTTGGGCTGAAAGTGGAGGACGGGAGTATCGTGATTGGTACGTGAACGAGGAGTATAGAAACAACGAGCTGTTATATACTCGATAATGCTGTAAATTCGCCTAAGGCGATTTACAACTTGGGAAATGTTTGGTACTATCCATTGCAGACGCGCTAGTAGCACAATGGTTAGTGCTCGTGCTTCCCAAGCATGAGACGGGGGTTCGATTCCCCTCTGGCGCTCTTCAGGCCTCCTTGGTTTTCAAGCCAGGGAGGTTTTCTTTCAAAGAAAGGGGCCGGATACTCATCCGGCCCCTGCAACAATCATAACAGTTCTTATTTGTAGACAACAATTGCCTTCGGCTCCAACACCCTGAATGTGAATGATTCTGTAGCGAACAAGGTCACTTCCTTGGTGTCATGCGTCTCGTACCCAAGTGCGAAGTCCTGTCCGATGGTCAGCTCAAGGTCTTCGCTGCCATACGGTACAAGCAGTGCTCCCTCGACCGAGGTGGAAAGGACCACCTTCGAGCCAAGCATGCGTTCAACGCGTTCAAGCAGGCTCATGCCATGGGCTTCACTGTTCAGGGCCATCCACTCATCCTTGCCGACAACCAGGGCATATGGGCCATGAATGAAGCTTTTCTTCAGGATCAGCATGCCTTCTGCTACAGAAGCGAGAATTTCATTTGGGGTTTTCCCAAACGTAAGGCTCTTGTGGGCAGAGGACTCTTTCAGACCCTTGATACTTCCTTTTGCATAACCGTTGTACACTGCATTCTCTTCAAAGAGTGCGAGTTTTTCCAACGCTGCATCAAGATTGTCAAAGTCTATGTCTTTCGCTCCTCGAGCCAGATTGTCCAGCTCCCACTTGTTCAACGTGAAGCGGATTCTTGCTTCGGTTAGCGGCAACGCTGTGTAGACACCGGCTTTTACTTCTCCATCATCCACCAATGAGAGTCTTCCCTCACTGATTACGGTAAAATTAATGCCTTTAGGTCCTTCAACATCTACGACCTTCCGTGCTGTGAGTCGGGAAAGCAGTACGTTCTTGGCTCTCGCCTCTATTTCAGCCCACGCTTCAGATGAGAGTGGTGCAAGTTCTCTTTTAAACATATCCATACTATTATTTCCTCCGTGTTCGACCTTAGTGTTTCAAATCGCCGATGCCCAGAGATGATGATGCTGAGCCTTCTTGTCCTGCTCCACCTTCTTCTACTGCCACCAGTGATCCACTACTAAAAAGATACGTTTTCAGTTCGTCGTCCCAGCCGTCCATGTTACGTCTGAGCCATTCTAGGGTCATGGCAGCATGTTCAATCTCCTCATCTCTGTTATGGGCCATTACAAGCTTGAGTTCGGGATCTTTAGTCGTATTGACCCGCTGGTTGTACCAGTCAACTGCTTCGAGCTCTTCGCGCAAGCTGGTGATCGCCCGAGAGATATCCCTCGTCTTCTCGTCAATTGCGTCATACGGTTCACTATAAGCCATTGTATCCTCCTAGTAATACATTGTATCACTATAATAATACTCATGCTTTGACCAGAAAGAAAGAGGCAAAGGAGGAGAAGATTGCATTAATACAGGATTAACTTCTTCCTCCATCCCTATAATCGCTGTGGGTATGAGCTAATAAAACAAGCATTACGATAACAAATATATTAATATATCTAAAATACATGCTGAAAGTACTGTTGCTTTTACTCTCTGACAATATTATACTCTCCTAAATAATACTAAATCCTTACTGTATTCCATGAATATTTGTATTATACTAGTTAGTATGTAGACTACTCCTATAACTTGCACGAACGGAGGGCTCCCAATGGCACTGAAATTCAAAACGGTATTTACGCAGCTTCAGATGAAAATAATATTCGGCGAATGGCCGGAAGGGTATAGAATCCCGACAGAGATGGATTTATGTGAACAATTCAATGTGAGCCGGGTGACCATACGCAGGGCCTTGGATGGATTGGTCACACAAGGGTATATCTCTCGTACAAGAGGGCGTGGCTCTTTTGTTCTGTTTAAGAGAACTGTTGTAGGGTTGGGGTATCCTCAGATATCAAGCACCAGAAACGAAGAGGCAAATAAAGGCTATTACAAGATTATTCTGAAGGAGAAGGTAGAAGCTTCTTCAGCTGACAGAGACCTCATCGACTTGCCCGATGATGAGGATAGTCAATATCTGTGGCATTTCAAAAGCTTGCATATTGTGGATGGGAAGCCCTCTGTTTTGAGTGATTTTTATGTAATTCCCAGATTTGGGGTTCAGATTTCTTTGCTTGGGGATGAAAGCAAGGAATCCTTTTTTGATCTGGTCACCAAGCACATTGGGCAGAGGTGTCATTTTGTAAATGGGAAAGTAGCTGCGATAAACCCTAATGAGGAGATATGCAAGCAACTGGGCATAGATTGTTCTTCTGCAAGTTTGTGGTGCCGGGGACTCTGTGTACTTGACGATAAAACCGTTATTGGTCGTTGTACAAAAGTGTTCAATGGTCTTATGTATGAGTTCTCCGTCGACAATAGATGCGATCTGACAATCGGAAATTCTTGATTTTTGACAAATATTGCCCAACTGTTCTCTTTGTTCCTTGTGTTTTATTGACATTCAGAGTATACGTGTAAGTAACAAGAAAAACATAGGACGGAGAGAATAGTTATGCAAAGAACCATTATTGAAATGTTGCACTCTGCAGCTGAGCGATATGGGGATCGTACCTATACCAATACAAAAACTGACAACGGATGGGAAGGTTGCTCTTTTAAGCGAACGGACGTCCAGTCCGATTATGTCGCTGCTTACCTATTGAAACAAGGGTTCAAGCCTCAACAAACCGTGGGCATACTTGCCGAAGGGAAGAGCAGTTGGGTTACTTGTGAACTAGGGCTTATCAAGGCAAGGATGATCAGCGTCCCGCTCTCCATAAAACTGACACCCCAAGAGATCGCCTTCCGTGTCAATCACAGTGAAGCCGTTGCTCTTGCTGTCTCGTCCAACACCTTGGCGAATGCCATCAAAGCTCTTCCCCTGTTTGACCACAAGGTTATGTTCATCTATCTTGACGAGCAAGACGAAAGGCTGGAAGAACAGATTAAGAGCTTCGACTGGAAGCAGGACGTTGACTATGTGCCTTGGGGTACGTTGATGTTGGACGGGGAGAATCTACTCGAACAGGACTCTGCTGTGGTAAAGAACAGCGAGGCTCTAATAGACGAGCATGACACGATCAACATCTGTTATACCAGCGGGACTACCGGCAACCCTAAAGGTATCATGCTTACCCACCTCAACTACTACGCTAATGCACATGATGCCATCGATTTGTTCAAGATTCCCGATGCAACATTCGAGACATTGGTCGTCTTGCCGGTCGACCATAGTTTTGCCCATACTGTGGGCATCTATACTGCTCTCTTGCGTGGAATAACGTTGCACTTTGTTGACTCTCGAGGCTCAAATGCCGCGATAATCCGAAATTTTCCCAAGAACCTGCTTGAAGTAAACCCCATCTTCATGATGACGGTTCCGTCGATAACAGGCTCTTTCATGAAAAAGATGATTCAAGGTATTCATCAGAAAGGACCTTTTATCGAGGGTATTTTCAACCGTGGTTTGGAAGCTGGAATAACCCGTAACGGTGATGGGTTCAATAGACCCGGTACCTGGGTTCAGATCAAGACCTGGCTTCCTTACACCATCGCCAATCTTTTGGTCTTTCCGAAACTCAGAAAGGTTTTCGGTGACAGGATGTTGTACTGCGTCGGTGGAGGAGCACTGCTTGAGGCTAAACAACAGCGGTTCTTTGCCGCCATCGGCGTTCCTGTGTTCCAAGGGTATGGTTTGACCGAGGCAGCTCCGATTATCAGCAGCAACTCACCCCATCGCTACAAGTTTGGCACCAGCGGTATGGTGGCCAAGAGCGAAGTATGCAAGATCATGATCGATGACACCACTGAAGCAAAGGTAGGGCAGAAAGGCGAGCTCGTCATCAAGGGCGAGAACGTCATGAAGGGCTACTTCAAGAACCCCAAGGCCAGCGAAGAGGTCTTAAGGGATGGTTGGCTTTGGACAGGAGACCTTGGGTACTACGATGAAGACGGCTTCTTGGTCGTTACCGGAAGGGCGAAGGCGTTGTTGATCAACAAGGATGGTGAGAAGTACAGTCCAGAGGAAATTGAGGAAGTGATGATCAACCACGTTCCTCTGATCAATCAGCTGATGGTGTACAACGATCACCAAACGATTACCACTGCCTTGGTGACGCTCGCAGAAGATGTTGCGGCAAGTTTGATCGAGGAGCACGGATGCAAGAATCCTCAGGAAGCTTTGGACGTGATCATCCAGCACTTGCGCTCTTACGAAGCTCATGCCACAGCGATTCCCAAGCTTTGGATTCCCTCTCGTTTTGCTCTGATTGAGAAGCCGTTCAGCGAAGCTGATGGCCTGGTAAACTCCACAATGAAATTGGTTCGTTATAAAACCATTGAATTCTACAAAGAAAGAATTTCCACACTCTACGAGAGTGAAAAAGCAAACAATAAGGCAAACTTGGAGGTTGTTCGCACCCTTTTCTTCAAATAAAGCAGTTTTTCAGTCACTCTCTCTCGAGAAAAAAAGGCAAGACACAAGTTAGTTGTCGCTACAGAGCGTAGAAACTATGGACAGCTTGCACAAAATGTGTAACGCTTTAACTGTAAAGTCGTTTTACTTATGCAAGCCTATGTCAGAATTGACCTTGGACGGCATGTGTAAACGGTACAGGTTCCCTTCTCAACAGGGTGGGGGAGTGACAATAAATAACTGGGATTGCCCACGAGGGAGGGTAATATGAAGAAAAGTCTAATATTAGTATTGTCAGTAGTCCTACTGACATTCGTATTCAGTGGCTGTGATGCTGAAATACGGAAGAACATAGCCGGTTTTATGGACAATGTATCCGGTAACGTCTATCTGGATAATAACATCGTTGAGGCAAATACTGCTGAAGCCCAGGCTGTGGTCAATGCTATTGCAAGCATTGGTACCGGAGATGCGAAGGAGACGGTAAGTGGTGGTAATACAAATGTTTTGGGAATTTCTGTAGCAGTAAACACTACAACAACACTTAAGCCTCAGGATGAAGACGGACAAGAGGCTCTCAGAGAAAGCCTTCTTAATAGTCTTCAAACCAAGAGCAACCGAGAAGCGCTCAAGGAAAATTTGAGTGACACAGCTGATTCTGAGCAACAAGAAGCTGCAAAGGGTTCTGTGGAGGTGTTGAACGAGACGCTCAAAGAACTTGAAGATGTGTTGGAAACAGCTAATCCAGATCTCGCCCAAGCTCTTTCACAGCTGAAGTTGCCTGAAATCGAGGGTGACGAAGATCTTACCAAGGGTGATGTCCTGCTTCTGCAGATGATGACCAACCTTTTGAAGAATACCTATGATGCTCTAGCTGATGCTTCTGACGATGATTTAGCGAATCTTGATGCTGAAGATTTAAAGAGTGGTACAGCGAAGCAAAAAGTTGAGAGCATCGTAAAAGATGCACTTCTAGCTGCTCGCTTGGCAGAAGAGCTCTCCGGTGCTGCAAGCATCGACTTCTCCGGGAAATTGGATTTTGGAGCCTTGCTTGGTGAAGACAACAAGGGAGCAAGAACGTCTCGTGATTCTGGTGATGAAATCGGAAGTGAGGCTGCTGATATCCTGAACAGCATCATGCCTGATATCGTCAAGTTGATGGGTATTACAAGAACTGATGATGTGTACTCATATACTGAGAGTGCATATCAGAGCTTCTTGTTGAACCAGAGAATCTACCGCTCTTCGATCGAGCATGCAATCAAGATGGCTGAGCAGGCTGATATAACACTAACTACTCAGAATGCCGAATTTGATACCTCGACGTTGATCAAGTATGCCCTTGCTGTATTGGTCACTGAACATCATGCATATTGGGAAGAAAATAAAGATGATAACAGTCAACGACCTGAAGAAATTATCGTCATTATTCTGGACACATCCCAGCGCTAGGGAAAGGCACACTCACAGCAGATTTTAAATTTGATGAAATTTCTGAAATAACCTTCCCTTATGATGAAATGCCCGCATTCTTGAATAATCTTGGAACAAATTACTTCAAGAATTTACTGAACAATCTTCTTGCGATTAACGCTATAAACGGAATTGTTCAGCTGAATGAAGCTCTGGATATTGAGGATTCAGAGATTGATGATTGGCTTGGTAATCTCTAAAAGGGGAGGAATAATACTATGAAAACCAAACATATTTTTCTTTTGCTATTAGTCTTAAGTATGGTCGCTGCTCCTCTTTTGGCAGGAGATGACTATTCACCAACAAACAAGGTATATGCTCAGACGGCAGAACCCTTTGCTGGAACAAGCGTTCGTATGATGGGAATGGGTGGTGCCGGACTTGGAGTGAGAGGCTATCATGATAGTTTCTTGTTCAACCCGGCAAACTTGGCCAAGTCAGGCTTCAAGTTCACCTTCCCCTCTGTGACTGTGACTGCCTACAATCCCAAGGCGATCTTGGAAAGTGGTGCAATCGAGGATTTCGAGGAAGGGACTGAGAGCTCCATGCTCAGAGGAGCCCAGAAATTGTTGGCGACCATCAACCAAGATTATGGTGATGTTCTCACCACAGATCTTTCAACAACCGTCACATTGGGTAGTCTTGGTCTTTCCTTACAGGTTCAAGAGCGACTTATGACCTATAAGAGTGGTGCAGATTCACTCTCTGCGAACCTTATTGCCCAGGTTACCACTGCAGCTACGGTAGGCTATGGGTTTAGGATCAATCTTGTACCCGATAGTATCAGCATCGATCTTGGTATCTCTGCAAGGGCTGTCTACAAGGCGTACTTGAAGGCTCAGAGTGCTTCATCTATAACTGATATGATTGAGGATGGTGGAGATCCTTCTGTGAAGTTCCTCAATGAGACACCGCTCATTGCTGGGTATGCACTGCCTCTCTCAGCTGGTGTGAACCTGAACCTTCCTCTGGGCTTGAGCGTCTCTTTGTTGGCTAAGAACATCGAAGGAAACTATACCATGAACACCTATAGTTCAGTAAATGACTGGGGTGAGGAAGTACTGGGAACAAGATTCACAGATGATACTTCCTCTGGAACCACCTCTGATGCGTGGACCTTGGAAACACCTTGGACGCTTGATGCAGGTTTGACGTGGGCCCCTCGCATGGGTGCTTTGATTCGACCGACCCTTGCTGTTGATGTGGTGGATGTCATGTCCTTAAGTGGAAAGACTGATGATGATCTGAAGCGCGCTTTCTTTGAGCAGTCTCGCTTGGGAGCTTCGGTTCGAGTGCTCAGTTTGTTTGATTTCCGCTATGGCCTAAATGCGGGCTATCAGTCTGTTGGTGTTGGGTTTGATCTCTTGATTTTCCATATTGATGCTGCGTACTACACACAAGAATACGGCAAAAATATTGGGGATAATCCTATTGATGCTCTTTCAGTTCGCTTCTCGCTCTTCTCGAGATAGTGTCGTTACTCTTACTCAATGGAATGCCCTCCCTGAAAAGGAGGGCATTTCCACGATTTGAACAGTGAGTGTTTTTTTGGTTTGTTATAAGAATAACAAAATGTAAGAAAATTTACAAAGTTGCATAAATAAATCTATACTTTGTAACGAAAGTCATGCTAGTATGACCGCATAATCACACAACAAAAGGGTCTTTCACCCTATTGAGAGAGGTCAACATGACTAGTTTTGGCATTTGGGGTCTTATTCCTCCAGTACTTACCATTACCCTTGCCTTTATCACCAAGGATGTAATGGTATCATTGTTTCTGGGTATTTTTTCTGGTGCACTGATTGTCGCCGGTGGAAACCCTTTGGTGGCAATCATCAACCTGACTGATATGGTTGCCGATTCGCTCAATGACGGATGGAACATCCGAATCTTCCTCTTCTGTGCTCTGCTTGGTGGGTTGGTCGGAATGCTCAGCAAGACAGGAAGTGCCCATGCCTTTGGACGTTGGGCCGCTGATAAACTCCACACCTCCCGAACCAGTTTGCTGATGACTTGGTTCTGCGGTCTGCTTATCTTCATTGATGATTATTTCAACAGCCTTGCAGTAGGAACAGTGATGCGCCCGATTACCGACAAGAACAAGGTGTCCCGTGCTCAACTTGCGTATATCCTCGACTCAACAGCTGCCCCTGTTTGTATTTTGGTTCCGATCTCCAGTTGGGTAATCACCGTCATGTCGATTGTAAAAGGGTCAGAAGGTTTTGATGCTCTAGGGGTGAGTGAATTTTCGTTCTTCATTCGTTCAGTCCCTTACAACTTGTATGCGCTGCTCACCATACTCATGGTTCTGGTTATCATAGTAACTGGACGTAATTTCGGTCCTATGGCTAAGAGCATTGCCTATGCAAAAGAAACAGGAAAGCTGTACAACGAAAGCTACGGCCCTGCTCCTGGGGAAATTGAGATTGACAAGAATTCCAGTGCAGCAAAGGCAAGACCTCTTGATATGCTTTTTCCGATCTTGGTCTTGATCGTGTCAGCTGTTGTGCTATTCCCTGTAACAACGTACCTGCTTGAAGTTGATGGAGAGACCATCACCAGCGTAGGAGCTGCAGCTGCCTCTATGAGTCTTGCCGACGCATTCAATAATACCGATGCATCCATGGCTCTCTTCTATGCAGTAATCTTTACTCTGGTTGCTTCCTACATCTACTATACCGTTCGCAAGCTCTTCACCATCAAGGGTGCGAGTGAAGCGATTACTGACGGAATCAAGTCGATGGTTCCTGCTTTGATCATCCTGACCATGGCTTGGACGATCGGCACGGTTATCAAGAGCAGTCCGGAAGATGGCGGTCTTGGTCTTGCTTCTTTCCTCAGTGATGCTGTCGTTGGGGGAGGCTTCCCGATTGCGTTGGTCCCCATCATTGCTTTTGCGCTCTCTGCGTTGATCTCGTTCTCAACAGGAACAAGCTGGGGTACTTTCGCTATCATGATCCCGATAGTAATGCCTATTGCCGTCGGACTTGCTCAGGCGAAGGGCCTTGGCGATGCAGCACTGCTCAATGCCGCTATGATCAGCGTCAGTGCAGTACTCGGAGGATCGGTCTTTGGAGACCATGCATCCCCCATCAGTGACACGACCATTCTCTCCTCAACAGGAGCAGGATGTCCTCACCTTGAGCACGTTGCCACACAGATGCCGTATGCGATCACCTCTGCAATTTGTGCACTGGTTGGGTTCATCGTAGGCGGGTTGTTCCTCAACGTACTGGCTGCCTGGGTGGTAACACTCCTCTGTTTTGCAGCAGCGATGGTTTTTCTTCCCCGTATTCTCAATAAATAAGATACAATGAACAACCAGTAAGCCCGCCGAATGGCGGGCTTACTTGCTCTCTGCACTCAAGCACTCTATACTGAGAAGTGGAGGATCCTATGGACATCATACAAATAGAAGGACATATCAAGGAGTATGACTGGGGGAACACCGCTTATATTCCAAATCTGCTGGGACAGATACCTGATGAGAACAGAAAAGCTGAACTTTGGTTTGGTACCCATCCAAGCGGTGATGCCAAAGTAGTAGGATCTGATGATCCTTTGAGCGATTTTCTGAAAAAGGACAGTCTGCATTGGTTCGGCCAAGCTCATATGGATTGCTTCTCTGACCAATTGCCGCTTCTCTTAAAGGTACTCGCCATAGAAAAACCCCTTTCCATACAAGTGCACCCCACCAAAGCCCAGGCCCTTGAGGGGTGGAATTGGGAAGAGCACCTGAGAGAGAGGACCCCTAAAGATCTTTGGAATTATAAAGATCCTAATCGCAAGGCTGAGGTCATCTATGCTCTTACCCCGATGACTGCCATGTGTGGCTTTCGACCTCTCGCTGAGATAGCCGCCGATTTGAAACATCTCATCCCTTTCAGTTATGTTCAGCATTTTTCCTATCTTGAAGGAGCGGACGAGCTGTCTGATGCGTTGCTTGCAAAACTGTTTGAACAGTTGTATACGATGAAAAAGGAAGAATTGAATCCAATCATCAAGGAATACCTTGCTTCTTTGCAAGCTGATGAAAGCCTTCCTGCTGCATCCGCAGATGGCCTCTTTCTTGAAAGAAAGGGTATTGTTCTCTCCTGTTGTGAAGAGTATCCTTCAGACCCTGGCCTGTTTTGCCCATACCTGTTGAATGTGAAACATCTCATGCCGTCTGACGCACTGTATCTTGAACCTCGTACCCTGCACGCGTACGTAAAGGGAAATGGACTTGAGCTTATGAGTGCCTCGGACAATGTGCTGCGAGGAGGCCTCACCCATAAGAAGGTTGATGTCAAGGAATTGATGAAAATCACCAGCATCAAGGCTAAAGAAGTCAACACAGTTCCTACAATCACAGGACAATCAGGGAGAGTGCATTTGTTGACCCCTACCGAGGAGTTCCATCTGATGGTGCTTGGCAGTGGTTCATACAGCATAACCGACAGAAGGAGCATCGAGCTGTTGTTTGTGACCGAAGGGAGCGTTTCCTTTACCAGTGATCATGACTCCAAGGTTCTTGCGAAAGGGACCTGCCATGTAGTAGCAGCCAGCTTGCCGTCTTATAGCCTTGAGGTTGAGGGGACTCTTTTTATCGCGGATGTGCCCCGCTGAGAATTTTCAGGGTTGGAAAGTGTAGTAAGAGGGTGTAGTATCTAGGCATGGATACATATTTGCAAATTCTATATAAGGAATTGCGTCCCGCGATGGGATGCACTGAACCTGCGGCCTCTGCCTTAGCTGGCGCCAAGGCCGCAGAATTATTGGGATGTGAACCCTCTTCTCTCCAGGTTTTTACCAGCAGAGACATGGTGAAGAACGCCATGGGAGTAGGGTTGCCAAACTGTGCACTAAAAGGTATACAGGCCGCCGTTGCACTAGGAGCGTTTGGAGGGGATAGTGAGAGAGGGCTCTCCATCCTCAGCACACTCACTTCAGATCAGATACAGAAAGCCTCAAGCGTAAGAGTATCGCTCTTTATTGATGATCATGTGCCACCACTCTACATACGAGTGATTGCCAAATGTGATGACAGACAGGCAATTGCTGTAATCAGTGGAGAACACGATCGTTTCAGCTATCTCGAGCAGGATGGGAATGTCCTGCGATCGCTTGCGGTCGATACCTGTGGTACAGAATTGGAGAAAGAGGATGAACTCTTCTTGGACCATGTCAGTGTAGAAGAACTTTTAGGCTATGTAGAGCATGCCCCGCAAGAAGCCCTCGACATGGTTTTGGACGCTAAAAAGACAAATATGGCAATTGCTCTGTATGCCTTGGAGCACGATTATGGATTGAATGTGGGAAAAACCGCCGCTGAATCGTTGCATAACCCTCCCTTGAGTCTAGCAGAGGCCTTCAGCCTCGGCTCTGCGTTGGCCGCCGCGGCAAGCGATGCCCGAATGGCTGGCTGTCCGCTTCCGGTCATCATAAACAGCGGCAGCGGGAACCAAGGCATTACGCTTACCGTACCGATTGCGGTGGTGGGAGAGTACCTGAAAAGCAGTGAAGAAAAGCTTGCGAAGGCGTTGTTGCTTGCTCAGTTGGTAGGGCTTGCCCTTACCGCGAGGAAGAATCGACTCTCAGCATTATGTGGAGCCTTCACCGCAGCCATTGGAACAGCGTGTGGTTTTGTATATCTCCTTGATGGGACCTTGGCGCAGATGGACGGTGCATTCAATACGATGGTCGGCAACCTTACAGGAATAATCTGTGATGGAGCGAAGATGACCTGTGCCCTGAAAATCTATAGCTGTGTTGAAGCTGCCGCCTTTGCCTGTAAACTGGCTGTCAAGAATCTGTCACCGGACAGCGAGAGCGGAATAGTAGGACGCTCGAGTTCGGAGAGCATGGATTTTTTGAAACGGATCAGCCATGAAGGAATGGAGCAAACAGACAAGACGATCCTGTCCATCATGCTGGGTAAGCAATTATGAACTATGTTGCTCTGGATTTTGAGACAGCGAATGCCTATGCGGGAGGAGCTTGTTCTGTAGCCTTGGTGCGCTTTGATGAGGAGGGGACGTTGCTCGATTCCTATTACTCTTTGATTCGTCCCAAACATCCATATTTCGACCCAGGCATGAGTGCTGTACATAAGCTCAAGGATGAGGATTGTCTTGCTTCTGATGAGTTTGATCAGATTTGGCCGAAGATGAGAGACTTCATCGGCAAAGACCTGCTGGTGGCGCATAATGCGTCCTTTGACATGGGGGTGTTGAAAGGGAGCTTTGAGGTCTATGACCTGGAAGCACGGGCGATGAGCTATCTGTGCACCCTCACGATCGCAAGAAAGCTCTGGCCGAAGATGCACAGCTATAAGCTTGCGTACCTGGTAGATTACTTTTCCATGGAATACCAAGCTCACAATGCCCTTGATGATGCAACCATGTGTGGAAAGATGATGCATAAGCTTTGTTACGGTCACCTCAACGACATGCTTGACTTGAGGCGTTTCCTACTTGCAAAGGGCATTGAGCCAAAGGTTATCGAGCATCAGAGAAAAGCCGCAGATTTTTTCCTATAAAAGGGAAAAGACCTGTCGCCCAGAGGCCTACGAGTGTATAGCGGATGCATGAGCCGATAGCAGCGATTGCGTCCGGTGTTATCACCTTCAAGCCCATGATCAGGATGACTCCTATCAAGCCCAATAAGAATCGAATGATTTTCTTTTTTGTAGTGGCCTCAAGAGAGAAGTCCACCTTGAGGTTTTCAAAGGCAAATCCGAGGTAGCCTCCACCACCAAGGGCAAGAGCTTTCATCAGATCGGTGAATGCAACCTCATCGATGAAAGAAAAGTTTAAAAGCAGGCTGATCAACAAGCCAGCTGCAAAGCTCAAAGAACCGAAGGTAATCGCATAACGGATCCTCTTTTGCTCGTCATCATACAGATTGTCAAGATACCGCATGAATGCAAAACTAACCAGAATACCGAGTAACAGACCTGCAAATACGTCGATGGGCCAGTGCACTCCAAGATAGAGGCGGCTCAGCCCGACCAAAACCATCATGACTATACAGAGTATGCTGAACTTCTTCTTTTTAAAGGAAAGGGCCAAAGCGGTATAAAATGAGGCTCCTGTGGTGGTATGTCCACTGGGAAAGGAGTAGCCGGTTGCAGAACTCAAGCGTTTGCCTTGGATGTTCTCAAGGACTTGGAAAGGTCTTGGTGCACGAATTACTGCCTTGAGGATTCCCATACTGAGGACCGCTAAAAGAACAGAGGAAAAGAGTCCAAAACCCTTTTTCTTATCAACATTGTAGAAGATATAGAGGATGACAGCGATTACAAAGGTCTGTTCTCCCAAAAAAGAGGCAAGGTTTCCGATAAAATCGAAGACGGGATTTTCAATGTTCAAAAAGAAAAACATGATCTGTTGTTGCATGGTTCACTCCTTCTTGGCAGTATACGAAAGAGAAATGACAAACGCAACCAGAAAGCTAGTTGACAAAGTGTCCCTCTTTCGTGTAAGTTCCAAGAGTGATTTTTGAGGGTGTAGCGAAGCTGGTTATCGCGACGGCCTGTCACGCCGTAGATCGCGGGTTCGAGTCCCGTCACTC
>CAZJMG010000006.1:0-114285 GCA_964547185.1 uncultured Sphaerochaeta sp.
TGATGATTTGTCTTTAAAAAGTACAATAATTGTTGACAAAAAGGGTACCTATAGGACAATTATATCCCAATATATATGACAAAGGATGGATTTCGTATGAAGAAAACGGTACTCGCTCTCATGATCTCAGCCCTGATGTTTTTTGTGTTTGTTGGATGTGATATGGCCATGGACCCTGATGGCTTGGTGTCAAGAAAAGCTGACCAGAATAAAGGAAAAGGACCAACTGAGTTTTCTGCAAGCGTACATCTGTATCAAGACATCAGCAGTGTGGTGACCGAACATAAGGGAAACAGCAACCATTACAAGACAGTTGAGGAGATACTGCAGAGTTTTGCATACGGACCTTTTGGAGGTACCATCAAATCTGATTGGGATCTGCTTGATGGAAAAAATGTAGTCATGAGCAATGTTACCAATTACAACCTCGATCCAACTACCGGATCTGTCAAGGGCACGAACCATAGCGTCATCAATATTTTGGATGAATCTAATCAGGTTGTGGCGGTACTGCAGGCCAATGGAAGAAT
The DNA here is from genome assembly GCA_964547185.1 of uncultured Sphaerochaeta sp. Classification (GTDB taxonomy): domain Bacteria; phylum Spirochaetota; class Spirochaetia; order Sphaerochaetales; family Sphaerochaetaceae; genus Sphaerochaeta. Next base: position 531 of record CAZJMG010000006.1, read on the forward strand.
CGAGGGGTCTTTGCTTGGTGCACAACTGACCATGAATTGGGTGCTCAAGGAGACTGCTGAAGGCAAGGTCAATGCACGAGGCAAGGTTGGGGGAGTGTTCACCTGGGCTGTCTTTGACTATGAAACAATGTCCATGCAATATATACTCCCAAACGGCACGTTTACCCTAAGCGGGACGTATAACTAAAGCTCCCACACTTGCACCTGGTCTCTGCCCAGGTGCTTTGCTTTATACAGAGCTTTATCCGCACCTTGAAGTAAAACTGACGTATCCTCATTGGTGTCAGGAACAAGACCGAAGACTCCAAAGCTCATGGTCAAAGAGCGAGAGATGCTTGTCTGTGGATCCTTGACCTCTTCTTCTCGTACGACAAGTCTGATTCTCTCTGCAATTTCTTTCGCCTGCATCATTGTTGTATCGGGAAGAATGACGGCAAATTCGTCACCTCCGTATCGAGCAAGAAAGTCGGAAGACCTTCGCAAGGCTCTGTTCATAGCTCTTGCTGCGTGATGCAGGCAGATGTCCCCGAATTTGTGCCCCAGTGTATCATTGATGATCTTAAACTTGTCAATGTCAGTCATGATCAATGAGATAGGTCCTTGTTTTTTAACAGCCTTTTCCCATTCACTTCTGAGAATGATGTCAAAATGACGACGATTTGCTATTGAAGTGAGCGCATCGAGGAATGCAAGTCGTTCAAGTTCGGCATTCTTTTTGGATAAGGTATGAATCAAATCCTTGTTTTCCATCTTCAAGGCGTAGAGTTGCATCACCTTGGCAAGTGCAATCGGAAGCGTATCACCTATGGTGCTTCCCTTTATCAGATAATCATCTGCACCTTTTTTGATTGCCTCGACTGCAGTGGATATTTCTGAGTCTACAGTCAATATGATGAGGGGAATATCCTTGTCGATGATACGCACTTGCTCAATCAACGTCATGCCGTCCATTACAGGCATATGCATATCGGTAATTATTGCATCGACAGGCTCTTCTTTCAGAATGTCCAATGCCTGTTGCCCCTCTTCTGCAAACTTCGTTGTATACCCAAGATCTTCAAGAATCTCACCGATCATCTCTCTTACGAAAGGATCATCGTCTGCGAGAACGATTTGTTTCTTATTTTGCATGGATTGCTCCTGTCAAGGTACGTATGGTTTGGATTAGATGTTCTTGGTCGAAGGAAGATTTGACGATATAGGCATCACAACCTGCTTCGATCCCCTTTCTACGGTCTTCAACCTTGTCGCGTGACGTAACTAAAATGATCGGGATGTGGCGATAAGCCTTTTCCTCTCTAAGTTTTTTTGTCAACTCAATACCATCCATCCGAGGCATCTCTATGTCGGTGATAATCAGATCAAACTGTTCTTCCTTTGCCGTCTCAAAGGCCTGTAGGCCATCGGAAGCGAGTTCAACACGGAAGCCATATGATTCAAGAATGCTTTTTTCTATGTCTCGAGTGCTTAAAGAATCGTCAACCACCAGGATGGATATTGGCTTTGCTATGCTCTTTTTCTCTTGCAGTGGTGCTCCGCTCTCACTCTTCACAGTTGAAAGACTCGAAAGGCAATGCGGATTGATAACATTGATGACCTGCTTGGCTGTACTGATTATGCATCCGCTGACGTACTGATTATCTTGCAGATAGGAAGGAAGGCTTTGAATGAGCGCATGGCTTTGTTCGACAATCTCATCTACAAGCAACGCTACTTCACCTTGTCCGCTTTCTACCACGACAAGGTAGGCCCTTTCCTGTTTGGCTGCATCATCGAGAAAGAACAACTGTCGTAACGACAAAATAGGTAGAAGCTGTTGCTCTAACCGTATTGCTTTTCTTTGGGCCACCTCGATAAAAGAGAATTCGTCACCTTGCATTACTTTTTTGATCGCACTCGCCGGCAAGGCTATTTTGTTTTTTCCCAACCCGAAAATAAAGACATCCATGACAGCTTGGTTCAAAGGTAGGAGCAGTGTGATTCGCGTCCCTTCATGTGCCTTGGTATCAATATGGATTTCTCCTGAGAGCTCGTCGACTATACATTGGTGAACTACATCCATCCCAACGCCTCTTCCAGAGGTTTCCGTTATCAAGGGAGCAGAAGAAAGACCTGGCAGACAGAGCAGAGACACCAATTGGGAGCTTGAAAGATTCCTGCCATATTCAGAGGCCTGTTGTTCTGAAATAAGGGAAAGCTTTTTCGCTTTCTCGATGAGTTTCTGACTTTCAATGCCTTTTCCATCATCACTGATTGTTATTTGGCACATTCCGTTGCTGTATCCTGCTTCGAGACTGATTGTCCCTATGGCCGGCTTGTTGCTTGCAATCCTGGCTTCTTTTGATTCTATGCCATGATCAAGCGCGTTTCTGATGATATGCAGCAAAGCCTGTTCCACTTTGTCCAGTATTGTTCGATCGAGTTCAGTATCAATGCCAGTGATGCTGAGCTGTACTTCTTTCTCCATTGCCAAGGCAGTATCACGGACAAAGCGTGGGATTTGGTCTGTAATCAGGGAGATAGGAACCATGCGCAAATCGATGAGATTATCCTGCAGCTCAGTTGATAATCGATTCAGGTCATAGACACCTTTTTGCATCTTATAAGCAAGATTCTCGGTAAAACTGCAGATTCCCTGCAGTCGGGGAGGAATACTTACTCCTTGTTTTTCTAGTTGGTGGGAAATATGGTGCAGTTCTTCAGCTATATGGTTCATTGCATCAATATTGCTCTTTTGATCCAAAGTCCAGACAGAAAGCTCGCTGATCTGCTTCATAAGCTCATCGAGCTTTTGTTCTGAAAGCGAGAAGTTTGTATTGCGTAAAGTATCCTGTTTTTGAATTGTGTCTTTTTTAGAGGATGTGGGAAGAGCTTGTTGTCCTTCTAAAGCACTCAGCAGTGCAGAAGGAACTGCAGCGATATCCTTCTGTTCTTCAGCATTCTTGATCATCAGCTGCAAATGATCGGCAGCTTGAAGCAAGACATCGGCAAGCTGCTTATCAAGTTGTTGATTGCCATCACGCATGTTGCTGAATACCTGCTCAATAGAGTGGGCAAATACACTGATTGGCTCGAGGCTGAGCATGCTTGCAGAGCCCTTGATCGTGTGAGCGCTCCGGAAGATGGTATTGATCATGTCTTTTTGCTGCGGATCTTTTTCCAACAGCATGATGCCTTCTCGCATCTGTTTCAGATGCTTTCGTGCCTCTTCGGCAAATCGGCTTAGAAACTTCTTCTTGTCAAATGCCACGGGCCCCCTCCTAGAGTCTATCCATTGCATAGCGACACAGATGGATAATCTGTTTCGAATCGATGCGATGAATCGGCAAGACCAGCACACTGTCTGTTGTGGTCTTTTGTTGGAGAATGTCCACAACCCTGGAAAAGAACGTACGAGCTAGTTGTTTCTCTCCAAGTTTTTGGAATACATCTGCAATATAATAGGCTGCTACCCAACAATCTTGATCCAGATACAGCGCCTTTTTGAACTCTCTTTGTGCTTGCTCATCTTCATTCTGTAGCCGAAGAATCATGGCATTGATGAGATACCCTTCCATTCGCAAGGCCTCTTTGTTTACCAACACGGCAGAGATTTCCAAGGCCTCGTCAAGACGGCTGAGAGAGTACAGGACGCATGCCTTCAAACAAGTGCCGTCGAAGGAAAGACTCTTTGCACCCCATTCAATCTGATTGATAATCAACAATGCTTGGGCATATTCTCCAGCCAACGCTAAGGCCTGGACCTCTTTTAACGTGTGTTTTGTTGTACTTGTTGCTTGTCTGGATACTAAAACTGGTTTTGGTGGAACTTGCAAAACAGTCTGGATATGATGGCTTCTCATGCCATGGGGCTTGAAATAAAAGAGTCCCTCGTAACTGGTCAGTTCCAATATGCCGAAATCATGGGATAAGGTCTCTGCACTTCCCGTTATCAAGGCACCCTGCTTGTCAAGACGTTGTGCAAGCGAGGTGAATACCTGAATTCTGGTTTGATTGTCAAAATAGATTGATACATTTCGATACAGCAGAATGTCTGCCAAGGGCAAGCGTGCAACCTGATTTGCATCAAGGAGGTTGATGTGCAAAAACTCAACAGCTTGTCGAATTGGGGTCATCACTTCATAAAGATTATTGTCCAGCGTATTGAAATAGGTCGATTTTCTTTTTTCGGAGAGGCCTCTGAGTGTAAAAGATGAATATATCCCGGCTCTTGCCTTGCGCAGAGCTTGCTTGTCGACATCGCAACCGATGATCTGGCATCGAGAGAGTATCTCTTTGCCAAGTGATTCCTCGATAGCCATCGCAATCGTATACGGTTCGGCGCCTATAGAACATCCTGCACTGAGGATGGTAAGGGATTTCTTTCTTTGTAAGATTGAAGTAATCAGCGTCCTCGTCAATAGATTCAGATAGCCGGGCTCCCGATAGAAATAAGTCTCTTTTATGGTTGATGCACTGATACACTTATCACGCTCCTCTTCAGAACTTTTGATCAATGCGAGGTATTCTTCGGAACTCTCAATTTGGTGCTCGAGCATTCTCTTTTGTACGATATGTTTCAATTCTTGGGAGCTTTGTTGCAATTTTGTTCCCAATATTGATTGAATATATGTACGAACAGGTTCAAAATTTTGTTCTTGGATCATCTCTGCCTCTCTTTACAGGCCAGAGCAACCAACGCAGGGCCGATTTTGTCCAGTGGGAGAACCTTGTGAGCAATATTTCGATCAATGACAGCTTTCGGCATACCGAAGACCGCACTGGTCTGCTCATCTTGTGCAATGACAACTCCACCTTGTAAAGCGATTTGCGAAGCTCCCTCTGCTCCGTCATCACCCATTCCGGTCAGCACAATAGCTACTGCACGGCTCCTGAATTCTTTAGCAAGTGAGGCAAAAAGATTATTTGCCGAAGGAACGTACATGTCTTGTGGCTTTCTCGAAGACAGTACTATTGTAGTATCTTGTATGATAAGATGAGAACCGGCAGGGGCAATATAAATGACAGCTCGAGAAATCTTCATACCTGCTTCTGCCAGCACAACATTTTTTTTGGTTGTTCGCTGCAGGAATGTTGCAAGCCCTTGGTCGAATTGCTTGCCGATATGTTGGGCTATGAAGATGGGACGGTCAAAGCTGGAAGGAAGAGATGAAAGCAACAGCGAAAGAGCCTTGGGGCCTCCTGTTGACGATGCGATGCCCACAACATCCACTGATGAGCATGCAGGCAAGCTGGTCCCTTGCATGGGGGCAACCTTGTTATTCTGTAAGTGCCTGATTACTCTCACTTTTGCCAAAAAACGAACCTTATACAGCAGTGAATCATATCCACTGTTGGCGATGTTCGCCTTATCAAAAACTTCCAGGGCTCCTGCAGCAATTGCAGCAAACCCCGACTGAGCATCAGCTTTGCTGGTGATGACAAGAATCGGGGTGGGCAAGCGATGCATTATCAGTCGTATTGCCTCTAGGCCATCCATATCAGGCATTGTGAGGTCCATGGTAATAAGATCAGGTTTCAGGACACTGGAAAGCTCAACAGCAGATCTCCCGTTCTTTGCTTCTCCTACCACTTTTATATGTGGATCAGAGGAAAGCGTTTCACAGATGAGGGAACGGGCAAAGCTGCTGTCGTCTACTACAAGTACCTTAATATCTTCCATAGTGGTCTCTAGTCTTCTTTTGTTTTGAATTCTGCAATAATGGTCGAAAGATTATTAGTAACCGAGCGATATTCAGCATCACTTTCACTGATGGACTGTATAGCTTCACTGTTCTGTCTGGCCCCTTCTGAGAGTTCCTTCAACCCGCTTTGTATCTGTAAAGCAGCAGTCTGTTGCTGCTGTACGGCAAGGACGATTTGTTTGGTCGCCTCATTTGACTTCTTGATGCTTCCCACTATTGTTTCAATGTTTTGCACCGAATCATCGGCAGCTTCCAGTCCGTGATGGATATTCTTCGTGGTTTTCTCACTAGCCATGACCATTTTGTCGGAAAGGGACTGGATTTCAGAAACGAGGTTGTCGATATCTGTAGTGGAGTGGATGACATCTTCTGTGAGTTTACGGATTTCTGCAGCAACAACGGCAAACCGCTTTCCTGCCTCTCCAGCACTTGAAGCCTCCAAAGCAGCATTGAAGCTGATGATCTTGGTTTGGTCACTGATTTTGTTGATGATTTCCATAATCTTGGAAATATCCTTGGATTTGGTTTTCAGCTGAGTTATATAATCGATATCCCTGGTGTTGTCTGTGTTGATGTCTCGCATTTTATGCGCTACAGAATCAATAAGATTCACACTTTCTGCAATCTTTTGGTAGATTTCATTGGTAAGCTTGGACACTTCTTCAACACTTTCGGACACTTGGGCGAATGAGGAAGTGAACTCATCCATGGTAGAGGAGATTTCAGTGATGGATCCTGCCTGTTCAACCGATATGGCTGATTGTTGTTCGACGCTTGCAAAAACAGTTGAACTGATTTGATTGGAAATGTTTACAGCTTCCTTGAGGCTGTTCATGATGGTTTTCCAGTGGATCACCATTTTTGCTGTTGTTTCCATCAGCAATCCTATCTCATCACCTCGTTCAGTTTCAGGGATGTTGGTAAGATCCCCTTCTGCGAGATGATTCATACTTACCGTCAGATTCTGGATCGGCTTGGCAATACTGGTGGCCAAGAACCGAGCGAAGAAAAACACTCCGATACCAACAAGGAGCATAACAATCAGGATGACTACCAGTTCATTGATAATAAGCTGGCGTACTTCAGAAGCTTGCATGGATGAAACCACCACCCAGGAAACTTCATTGGAGATGGTGCCCAGCTTGTCAAAGCGTACCGGGCTATATGAGCCGTATGTGCTAACAGACTGCTCCTCGATGATGGTCGAGTTTCGACTGGGGAAATTTTGCAGCGCCATCTGGACAAGAGCATGTTCACTGACAGATCCGAGATTCTTTGTTTGTGTTGGATGATTTGGTTGGGTGAGGATGACCGACCTGTTGTTGACAAGGATGGTGTCCCTGCTCTTGAATCTTCCATAATCTATCGACGTCATGAGGTTGATGAGCTCAAGATTATGGCCAGCTAAGAGAACATGGGAAAAATTGCCCGTGCTGTCGTAGAGTGGTATTGCATAATAGACAATGGAATGATCGATTGACCCCTGTATACTGGCATCCTTTATTACGGCAATACCACTGGTCCTGACCAGGTCTACCACTTCTTTTTGTGCCTTTTGGTCTGCTGTTGCCACTCTGTCAGAAAGACTTCTGCCGAAATCAGCATATGAGAGATTATAGTCAAAGAGCAGGGTTCCCTGCGTTCGTTCAAAGACGGCAAGCCTGATGAACCCGTTTTGGACAAACATCTGTTTGACAGGTATTCCCCAGTTGTTTGTCAGTATTCCAAACTGGCTTTCTCGTTCCTCTCCATTGGAAATATTCTGCAATCGTTGAAGCCCTTCAATGAAGGATGCTAGTTCTTGACTTTCAGATAATTGTTTTGTGGCTTGCAAATGTTCTGCAATATGAAGGGAAATTTGATCTGCTTTGGCGTCGCTCATGGTTTGCAGTTCACCCAACGTATTGTTCTTTGTGTCGTTGTAGGTATAAGTAAACACCAGAATCAATACTACCAGAATGGGAATCAGATAGGTCGACATGAACGACAATATCAACGTATTGCGTAAATTGTTCTTAATTGAAAAAATGCCCATGAGCATCCTCCTTCATGGTTGCAATTGCATGAGTATTGATGATAAGCGTTAATAATCCATCGTCTGAAAGGATTACCATCCGATCTAGAATCGGTGATATTTGTGTTGTAAGTACAGCAGGTAATGATGCTAGGCGTTCGGTCGGGATTTCTCTATAGTCTATCAAGGCATCTACAACAAGAGCTGTCAGTCCATCTTTTAGGATGGCATATACAGGATTTTTACTCTTGACGTCTTGTATATTCAACGCTCTTTGCACATCAAACAAAAAAAGAGAGTCATCACAAGTACTGCAAAAGCGATCGATGTCTTGAGCCTTCAAGGCAAAGGGCGTATCGCCGAAGAGACAATGTATGACATTCATGCCTGGCTCCCTTTGATCTGGTTGGCAAGATTCTCGGCGCTCAGCAAGAAAACAGGCTTGTCTTTCCAATTGAACAGGGCAATTGCACTTTTTTTTAGGTTGTCGGAAATGTTTGAGGGGACTTCTTGGTATGTTGCAGGTTCTACAAGAGCAAGATCCAAAACAGAATCGACTGCGAGGGCTGCTCGAATTGCATCAAATTCCATAAGAATCAACGTTTTTTTTCCTGAACGAGATTGTGTCGAATCACAAAGGAGCGCTTGAAGCTGCACCACAGCCTCGATTGCACCTTTGATGTGTACAATGCCCAAGATTGCTTGAGGACAGCCGGGGACAAAGGTAATGGCAGGGCAAGGCTCAACATACTTGATAGCATTTGATCTGATAGCATACAGTGATTGCTCCAAGCTGAAAATGCAAACCTGTTCAAGGCTTTGTTGTTCCATGAAAGACACCCCCTGTATAGTAACCCTATGATAAACAGAGGATTGGAGAGTTGCAACATATAAGAGTGATAGTTCTCAAATCGTGCTGTGATTCTTTCGGTACTCGTCGATAAGATTCTCCATCATTGAGATGAAGGATTCAAAAGAGGCTCTTCCTTCTACGGTTATCGTCAACAGTGTCTGTGGTTTTTTCTGTTTGAAACTTTTTGAAATACAGACAAGATTGTGTTTCTCAAGCAGTGTAAGATGTGATGAGAGATTTCCAGCGGTTAATCCTAGTTTTTTTTGGATGGCTGTAAAGGTGCACTCCTCTTGGGCATGACTTGCAAGAAAAGCGATGATGGACAGTCTGTTTTTGTCGTGCAACAGGGATTGTTGTTCATCCATGGCGTTTCTTCGATCCTTTGAAATCATATACGGCAATACCAAAAATAATGAATCCTCCTCCAAATCCTATGGAGGTCATTACCAAGGGAGTAAAGAGTGGGAAAAGAAGAGAAAAGGCACTGAATACAAAAAGCCAGAGCATGATGAATGTATATTCATTGAAAAGGAAGGATACCTGATAGAGCATGAAAACTATTGCCATGCCCAAACTCACGACAGGAATCACAAGGTGGTAATTTCCCCTCTGGAACGCCAAGATGGACGCAAACAGGGTAAATGCCATGATAAGCATTTGGTTCAGGAACACAGGATGTTCAGAGAGAGCTTCCAATGTATCTATCCACTTGCTCTTTGGATTTGTTTTTTGTGCAGCTTTTGCTACTGCCCTTGTTTTCCATACAGTCAGAGTGGCAATACTGATCACAGTAACTGCTGTAAGAAGAACAAGAAACACAGTGGGGATGCTTGCGAGTCTTCCATAGCGGTTGATCATAAAGTCCCAGCACAAGGGCAGCAGTAACGCCGCCAGCCCAAAAAAGAAGAAGAAGGAGCCGAATGTTGGAGCGAGTAGGATACGCTTGATGTCATGATTGTTTGAGCTGATTGCTTTTTTTATGATTTCAATGTCTGTCTCAAGTTTTTTCAGGGTCTCTTGTTCATGATCCATATAAGGCTCCTTTTCACAAAATAGTTTGTGATACAAAGTATATTAGTATGCAAAGTCTACATTGTCAATATCAAGAGTCTGCTGAATCCGATTTCCAAGGGCTCGCATTTTTGACCCATTATCAGTATATTCAGACTCATGCGTACCCACAAAAAATGTATACTGCCGACTTTTTTGATCTTATTGACCCTTGTCACCGGATGTACAAGCCTTGCTGTTCCTGTTTCGACTGATGAACGCAGCATTGATTTGCATACGTTGTATGCAACGTTGGAAAAAGAGCATAAGAATCTGTATCACCAAACCAGTAAAGAAGTGTTTCGAGCAGAGTATGAGAGTGCACTGCTGTCTGCACCTACGCTCAATGAAATTGATTTCTACTTCACTGCCAGCCGGCTAGCCGCGTTGGCAGGCGACTCGCACACATCGGTATCCTTGACAAGAGAACTTGCTCAATCACTGAATGTTTATCCGTTGCAAGTTGGGTATGTTGATGGAGCTTGGCGTCTTATTGTGACGGAAAGAGACCAGAGTTTCCTGCTTGGCAACGAAATCCTTTCAATCAATGGTGTTTCTTTTACAGAAATAGTCGAAAGAGCAAGACCTCTGGTCAGCTATGACAATGAGGTTTGGTTTCGTCAACGACTTTCTCAGATGCTCAATATAGCAGAGTTGTATCACTATCTTGGTGTTGTCGAACATGCTGGGCAGGCCCTTACCATCACCTTGGACAAGCAAGAAAACTATATTGTGGAGCCTCTGACTGTTGAAGCGTTTTATCAGGGGGAATACAGTACGCTCTATGATGTGAAACCGAGAACAGCTGCAAATCCTGTATATTATCGGTCGTTGCTTCTTGAACAGGACAGCATCCTTTTTGTTCAGTATAATGCCTGTGCCTCTGACAGTGAGTATCCTATAGACCAATTCATCGAAGAAACACTACAGCACATAGCTAAGCACCAGTTTAAGAAGGTTATCGTCGATCTTCGCTATAATGGAGGCGGGAACTCTCGATTGTTTGAGCCGATGATCAAAGGCCTTGCTGCGCTGCAAAAGGAGCTGAATTTCTCCCTTGATGTGCTCATCGGAGAACGTACCTTCAGCTCAGCCATCATGAATGCGGTGCAGTTGAAGCAAAGAACAGAGGCAAGGCTTGTTGGTTCAGAAACAGGGGGGAGTGTAAATCACTATGGAGAATTAAAATATTTCACCTTGCCGAACAGCTCTCTCGTTGTGCATTATTCCACCAAGTATTTCGTGATGGATAAGAGCCACGAGAGAGGATCCTTAAAGCCTGATTTGGTCATAGAGGCATCTGTCGATGATTTACTGAACGGCGTCGACACCGTAGTACAAGCTATCCTAGGCAGGGAAGATGATCAATGAAGTTTTGCAATCGTGTCCCTTCAGCTCTGATGGTGACATAGCCTTTGTCACTGATTGAAGTCAGTGGCATTTTTTTCCGTTTTTGCATACTCAGCCATTCCGAATCTCTTGCCACGATTTGCTGGCATCTTTGCACAAACACAGTCAGACAATCTTCACAGTCCTGGTATGCGTTTACATCCTGTGCGTCTGAAATTTCAGACATGAATGCTTCTTTCAACCTAGGATGATCGGACAACAGATGCAGAACAAATGTCGAGGTCTCCTCCGATAGAGGGGTGAACAAACTCAATTGCAACGTGGATGAGGTCTGTCCAAGCAGGTAGCCTGTTAAATCACCAAACTCTGCATAGGCCTGGGCAATAGCCGTTGCAGCGCTGCCGATTGCTTCGTTGCAAAGCTTTACTTGTTCATCAATGTTCATAGAAACTCCTGTTATTCCTAGGATGCGTTGTTTTATCTGGTTTTGCAAGTGTTGCTCAGTTCTTTCTACTAAGAGAGCCTTCTCTTCTGAAGATAGCTTTGGATGATTCGATTGGTGGTGACAAAACCGATGATTCCTGAATCTGAAGTTACCAAGAGAATGTTTGTTTTAGTAGTTTCCATAACCTCTAGAGCATCGAACATGGTTGCAGATCCAGGGATTGAAATATCCACAATCTTTGTCACTGATGAGATGGTTTGCACATTCTGGTCTTTCAATTGATAGAGATCCTTGTAGCTGACGGTGCCAAGTACTGATTTTCCGTCTACAACAGGTAGTAATCCAAGATTTTTCTCAAGCATGATGCGCAACACTGCATCTACAGAATCGGTAGGATGACAGGAAATTACATCAGATTTCATGATTTCCCGTACCAATACAGTTTTGAGGGTAGGAATGCGCTTGTCAAATTTTATTGGTATGCCTCTTCTGGTAAGCTTCTCTGTATACATGGTCTCGGGGTACAGCAACTGAGCAGTAAAGAAAGAGATGACTCCACTTAGGAGAAGCGGCAACATGATGGCGTAGTCCCTGGTCATCTCAAACACCATGATGATTGCAGTGAGAACTCCTCCTGTAACCCCTGAGACCAGAGCGGCCATACCTACAATGGCATAGGCAGCAATAGGACCGGTAGTACCGGGAAAGAGTGTATTGACAAGAATACCAACTGAGGCTCCCAAAGCACCCCCTAAAAACAATGAGGGTGCAAAAATGCCTCCTGAGCCTCCGGCTCCCAAGGTAATGGCGTTCGCCAGTATTTTCAGGAAGATGAGACTCAGCGGTACAAGAAGCACGGTTATCTGGTTGTCAAGGATAAGGTCCAGAAAATCATACCCAACGCCAAACACATGATAATTGCCAAAGATGAGCAGACAGCTGTAGCCTATGGCCCCGACGATTAGCCCACCCAGGATTGCCTTGAAGGTGGGGTTGATCTTCCAGCCATCAAAAAAATCTTCCAACCCGTAGACAGCCTTTATGAAGAGGACAGAGAGAAAGCCTGCGAGCAACCCTAATGCTATATAGAAAATAAGCTCAATAGGGGATTCCATTGCATATTCTGGAATGATGAACGAAGGCTTTGCTCCCATAAAAGTAGAGCTAACAGTAGTGGCAATGATTGCAGAAACAACCAAGGGCATAATGGTCATGATGCTGTATTCTGGTAGGATCAACTCCAAGGCAAACATGATGCCTCCTATAGGAGCGTTGAATGTAGCGCTGATACCCCCTGCAACACCCGCCCCCACCAAGATGATGGTATCCCTGCTGGAGAGTTTGAAGGCTTGCCCGATTGAAGAGCCGAAACTCGCTCCTATCTGCACGATGGGTCCTTCCTTGCCTGCTGAACCACCAGAGCCGATGGTGATTGCTGAAGCCAGCGACTTTACCAAAGCGACAACAGGCCTGATCTTTCCTTGCCTTTGCGTAACTGCGACCATGACCTCCGGAACTCCGTGTCCCTTTGCTTCTGGAGCCCATTTGGCAGTGATAAACCGTGAAAGGGCCATGCCGATTGCAGGCACTATGATGATGAACGGTCCCCATGGGGAGATAATCCCCCCTCGCTCGTGTGAAATGGAGAGCGTGCCGCTGAAGAATAGGTTATGAAAGAGGTCGATGAGGTAGCTGAACAATGTTGCTCCAAGGCCTGCAACTGCACCTACAATGACACATAACAAGCTGATATAGATGGTTTTTCGGATTTGAAAATCCTCATATGAACGCAATGTATCACTTGATTCAGTACGTTTTGTTTTTCTGTATTGCATGATGTGTATTCATACACAACTTTATAAAAAAGGTAAAGCTTGTCCTTCTTCGCAATGGTATGTCACGCATGGTTCCTTGACAATCCGACAACTTAGAGTGAATAATAGAGTTGTCGGTATAGGCAGATTTCTTAAAGTGTCACTCTGTGTGACAGCTGTCTATATTGTAGATGGGGGAAACAGCCCTTTTGTATGCACAGACTCTTTCTCTCATCTTTTCATAGAACCACTGAGGAGGCTTTTTTATGAAACGTACTTTATTGACGACAATGCTGATTCTCTTTGTCGCAACGACCATGGTCTTTGCGACTGGATCAAGAGAGACAGCACCAAGTGTGAAACAAATTCGCATAGCTGAACAGGTTCCTGGTTTGATTACCCCTGGTGTCTGGGATGGTCAGGCATTTTCCATGAACTCATCTATTTACGAATATTTGATCGAGATGAATGCTGAAACGGGAGCACTTGATCCCTGCTTAGCCACCAGCTGGGAAACAGTCGATGGCAGTGTCTGGACTTTCAAGCTCAGAGAAGGTGTTACCTTCCACGATGGATCATCCTTTACTGCAGAAGATGTCAAGTTCACCCTTGAACGGACTCAAGATCCTGCTGTCGGACACTTGAAGAAAGCAGATTTTGAAGTTGTAGAAAAAATTGAAACACCAGATGCCCATACCGTGGTAGTGTATCTCAAAGAGGCTCGTCCTACCTTTGTGTACCAATTGACCGATTACAACATGCCTATTCTCTCAAGCAGCTATGACTATGCCTCCTTTGGTGAGTCAAAGCCGATGGGAACAGGTCCCTTTAGAATGAAACAGTTGGTTCCAAAGGAATCAGCATTACTGGAACGCTATGAAGATTATTGGGCACCAGGCTTGCCCAAGGTGGACCAACTGGCAATTTATTTCGTTGCCGATATAGATGCAAGCATCTCGATGCTTGAATCAAACAGGGTGGATGTAGTTCCCTTTGTCACCCCGGTTATCAAACGACGTCTTGACGCAGTTGATGGGATATCAGTGATCAGCCCCTATCAGGAACAACGTTTTATTTCCATGCGTGTAGACCAGAAGCCTTTTGACGACAACCGTGTCCGCTTGGCGTTCAAATATGCAATGGACCCACAGGTAATTGCTCGCAGTGTTGCTCAGATGGACCTCAATGACGGTGTTTTCTATAATGAGACTCCGATCATGAACGCACTTGCCGAGTACAAGGATATTCCGTTGAGAGGACGTGATGTAGAGAAGGCGAAGCAACTGCTCAGAGAAGCGGGGTATCCAAACGGCCTGAAGGTGGAGTTGTATTACGCGTCAGATCATCCATTTGGAAGGGAATTGAGTCAAACAATCAAGGAATTGGCAATGGAAGCTGGGATTGATATTGACCTCAAAGGCTATACCAGGGACATCTACCTCTCACAGTACTGGCTCAATGTACCGATTTCTCTTACCGGGTGGGCTGGCCGGGTCGATCCGTCAATGTTGCTTGCACTTGCCTTTGCAGGAACTGGTCCTTGGAATGAATCACATCTCAATGATCAGGTAGTCAATGAATTGATTCGAAAGATTTCCTCACAAGCTGATCCTGCAATACGTACCGGGTATTATCATGAGCTGCAACAGTGGTTCCATGAAAATGGGCCATTGATCAATGTGCAGGTTCCTCTACTGGTGGCAATTAGTGATAAGATAGTTGATTACAAGCATCCTCTGTCTCAGTTGCCGCAGTATAAGTACATGGATATTCTATGAATAGATCAGCACAAATGATGCTTAGAAGACTGGGGTCGCTTATTGCGACCTTGGTCGTAATGTCTTTTATCATATTCTTATTGGTTGAAATCATGCCCGGGGATGTTGCCCAGATGATACTCGGACAGAGTGCCACTGAAGAGGCCGTTGCGGCCCTCAGGCAGGCACGTGGCTTGGACGACCCTCTCTTGCAACGGTATGGAAGATGGGTGAAAGGGGTGCTCGTCGGTGATCTGGGAGAATCTGTCTATATGCAGGGAGTCGCCATCAATTCAATCCTTTGGCGTAGGGTAGGACACTCATTGGTGTTGGCTTTCACTGCATTTATCATGTTTGTACCTCTCTCTATCTTTCTGGGAGTACTTGCCGGGGTGAAGGAAAAGAAACCTGCGGATTCTGTGATTTCATTTTTCGGCTTGGCTACCATGGCGCTTCCGGAGTTTGTCTCAGGGGTAATTCTTATTACAATATTTGCCGTCCAGCTGAATTGGTTTCCCATTGTCAGTGTGATCCCAATAGGGCAGACCCTGTTTCAAAACTTGGATATCTTGGTACTTCCTGCACTCTCCATTACCTTTGTTATGTTCGGCTACGTTTCACGGATGCAACGCTCTTCGATGATAGGCGTGATGAATTCCGACTATATTCGAAGTGCCATTCTCAAAGGAATGCCTAGAAAATATGTTATTTTCAGACATGCTCTGAAAAATGCCCTGCTACCTACCATTACGATCATCGGAATGAACATGGGCTGGCTGTTCGGAGGCCTGATTGTCGTGGAAACTTTATTTGGTTTCCCTGGTATGGGTTCTCTCTTGATGACGGCAATCAAGACTCGTGATGTTCCCTTGATTGAGGCCTGTGTACTTTTGATCACAATCATTTATTCACTCTCAACAATGATTACTGATATCCTGTACAGCTACCTAAATCCGAGGATCAGATTCCAAGGGGGACAACGATGAAGTACTTTCTCTATCAGCTAAAGAAGAATCCCTTGGCAATTGTCGGCATAGCAATCATTGTATTTTGGCTTTTTGCTGCATTCATCGGTCCGTCAATGATGAGTTTCACCCATACACAGATAGATGCAGATCATCAAATGGCCAGGCCCGGGACGAATGGACATCTGCTGGGAACAGACAGTCTTGGCCGCGACATCCTCAGCCGAATAGTCTATGGAAGCAGGTCGATTCTCACTGTTGCCTTGCTGACGTCGATTTTCTCTACGATTATTGGCATATTGCTAGGATTCAGTGCAGGGTATTTTGGCCAAAAGATTGATGCTCTGTTTCTCAGAACAATGGATATCCTCATGGCAATCCCGCCCTTGGTATTGTCGATGGTGGTATTGGGAATTCTAGGTGATTCTTCTATTCTTTCATTGACGATTATCGTATCGATTGCTTTCGTTCCTGCTACAGCCCGTGTTTCACGAGGTGTGTTGCTAACCGAAAAAAGTCAGGAATATGTCATGGCTGCCAGGATCAGGGGGGAGAGCCATTTGTACATCATGTTCATCGAGATCCTTCCCAATACAACCGGTCCCATCATTGTGGAGGCGACTGCAAGATTTGCTTATTCAATCATGATGGTAGCCTCTCTTGGTTTTTTGGGAGTTGGTTTACAACCTCCCACTCCTGATTGGGGAATGATGGTTATAGAAAACAAGCCCATCATCGACCAGGCTCCTTGGACAGTCCTGTTCCCAGCGTTGGCAATTGCCTCGTTGGTGATCGCCATCTCCATCTTCTCTGACTTTGTCAGCAAGGTATTGGTACATGAACGATAATATATTGGATATACAAAATCTCAATGTGCACTTCAGCACCTTTGATGGATTGTTCTCAGCTGTGAACAATGTTTCTCTTGCGTTGAAGAAGAATGAATCGATCGGGATCATTGGTGAGTCAGGTTGTGGAAAAAGTACTCTCTCATTCTCGATAATGGGATATCTGGCAAAGAACGCACAAGTAGATGGCTCCATCCTGTTCAAAGGTGAAGAGCTGCTTGGAAAGAGTGAGAAAGAGCTTGAGCCGTATCGAGGGAATCGCATCGCAATGGTGTTTCAGAATCCCTATTCGTCTTTGAACCCCTCTCTTACCATCGGGTTCCAGCTGGATGAGGTGAGCATGCATCATCAAAAGCTCTCTAAGAAAGAAGCCCGGGCCGCTACATTGCAAGCACTTGAAATGATGAATCTCGGTGATGCAAAAGGTATAGTGAGAAGATATCCACATCAAATCAGCGGAGGTATTCAGCAACGTATTTGTATTGCAATGGCCTTGCTTTGCAAACCGGATTTGTTGATCTTGGATGAGCCTACCACTGCCTTGGATGTCACCACCGAAGCCGTTATCCTTGAATCTATAAGCAAGCTCAAGGAATCATTGAATATGTCCTTGATCTATATCTCTCATGACATCGGGGTCATCAACAAAGTCGCTCAACAGATTGTGGTCATGTACAATGGGGAGATTGTCGAACAAGGGCCGAAGAAAGAGATCTTTGAGAATCCAAAGCATCCTTATACCAGAGCCTTGATCAATTGTATGCCCAGAGGAGGCGTGGTCAAGGAAAAAACAAAACTCAACACCATCGCAGGGTACGTTAAAAGAAGAGGAGCTAATGAAGGCGGGTGCCCCTTCTCCGATCGTTGTGAAAAAAAGAATGAGGTGTGTGAAGGCCAATACGGTATCAAGGAAGTCTCACCACGCCATCTTGCTGCTTGTGATCGTGCGTACGCAACGGATATTCCCGATGTATTTGCTGCAAAGCTTGCCCCTTTGAAACGTCAGGAAAGAAAGCAAGAGGAAGAGCAAGAAAACCTGCTTCAAATCAAAGATCTTCACAAGGTGTATGGAACAAGAAGAAAAGTATATGCAGTCAACGGTGTTGAGTTTGCTGTAAAGCCTCACTCTGTACTGGGTATTGTAGGTGAATCGGGTTGCGGAAAATCCACGACAGGGCATATGATCAGCGGTTTATACAAACCATCGAAAGGAAATATCCTATTCAGGGACACCGATATCTCCCTCTCTTGGAACAAGCGCGATAAAGAAACACTGAAGAACATTCAGCTGATTTTCCAAAACCCTGGAAGGAGCCTTAATCCTTCGCATACGGTAGAGCGTATCATCGGTCGAGCAATGCAAAAACTTGCAAACATCACCGATGAAAAAGAAAGAAGAGCTCGAATCATTGAGATATTGAAGAAGGTCGATCTTGGCGTTGAGTATCTTCAGAAGAAACCCAGCCAACTCAGTGGAGGAGAGCAACAGAGGGTTGCTATTGCAAGAGCCCTGTCCATTTCTCCGAGCTTGATTGTTTGTGACGAACCTACCAGCGCCTTGGATGTCTCAGTACAGGCGTCAGTGCTCAATCTGCTTAATGATTTACAGATTGACACACATGTAGCATACGTATTTATCAGTCATGATTTGAATGTAATCAATTACTTGTGTGATTACATCATGGTGATGTATGCAGGCAAGATAGTGGAATATGGCAAACGAGACGAGGTGATGGAAAACCTGCATCACCCGTATACCGAAGCATTGCTCTCCGCAGTTCCGGAGGTCGACCCCACCAAGCAGAAGAAGCCGGTTGACCTGCAAGGCCAGCTACCTGATCCTGCAAAGAAGATACAGGGCTGTCCGTTTGCAGGGCGTTGCCATAAGCAGCTCGGGAGCATCTGTGAGAAGGAATTCCCACCCATGGTGCAGCTCAGTGATGATCATTACTATTATTGTCATATCAAAAAGTAGTATTTCACCAAAAACAAGCAATGTATTCCATGTAAAAGGGGCCTGAGGGGCCTCTTTTGCATGGAATGCGATAAATAGCCAACTTAAAGACAAGTAAATTAAACAATTAGCTATAAAAATCGAGTAAGTGGTGAAATTTTTTCACTTTTAGGCAGACGTTTTTCGTTGACAAGCCTAGAAGGCGTGGTATAATTCGACTAGGTGTTACGAAACACCTACGAAAAAGTGGGTGTTTAAATCGAAAATCTCAAAGGGGGAGAGTGATATGAAAAAATCACTTATGAAGGTCCTGGTTACTGGTCTCGCTCTATTGATGGTGAGCGGCGCACTTTTTGCTGCCGGTGCTCAAGAACAAACAAGGGACAAAACTGTTAATATGTTCCAGCTCAAGGTAGAAATCAAGGATGCTTTGGATGCCTATGCAGCCAAGTATTCTGCAGCAACTCCTGGTGTGACAGTCAGAGTTGAAACACTCGGTGGCGGTGCTGATTTTGGTGGAGCCATGAGAGCTAAGTCTCAGGCTGACCAGATGCCAGACATCTTTGTTATCGAAGGCCGAGGGGGCTATGAAGTTTGGAAAGACTATATCGCCGACTTGAGTGATCAGCCTTGGGTTTCTGATACTGACCTTTCTTTCATCGTAGATGGCAAAGTGTATGGTTTCCCGGTAGCTATTGAAGGCTACGGTCTGGCCTACAACGCAGAAATTCTGCGCAAAGCCGGTATCGATCCGAAGAAATTGACCACCAGAGCTGCTTATGAAGAAGCATTCAAGATTCTTGATGCAAGAAAAGCAGAACTTGGCATTGATGCTCCTGTTGCCATGGCAGCTAGCGTAGCCGGCGGCATGTGGTGGGTTGCAGGACAGCACAACCTTGCTGCTTATTGGGGTGGTGGACTCGACTTCACAGATACTTCCATTATTGAAAAGGCACTCAGAGGCGAGCTTGATGAAGAGCGCTTTACCCAGTATGCAAAGTATGTACAACTCCTTTTCAAATATGCTGACAGAAGAATCCTGCTCAACGGCAGCTATGATGATCAGGTTGGTTCTTTTGCAAAGGGCAGAACTGCTTTCTTGCACCAGGGCAACTGGGTAGACCCCAACTTGGCTCAGCTTGGTGTTGATTTTGAGATTGGTTATGCTCCTCATGCCTTCCTCGACACAGAACAGACTGGTCTCTATCTCTTTGCTCCCAGCTGGTACTGCGTGAACAAGAATAGCCCTAATGCTGAAGCTGCAAAGGCATTCCTTACTGCAATGGCAACCACACCTGAGGGTCATGACTACATGGTAAATCAGGCTGGTATGATTCCTGCCTTCAAGTCAGTAACCTACAAGCCGGCCGGACAACTCAGCCAGGCTTTGATGGAAGCCAATGCGAAGGGCGGAAACTATGGTGTCTTCTTCGGTATGCTGCCTGATGGCGCAGGTATGAACGTATTTGCTCCAGTCTATGATCTGTTTGCACAGAATCCAAACGACTTGAACAGATTCATTGCTGATATGAAGAGGGCTGTTGCAAGTCTTCCCAGAATGTAATTGCACTGTTTTACTCCTGCAGAGGCCAGCCTTTGCAGGAGCTCTTTAATTATTCGGAGATAGGGGCAGAATTCTATGAAACAAAGCCGAACAACCAATATACTTTTTGTCGCGCCATGCGTCTTCGCATTCATCATGATTATTATCATTCCTTTCTTTTTCGGTCTG
Organism: uncultured Sphaerochaeta sp.; assembly: GCA_964547185.1. Taxonomy (GTDB): domain Bacteria; phylum Spirochaetota; class Spirochaetia; order Sphaerochaetales; family Sphaerochaetaceae; genus Sphaerochaeta. Next base: position 20,997 of record CAZJMG010000006.1, read on the forward strand.
TATTACTCTATGACTGATTGGACAGGTATAGGTACGAAGGTTAATTTTGTAGGATTGCGAAATTTTAAAACCTTGCTTGATTCTCCATCATTCTATTATTCGTTTCTCATTACCGTAGGCTTTACCGCCATCAATATTCTGCTGGTCAATATAGTCAGTTTCTGCTTGTCCTTGATAGTTACCAGCAAGTTGAAACGGCGTAATTTCTACCGGGCTGGTTTCTTTGTTCCCTATCTCATCGGTGGTATTGTTCTTGGTTACATCTGGCAATTTTTGCTCAACAACATTCTTGTTGATCTTGGCAATGCCTTATCAATCAAGTTTCTCCAAACATCATTTCTCAGTCTTCCAAGTACCGTTATCTGGACAATGTCAGTGGTAAATACCTGGCAGTATGCTGGATATATCATGTTGATTTTCGTTGCCGCCATTCAAAGCATTCCTTCTTCACTTATGGAAGCTGCAAATGTTGATGGTGCCAACTATGTCACTCGTGTGTTCAAGATTCTCATTCCCATGATGGCTAATGCCTTCACAATCTCACTCTTCTTGACCTTGACTACTTCTTTCAAACAGTTTGACATGAACTTCACCCTCACAAATGGAGGTCCTGCAACCAGGTTCATGGGAGAGCCGGTAAAAGCCAGCCAGTTGCTGGCAATGGATATCTTCAGTACCGCTACAGCGAACCGTATGGCAGAAGCTCAGGCTAAAGCTGTCGTTTTGTTTGTTGCCCTATTGATTGTGGCTCTTCTTCAAGTCACTGCAAACAAGAAAAAAGAAGTGGAGATGTAAGAGCATGAAAATAAAAAAAGACTCAATCAGTGTTGTAAAGCCGGAAATGATTGTTCTGGAAGTTGTAACGGTCATATTATTCATCTTGTTTATGATACCGTTTGGCATGGTAGTGATAAACTCCGCAAAGTCTTCAAGGGAAATTATTTTCAATGCCATTGCATTACCGAATAATTGGGGACAATTGTGGGTCAACATATCTTCCATATTCAATAATCCCACAGTCGATTATGGTGGGGCATTTGTTGACAGTACAGTGATTACGATTCTATCTTTGATAGTAATCTCAATTTTTTCGTCTATGTGTGCCTGGGTCTTGGTAAGAAATAAGACTGTTTGGTCGACCGTATTGTTTCTTGCCTTTGTTTCAGCAATGGTTATTCCTTTCCAGGTTCTGATGTATCCTTTGATCCGATGGATGCGTGTAAGTGGATCTTTTTTGAATATTAGACTTTTGGGCACCTATACAGGTATTGTGTTTGCCTATCTTGGTTTTGGAAGCCCGCTTTCCATATTCATATTCCATGGTTTTATCAAGAACATTCCTTTGGAGATTGAGGAGTCGGCTACCATTGATGGTTGTTCAAGAGCGAGAACGTTCTTCAATATCGTCTTTCCTTTGTTGCAGCCGATCATTGTAACTGTTCTCATTTTGAATGGTATCTGGATATGGAACGACTATCTTTTACCTGTCTTGATGCTTGGTTCGAGCGGAAGGGTGCAGACGATTCCTATCGCAGTTACTGCTTTTGCCGGTGCATACCTGAAACAGTGGGACTTGATTCTCACCTCGACGCTAATTGCGATGCTTCCCGTGATTGTTCTCTACGTTTTTGCCCAGAGATATATTATCAAAGGCATGGTTGAGGGATCTATCAAGTAAGCCTGTCGTTGAATATTAAAGCACAATACTAAATTTCCTTGATGAGGTGCCAAGGCTCATCATCAAGGAAAAAGATTTTCCTCATCAGTATACGATGTTGGATAACGCAAGAGAGTTCCTTTGCTATAAAAGCAAAAATGTAAAAATTGAGCTAGGTACAAAACTCAATTTTTACTAAGATGAGCCTATGTCCACAATAAAAGATATTGCAAAAAAAGCAGGGGTGAGTCCGACAACCGTTGCGAACGTCCTTCATGGAAAAACAAACAAGGTTTCTCCTGCCACCTCTAAAAAAGTGCAAGCTATCATAGATTCAGAAAACTATGCTCCAAACATGGGTGCCATGATTTTGGTCCGGAACAACTCGCGCATCATCGGTGTAATCATGTTCATGAAGCCGAGACAGGGGGAATCTGTTTTGGAAGACCCTTTCTCCTCTGCCATCCTTGGAGCAATGGAACAAGAAATCAGAATGAACGGTTATTACATGATGCTCTGTATAACCAGTGACGAGAACGAAGTGGTGAGACTTTCCAAGGCTTGGAAGATGGAAGGTTTGATTTTGGTTTGGGTTCCGGGGACCATCTGTCGCATAATCAACCAAAGCATCGATACCCCACTTGTATATATCGATTGTTATTTCACGGATGAGGACCATCTTTATCACAATATTGGTTTGCAAGATCGCGAAGGAGGGCAGGAGATTGCCCGTTATTTGGTCGCTATGGGACATCGGTCGCTGATGTTCTTGGCAAATAATGTCAATGTTCTAGGAGGGGACCCCCAAAGATTTTTTGGATGCCAGGAAGTGTTTCTCGAACATGGTTTACAACTGGAGGACTCTTCATTTTGTCCCTTGCCGGACAATCGAAAGGATAGAAGCCGTTTTTATCGTACTCTGGTCGAACAGAATTTTCCCTATACTGCTCTTGTGTTTTCTTCGGATTATCTTGCGGCAGAGGCTCTTACCTATTTCAAGGAACATGGCATCGAGGTGCCTGATCAGATTTCCATCACAGGCTTTGATGACAATATGTACTCACGTCTGGTCACCCCGCGTATTACTACCATTCATCAGGATTCAAGAGAAAAAGGTCGTCTGGCAATATGCATGCTCATGAAACTTTTGCATAATGAGGAAGTGGAGAATCCAAACATTTTGCTTCCTGTAAAGCTGGTGATTAGAGAATCAGTGAAGGATCTCCGAAGCTGAGGTTTCTATGGCAGTTTGGCGTCGTTTCGTTGTGTTTATTCTCTGTGTGCTTTTTATCGTACTGTTCATGTATTTCATGCAGCAAGCAATCAATTATTTTAGTTATGATCTTGCAGGGCCATCATATATTGTAATAGAACCTTTAGTGGCTATTGGCATTGCAGAGGATGCTGCACGTGCCATATATTGGTATTTCTTGCAGCTTCTCATATCCTTGGTTCTTGTTGCTCTTCTGTACAAGGGGGATTTTGTTGAAGCAGGTTTCAACACAAGGCAAATCAGGCTGTCTAGGAGGATTATCGGATGGTTTGTCACCCTCTACCCTCTGTTGGTGGCCGGTTCTTGGCTCCTTATATACTTCATAGCGGGTATCGAAGCATTGACAGGACTAGAGGCCGGTAAATCTTTTTCGTATATCATGCAGGACCTCCTGGTATTCGGATTGCTCCCAGGCCTCGGCGAAGAGCCCTTTTTCCGTATCGTGGTTCTCAAGGTGCTCTCCCTCTCTTTACTCAGGACAGTCTTCGATGCAAATAGGCTTCAGAGGGGGTTGTTGATTCTAACCTCAGCTTTGTTGTTTTCTATTGGACATATCTATGTCCATTCTCTGCAACCTTTTGTTATTTCCTATAATTCTCTTCAATTAGCTACGGCCTTCGCACTCGGTCTTTTCTATGCTTACAGTTATCTGAAAACAAGGAGCATCCTATCTGCGGTGGTTTGTCATAATTATTCCGATTTTATTGTGAGGCTCTTTTTTCATATCTTGGTAGCTCGGCAGTGACGGCGTGTACTATCCTATACCAACATGATAGACGAACAACGAATTACCCTGCTTAACGAAAAGCCATTGCTTAGAGAGCGCTCATTCATTGTGTATTGGATGCAGGCCTCTCAGAGGGTCAGGCAAAATGAAGCTTTGTCTTATGCAATAGAGAACGCAAATGCCCTGCGAAAGCCCTTGATTGTGTATTTTGGTCTGGTTTCTGACTTCCCACAGGCTACAAGACGGCATTATGCCTTCATGCTTGAGGGATTGAAGGAGGTCGAGGCTTCTTTGGCAGAACGGAATATTCCTCTATTTGTCTGCACTGAAGGTATGATTCAAGGCCTTTCGAAGCTTGCCGAACATATGGCTTTGCTTGTGGTTGATGCTTCATACAGCCGTCTGGAACGCAGTTGGAGAAGCCAAGCCTCAAGGATAGTTGCATGTGCTTGTCATATGGTGGAGGCCAATGTAGTGGTTCCCCTGCGTGCGGTGACGGACAAAGAGGAGTACTCTGCAGCTACCTTAAGGCGCAAGATTGAACCGATGATCTCCTATTTCGCCCAGAAGGTAGAGATCCCGCAAGTACAGGTATCCTCTCTTGAAGTTGATTGCCCTTTCTCTTGTGCCTCATTGCATGATGTAAAGGCACTTTTGGACAGCCTGCATCTAAAGAAGCTGCAATCTAACTATTATCGGCAAAAACCGGGCGAGAAGGCTGCCCTCGAAAGGCTTGCCTCTTTCATTGAACATAGCCTCGATGGGTATAGCGACAAACGCAACGATCCTGCACTTGATCATGCATCAGAGTTGAGTGCGTACTTGCACTTTGGCCAGATAAGCAGTATCACAATCTATCATGCAGTTAAGGATATAGATCTTGAGGATGTTCCTGCTTTTCTTGAGCAATTGATCGTTCGTCGTGAACTGGCCTGCAATTATGTCTTCTTCAATCCTTACTATGATAGGTATGAAGGACTGCCTTCTTGGGCTAGGGCCAGTTTGGATGCTCATGCACAGGACCCAAGGCCCGTGACATACACATACGATCAACTAGAGGCGGGAGAGACCCATGATCGCTATTGGAATGCTGCACAGCACCAGCTTGTACGACTTGGTACGATGCATAATTATATGCGCATGTATTGGGGCAAGAAAATCCTGCAGTGGAGCAACAGTGCGCCGATAGCTTTTGAGACCGCTCTTTCGTTGAACAACACCTATCAGATGGATGGTCGCGACCCTAACGGATATGCCGGGGTCGCATGGTGTTTCGGCAAGCATGACCGACCTTGGGTGGAACGCCCTATATTCGGCTCCATACGATACATGAATGACAAAGGCTTGGAAAGGAAATTCAACATGCAACGGTATATCAAAAAGGTGGAAAAAGAGATTGAGGCTACGATCCAACCTTGAGAAGATGCTGAACCTCAACAATCAAAGCGCCTTGGTCGTTCTGTATGACGCCCGAAACCCAAAGAGGCCATCGAGAGGAGAGCAGAGGATAGTACTTTTCAAAGAGTAGCGGAAAGAGTACCGTCTCATACAATGCCGTCTCATCCTCGAATGAAACAAAACTCATGCTTTGCCCCCCTTTTGTCAAGACTTGCTTCTGGGTGATCGGGTATCCGACCAAGGTGACGTAGCGTCCTTCATAGAGTTTCATGTCACATGCCATGATACGTGCACATCCCTGTAGGTGCCGCTTGAAGAGCACCAAGGGATGATGGTCACGTAGAAAGCCGAGGGCGGAGAACTCCCTGAGCAGTTCATCCTCTGTAGTGCTTGTCCGTACAGCTACAGTCTTGCTTGCAGGAACCTTGGCGGTGAATTGAAACAGTTCAGCCTGCATCTCGTTTTTGTCTGAAAAGCCTGTGGTCAGTAGGATTTTCAGTTGTTCGCTGCGTCTATACTGGGGTGCTAATGAGTCAAAGGCTCCTGCGGCGACCAATGCGTTGTAGTCATCACGTGAGAGAGACAAGCGAAGTGCGGCTTCTCTCAAGGAGCTGAAAGGGCCTTCCTTGTGTCGTTGTACAACTATTTTTTGAGATCCCTGGCTAGTGAGGTTTGCAATTGCCATGAAGCCGACGATGAGAGAATTGCCTTGTGCATGGTAGGTAACCCTGCTTTTGTTGATGTCGGGGCCTATGATTGTGATGCCCATTCTTCTTGCTTCGCTGATATAGGCATCAGGACGATAATAACCTCCTTGGTTGGTAAGTACGGATGCCATGAAGTATGGACCATGATGGGTCCTTAGGTAGGCGCTTTGGAAGGAGACCATTGCATAAGAGGCGGAGTGTGGCTTGCAAAAGGAGTACCCGTCGAAAGAGAGCATCATCTGCCATATTTCCTCGATTACGGGCTCTGTCACCTTGTTCTTACGGCAACCTGTGAAGAATTGCTCTTTGTAGACCTTCAGCCGTTGATGGGCTGTCTTCTTTGCGATGATCTTGCGAAGGTTGTCTGCATCTGCCTCGCTGAAACCAGCCAAGGCGACAGCTGTCTTGGAGACATCTTCCTGGTAGCAGAGAATGCCGTAGGTTTCGTCGAGGATGTAAGAGAGACGTGGATGCAACGGTTGCCACTTTTTTCCCTTCAGGCGCTGTACGTATTCAGCAATGTAGGCATTCGCTGCAGGTCGGATGATGGATGAATGGATGATGATGTGCTCGAAATCACCCTTGTTGGTCTTCTTCTGCAACTGTCTCATCGCCGGTGATTCAATATAGAAGACACCCATGGTGTCCCCCAAGGCCAATGACTCCCTCGTCTTTGCATCTTCCTGGGGGTGCCAGGTTCTCTCATTGATGAACAGACCTTCTTCTGCAAGGTTTGCCAATGTGTCTCGAATGACAGCCAAGGACCGGTTGCCCAGAAGGTCAATTTTTACAAAACCCGCGGCCTCCGCTCCTTCTTTTTCCCAGCATAGCAACGGGTAGCCTTGTGCAGAATGAAGGACGGGTGCATGGTTGTATAGTGCTCTACTTGTGATGATCAGGCCCCCGCAGTGCATGGATAGTTCTTTGGGAAGTCCCTCAAGTTGCGTAGCGATTGTGATGATATCCTGCCACAAAGGATCGGTCAGGCTTCCTTTTTCTTTGAAAAACAACTCGTTTTCCGCTTTTGTAATCTGCGTATCAGTCAGTCCATGACACCGTGCAGTCTCCCTGAGAGCCGATCGGAGACGGAATTTGTTGTGGTTTGCAACCCTAGCGCAGTGCTCAAGGCCGAATCGTGCAAAGACCTGTGCAAAAACGCCGTCACGTTCATCCCAGGCAAAATCAACATCGATGTCCGGAGGGTCGAGCCGGGACGGGGAGAGAAACCGTTCAAAATATAAATGATGGGCAATCGGGTCCACATTGGTGATATAAAGGCTGTAGGAAACAATCGAGGCGGCTGCAGATCCTCTGCCACAGGTGCGACTGCTCATCTGTACAATGTCGTGCATGACCAAAAAGTAGGGGGCAAACCCTTTTTCTTGTATTATGGTCAGTTCATATTCAATGCGATCTATGATTGCATCGTTGAGCTCACCATAGCGTCGCTCGGCACCGATGAATACGCGGTTTCTTAGTTCCTGCGCATCGGTGATACCGTTCTCAGGTCTATAGGAAGGGAAGATATGCCCTTTTGAAAAGGGGTCGTAGGGTTTCAACAAGGATGCCTCTCGTACCGCTTCATCCCAACAAGAAAAGGAGGCCTCCCACTGTTGCTGGTCCAGCAACAACCCCCCATGGCTTCTGTACTCTTCTTCAGAGAGTGTGCCAAGGGTCTTTTTCAAGGCAATGGCCCTGAGCACCTTGTGAATGGCACGCTGCTCTTCGGTCAGCAGAAAGGCATCATCAACTGCAAGAAGTGGAACCTTCAGTGATCGTGCAGTGGCAATGCAGCCGAGAAAGAAGGGGGTTACCGCCCCATAGAGCAGAGGCACATGATGGGCTAGCGTAGTGAGTATCTCTTTGTCGGTAGTCGCCAGTGCCAAACCCTCTGCATTCTCCAGCAGATCGCCAAGATATGAGTAGGTGCTGTCATGGTGGCGTTTGGTCAATAGGAGACAGAGCCTTTCATACCCCTGTTGGTTTTGGACAAAAGCATAGATTTCCTTCTCCCCTTCAGTCAGCAAAGCTGAACAATGTAGAGAGATGCCCCATTTTTGAGCCTCTTCTCTGCATGCTGGATAGCCGCATAATGAATCTCTGTCAGTGATGGCCGCGACTGTTGTGTGTAGTGTTGCAAGTTTCTCAAAAAGATCTTCAAGCTTCAGAACTCCCCACAGCAGGGAATACCCGCTTATGATGCCCAGTCTACTGCTCATGATAAAGTGCCGTGGCATGGGTGAGAATGCCGGATCCGAATCTGCTGCGCATGGCATCAACAGAGGCTTGCAGGTTTCCCGTTCTCTTTTCTGAGAACAGAGAAAAAAGGTCCTGCTGTTTCAGATTCGGTTCAAGGTCTGATAGGCCTATGGTGAACGCAAGCAGACTTACCCTGCGTTCTAGTGCATCCATGCAGCACAAAAAAAGCTCAGCTTCGATTTCATGGTCATAGATCCACTGTCCTTTTGTTTTACGTGTTGCCTCGCTTTTTCTTCCATCACTCCAAAGCAGCGCCACTGAGAGTTTGGAACACCCAAGATCTTGACTTCTCATCTCTGAAGCGGCATCCTCAGCTGCCCTGACCAGAGAAGCCTGCAAAGCATCGCGATGAAAGACAGGCTGGGAAAAGTATACCTTTCTTTTGATGGTGCGTTGTTCATACAGTCGGTCATGCACCACACTTACGTCCAAGCCACGGGCTGCATCGCGCAGGGCAAGGCCTCGTTTGCCAAGGAAGGCAATGACCTGACTGTCATCCAAAGCGGCTATCTCTCCAATTTGGGTGATGCCCGCCGTATTGAGCAGGGCCTTTGTCGCACGGCCGATACCGCAAAGCAGGCTGACATCCTGACTGGCAAGAAAACTTGCCTCATCACCTTGCCTGATCTGGGTCAAGCCAAAAGGACGGACAGCCCGTGTTCCGATTTTTGCTACAAGCTTGTTTGATGCCACCGCCACAGAGCTTTCAAGGCAGGCTTGTTCCCTGATCTGCCGCCTAAGACGAAGTGCACTGTCCACTACCGGTCCAAAGAGCCGGGTGGTCCCGCTCATGTCGAGATATGCATGGCCATTCTTGTCGCAACGATAGTGGGGTGAATAGGCTTGTACTATCGAGGCGATCACTTGGTCGGCTTTTGCGATGGCCTGGACATCAGGAGGCAGTACCTGCAACTTGGGGAGCATCCTTTGTGCCGTCGAAACGGCCATACCGGGGCGAATACCCTCCTCCCATGCCCGTCTTGAAGGGGTAATGATCACCCGTTGGGCAGAGCCTTCAAGAGCAATGGCAAAACACGTGTCAGCCAGACTGGGGTTCTTTGCCACCGTGACAGCTGCAGTATACTCAGTTACATTGACATGGATGATGCAAGATTCTTTCTCCTTCATGGCATCTCTCCTGTGCCTTTTGCCTCAAGCATTGCTTGCAGGTGTTTTGCATTCTCGACAGCCTGTCCCCTACGGTGGTTGTTGAAATAAATCAAGACTTTCTCCGTTCCTATCGCCAAGGAGCGGATTCGCTCAAGCAGAACCAGAAGTTCCTTGTCACTGTAGTGATAGTCATAGCGGCTGCTGCTGTCAGAGCCCCACCAAGTCTCCTTGTTTCTCCCATGCAGGCGGAAGTAGGAAAAGGGTGCAGTCGAAACATCCATCATCGGGGGGTTCCCTGCAACAAGAGGGAGATCGAGCGATACGAAGGCGACTTTTCGTTCACGCAAGGCGTCCAGCGTACGGTTGTTGTACCATTTGCTGTTTCTGAACTCCACAGCCAAAGGCAGGGAAGCAAAACATCTGAGCAGGCTATCAAGATACCGTCTTTGTTCCACCTCATAGTGGAAGGAAAAAGGGAATTGAAAGAGCACCGCCTCAAGCACCCCTGCATTGCAAAGCGGCACAAGCGCACGACGAAAGAGCCCTGCCTGTTCTTTGTAGCTTTGCCTATCTATCTGGTGGGTGAGGCTTTGGTGGGCCTTTATGGAAAACCGAAGAGCAGGAGCCGTCTGGTGCATCATTGCCAGCTGACTGGCTTCTGGCATTCGGTAATAACTGTAGTTCAGTTCCACCGTAGCAAAGAGCTCAGCATAGCAAGACAGAAACTCTTCTGGCTTTGTTCCTTTTGGGTAGACGGGACCTACCCATTCGGTATAGCTATAGCCGGATGTACCGATCAAAAGTGCACTCATACTGAAGATATACTATATAAATGTTAAGTAATCAAGACTCTTGTTAGGTAACCTTTCTTCCCATCGCTCTGTCTTTTCCTGTTTTTTTTGCATTGTATAGAGCTAAATCAGCACTCTCTAGAAGTGTTTTAAGGGTTGTACAACATTGTTCGGTGGAAAGAACATATCCTGCGCTGATGGAAATATTGTCAATCGATTTTTCTTTATACATGACCGAGAGCGAATGCACACGTTCAACCAAGGATTGTGCAGTTGATGCAAGTTTGGGTAGAGAAATCTGAGGTATCAGAACGGTGAATTCATCACCACCATAGCGACAGACGGTACAAGAGAGATCGAAATGGTCAATCAAAAGATTGGCAACTGAAACAAGCACTGCATCACCCGCGTCATGTCCATAAGAGTCATTTATCTTTTTGAAATGATCAATGTCTATGAGAATCAGGCCTAAATTTCTTGTCTCTGGTTGGATGCGCCTTAATTTTATGGTAAGAGTCTCTTCAAAATAGCGTCGGTTGAAGAGTCCTGTAAGATAATCTTGAATTGCTAGTTTCTTGAGTTGTTGCAACTGGTTATTGATCAAGGTGTTTGCAACGATGCTCAGCGTGCAGACAAAGAGGATGAAAATTGAGAAGCTCGCCCAGTTTTGAGTATGAAAAACAGGCATTGTTGCAAGTATGAAACCAAAAGCAACGAGTTGCAGAATCATAAGGACCGTAGCTGCAAAGGTTGGAAGGAAGATGCTTGCAAGCATAATGGGAATCACGCCATAACAGAGGGGAAGTAGTTCATAAACACCCACGAGCAAGTTGATATAGACGGCGTACCAAGTTCCAATCAGCGGTATGAGAATAGTCAAGATGACTGAAAATAGATAGAAATTCATTTTAAGCAGAATCCCTGCACTCAGTACAAGCACGAGTAATAGAGAAATAAGCAGAACATATGCTGTTTGGTCCTTCTGGCCAACGGAGGAAAGGCTCAACACAGCAAATAAGGAAATCAACAGAGCCGCGAGCATGCAAGGATGGATGTAGAAAAGCAATTTTTTTTGTATCTCAATTGGTTGTATATGCATAAGACTCCTTTGATACTCTGTAATATATCACACGAAAGGCAGGATGATAACAGGATAATCCCTTGCAATATACTTTGAATATGCAATACTGAAATTGCAATATGTATAAAGGAGGATCGTATATGGCAGACCGAGATGGACGTGATGATGCAAAGAAGAAACCTTTGACTTCAATTAGTGGCCGGCCGATAGCTCAGAATGAGAATATTCAGACAGCTGGAAAACGAGGTCCTGTTACATTGCAGGACACATGGTATCTTGAGAAGATGGCGCATTTTGATCGTGAGGTGATACCCGAGCGAAGAATGCACGCAAAAGGCAGCGGAGCCTTCGGGACGTTTACCGTGACCAAGGACATTAGTCAATGGACCAAGGCAAGTATTTTTTCCGAGGTAGGAAAACAAACAGAGATGTTTGTCCGTTTTTCCACCGTGGCCGGGGAACGGGGCGCTGCAGACGCAGAGCGAGATATTCGCGGCTTTGCGATGAAGTTTTATACCGATGAAGGCAACTGGGATCTGGTGGGCAACAATACGCCCGTTTTTTTCTTCCGTGATCCGATGCTCTTTCCTGACCTCAACCATGCGGTGAAACGAGACCCTAGGACGAATATGCGCTCAGCTCAGAACAACTGGGATTTCTGGTCAGCTTTGCCTGAGGCCCTGCATCAGGTGACCATCACCATGGGAGATCGGGGAATCCCTAAAACCTATCGTCATATGAACGGCTATGGGTCTCACACCTACTCATTCATCAATGCTGAGAACAAGCGTGTGTGGGTGAAGTTTACACTCAAGACTCAGCAGGGTATCGAGAATCTGACTGATATGGAGGCTGCAGAGATTGTTGCCAATGATCGAGAGAGTCATCAAAGAGACTTGTTTGAGTCGATTGAGAAAGGTGCCTTTCCCCGTTGGACGATGTATGTCCAGATCATGAGCGAAGAGCAGGCTGCGAGTCATCCTGATAATCCTTTTGATCTTACCAAGGTTTGGTATCATGACCAGTATCCCTTGCACGAGGTCGGTTACTTCGAACTCAACCGAAATCCGGACAATTATTTCATGGATGTTGAGCAAGCAGCCTTCAATCCTGCAAACAGTGTACCCGGCATCGGCTATTCGCCTGATCGTATGCTGCAGGGGCGTCTTTTCTCCTACGGGGATGCACAGCGTTATCGTCTTGGGGTGAACCATTACCAGATTCCTGTAAATAGGAGCAGAGTGGAGACGCATCACTTCCATCGCGATGGGGCTATGCGCCTAGATGGTAATTTTGGTGGCAGTGTGCATTACAACCCCAACTCCTATGGAATGTGGAAGGATCAGAACAATCTTACTGAACCAGCCTATGATGGAAACGGCCCTGTTGATCATTACGACTTTCGTGAGGATGATGCAAATTACTTTGAGCAGGCCGGGAAGTTGTTCAACCTCATGGGAGAAGATGAAAAACAACGGCTCTTTGATAATACAATGCGTAATATGCAGGGTACCACCATCTTGGTGCAGAAACGGCATATCAGGCACTGTTATCTAGCTGATAAGGCTTACGGTGAGGGTGTTGCAAAAGCCTTGGGAATTCCCCTTGCCGAGGTGGACATGGACAATCTGTATGGAGCGCGGGGATAGGCTCATACAAGCTTGCAGGAACTGTTATAATCCTCCATACTGATGCCCATCGTATGGAGGGTTGTTGTGAGGACTTACAAGGGCATTTTTTTCTGTGATGTTGATGGAACGATACTTCCCCATGGACAGAAGGAGGTGCCAAGAGAGTTTTTTTCGCTGGTGGATGAAGCAGATGCCGCTGGCTACCTGTTTTGCATCTCCAGTGGTCGATTTGACAAATCCTTGATTCGGTTGTTTCCTGGTCTTACGCAGAAAGTAGTCTTCTCTGCTTCCAATGGCTGTCTTGTGCTCTATCAAGACAAGGTGCTGTTACCCAGCTATACCATAGACAGGCCCACCGCAAAAGAAATAACAAACGCCTTGCTTTCTTGGGATGCCATTCCCCTTATTTCCACTACCGGGGCCATCTATCTTCCTGTGTCAGCGTATGAAAAAGAACAGGAAAAGACATATCTAGCCAAAGGCTACAACCGTTTTTTCTCTGATTTTTCTCAGGTTGAGGAGACTGTGTTGCAGATTACTGCAGTCTGTGAAGATCAGAAGGTTGCAATCCTTGAAAAGGCAAGAGCAGCATGGGGCGATAGGTTTGAGATATTCACCACAGGGAAACCGCTGTTTGATATCTGCCCGACAAACAAGGGATCTTCCCTTGTTGCAGTACGGAATCATTTTAAAATAAGAAGAGAGCATACCTATGCTTTCGGTGATGATGAGAATGATGTGAGCATGCTCAAAGAAGCGGGTAGGGGCTTTGTCATGGATACTGCTCATGAAGCAGTAAAGAGTCATGGTTTTGAGGTTTGTCATGATTTGTTTGGATTCATCAGAAGTCTGATCTCCAAGGATAAGTGATACTTGTTTGCACTAAGAGCTTGTGGTATCGTAAACGCATAAAGCTGGTTGCCTGGAGGAGTGTTGTGTGGTTTCAATATTTTTTCAAAATACACTCTTGATAGCAAGCCTGGTCATCCTTTTCTTGACATTGATCCTGCTTCTGGTTTTCATGCGTAAGTCAAGAACATGTCGGGTAGCTGTTCTTGCGTCCAACACTCTGCTCTCGCAACTTCCTGAAGGCTACATCGCACTAGATGAGCAAGGCCGTATCGTTGATGTCAATGATGTCTATCTCAAACTCAGTGGATACTCAAAAAAGGACCTCCTGGGAAAAGATTTGGCACAAGCGGGGGTTCTGGATAAAGAAAGATATGTTCTGGATCAGCTCAAGGAAGTCGTACAGAAAGAGCCCTATCTGAAGGAAGTCGTCCATCATGGCAAGGATGGAAGGCTCCTTCCTCTTGAGCTGTCGGTTATTGCCCTTCAAGAAGGTGAAATAGCATATCTATGCATCTATCGTGACATATCCAAACGAAAAAAGGCTGAAATTTCGCTTTTACACTCCCATGACCTTCTAAGGTACGTGATTGAACATACCAGAAGTTCCATTGCCGTGCATGATACCTCATTGCGATACATCTATGTAAGTCAAAAATATCTGGATGAATACAACCTCGGTAATGCTGAGTCAGTAATAGGAAGACATCATTATGACGTTCTTCCCGATCTTCCCCAGAAATGGAAGGATGTTCATCAACGGGCCTTGCAAGGTGAGGTGCTCAGCGCAGAAGACGATTTGTATATCCGTTCAAATGGGAAGGGTGAATATACCCGCTGGGAGTGCCGGCCTTGGTATACGGAAGCCGGCACTATCGGAGGAATCATCATCTATACGGATATGATCACCAAGCAGAAGGAATTTGAGCAGCAATTGAAACAGACCTCCGATTATCTAGAAACGTTGTTCAACAACACAAATGGTCCCATTCTTGTCTGGAACCAAGCTTATGAGATTACCAGGGCAAACAAAGCCTTTGAGGACCTTATGGGGCAAGAGGGAAGTTCTGTTGTCGGTAAGAAGGTATTTGAGGTGTTTTCCTTCGTCGACCTGAACGAGCAAAGAAAACTCCTCGATTCTCTTGTACAAAACAAGACAGTAGTAAACGATGAGCTTATCATTCCCTTACGTGATGGATCTATAAAAACAGTTCTTTGGAGCGCAAGCAGTATCTTTGACCCGCATGACGGGTCATATATTGGATCCATTGCCCAAGGTCAGGATATAACTGAAAGGAAATGTGTCGAAGAGGAGAATAAACGACAACTTGAAGAACTGAAACGTTGGTATGCGGTTATGTTAAACCGCGAAGAACGCATCCTGGAATTGAAACAAGAAGTAAACGAACAGCTAAAGATGCAAGGGAAAACCCTAAGATATCAGATTACCTCGGAGGTGCACCCTTGAAGATGGTTATGACGGTGCTCTTGGCCTTTTGTATGACGGTTCTTTCTGCCGTAGTACCTCAAGAGGAATTTCGCGCTTCTCTCTCTCTGGATCAACAACAATACCTGGACAGCCTTGATACGATTACCGTTTTGTTCGATCCCGGATGGGCTCCTATCGAGTACGTTAATACATTAGGTAGTCCGTCTGGTTATGCCAAGGAGTATTTAGATATAATCGGCACCTATACCGGTCTGCATTTTGAGCCTGTCTATCAGCATACATGGCACGAAGGGTTGCAGAAACTTTTCGCAGGAGAGATAGATATGGCAAGTTCTGTAAGTCCTACAGAACAGAGAGAGCGATTGCTTGTATTTACGAAACCATACCTTACTATCCCTGTCGTGCTTGTAGCAGGCCATAGTGTCGGGTACATTGGGGACCTCTCTGAGTTGGAGAACGAGGTTGTAGCGGTCGTGGAAGGTTATCCCTATGCTGAGTGGATCATGGCTGACTATCCACAATTGACTCTGCGCCCCGTCAGCAATGTAGAAGAAGGGTTGCGTCTTGTTGAGAAAGGGAAGGTTTTTGGTTTCGTTGAAAGCCTGCTTGTTGTCAACCATTATCTGACAAGCATGGGTTTGACGTCGTCCATCAAGGTTGTGGGCAAGACAGCATATGAGAACACTCTTTCCATGGCTGTGGGAACGCATCTTACTCCTCTTGTCCCCATCTTGGAAAAGGCGCTTGATACTATCAGTTTAGAAGATCGTAAGTCTTTCTATGAAAAACATATGCCTCTTAGGTATGAACTAAGGTTGAATCGAAATGCCATACTCTTGATATTTGGTTTCTCTTTTGTAGTACTGCTCGTACTTGCCATCTGGATTGTCGTGTTGCTCAGCGAACGACGTAAACGTGAGATGGCGGAACAAGAAAAAGAAAATATCAGAGAGGATTTTAGACATCTTTTTGAAAGCTCCCCGATTCCTATGGGGCGTCTTGGTTTGGACGGTACCGTCTTGGGAGCTAATAAGGCTTGGTTTTCTCTTTTCGGGTATGCGGAAAAAGAGATTCCCAATCTTGACTTGTGGTTTGCCAAAGCATATCCAGACCACGAATATCGAAAAACAGTACAGGAGCGTTGGAATAAGGCTTTGCACGATAAGGATACATCGCTCATCGAATCTGATGAGTATTATGTTACCACCAAGAGTGGTGATACCCTCATCTTGGAAATTTCGGGGACCATATTACAAGACTATGTACTGGTTTCGTTCATAGACATTACCAAGCTCAAACAATCGCTTGTGGAGTTGGAAGAACTGCACCAACAGGCTGAACGGAGCAGGATGATCATCCTCAGTGCTTTGGAGGATCAGAAAGATATTCAGCACTCACTCGCCCAGAGCAAGGCCACCTTGGACGCTGCGATAAACAGCATGACCGACGGAGTCTGTATTTGTGATCCCGATGGACGGTTCATTCTTTACAACAGGGCGTATCTTGCCTACTACCGCTTAGCAGATCTCATGCAAGAACCCGCTACGTTACAGGACCTTTCTTCCTATATTGAGGCATATCATGAGAACGGAAACCCGATTCCTCTTAAGCAATGGGTTGGCATGAGGGCTTTACGGGGAGAGCGTGGCAACGATGAATATCGATTGGTCAAGAAAGGATCAAAAGAGCGCTGGATCGGGTCATACAGCTATGGCCCCATCCTCAATGCACAGGGAACGTTGCTTGGTGCCGTAGTTGTATGCAGGGACATCACCCAAGTCAAGGCAGCAGAGCAAACGCTGCGCTACCAACGTAATCATGATTATCTTACTGGTTTGTACAGTAGGGTTTACATAGAGCATGAACTGCAACACTTGCGAAATGAGATACCCCTGACCATTGGGATTGTGGATATAAACGGGCTGAAGGTCCTCAATGATTCCTTTGGAAATGAGATGGGAGATGCCATTCTGAAAAAAACTGCTCAGTTGATGATTCAATGTGCAGATACAAGGGCAATTCTCGGCCGATATGGTGGTGATGAGTTTATCTTCATACTTCCCTCACTAAAGCTGGAGGCTGCACAGGCCTTCGTACAACGAATGGAAGAACTTGCAAAGGATGTTTGTGTAGAGGCCTATCATCTTTCCTTGTCCTTTGGCTATGCAGTACGAACCGATAGTAAGGAAACAGTCCAGCAGACACTCAGAAGGGCTGAGGATGTATTGGGAAGAAATAAGATATATGAGAGTGCCAGCGAAAAGAACAAGGCAATCGCTTTGGTGATAAACTCACTCTTTGCCAAGAGCAATCGTGAAAGCCAACACTCCAAGCGTGTCAGTTCTCTCTGTGCTTTTTTAGCCAAGAAATTGGAACTTTCTCAGCAGGACGTCAACAGGATGAGAATTGCGGGTTTAGTACATGACATCGGGAAAATCGGGGTGAATGAATCCATTCTGAATAAACCGGGAACTCTTGATATGCAGGAGTGGGAAGCTATCAAGAGACATCCTGAGATTGGATTTCGCATTCTTTCCTCCTCTGCAGAGTATAACGATCTTGCCTTGGCAGTTCTTGAACATCATGAGCGTTGGGATGGAACGGGCTATCCAAGAGGGTTGAAGGGGGAACAAGCCTCACTGCAGGCTCGTATCATCATGATTGCCGATTCATTCGACGCCATGACCAGTGAGCGGTCCTATAAGAAACCAATGAGCAAGGATGACGCCATTGCTGAGATTAAAAGATGCAGCGGTACCCACTACGATCCAATGCTTGTGAATCTCTTTGTTTCCTGCATTGATGAGTTTTCTCAGAATAATGAAAAACCATCATGAATTCAGAGCGCTTTGTCACCAGAGGTGAAGGAAGAAAAGAGATATGACAAAGTTTTCCAGGTGGCAATTCAGAACACTTAGCCTCTTTTTTTTCATTGTAGGCGGGGTGTTGCTCGTGGCCTCACTGCCTATTCCTTCCTTCAGCAGAGACGTTGCAATAGTACGGGGAGTTGCAAACCTCTCTTTTATGGAAAATGGCATCCGTTATCACCTCGATGGACAATGGAATTTAAGCATGGACGGCACAGAACGTAAGCTTGTGCAGGTCCCCTCTGTAGCCTGGAACAAGGGAAGCGGCGTATACAGCTTGATTTTACAATGGGATGGAAATCCCTCTGAATTTGAGCTTTTTACCACGAATGCAGGAACAAGTTATGAGCTTTGGGTGAATGGGGAAAGAGTTGGTGGTAGTGGTCTGTATGGAACGAGTAGAGAGCAGAGCATCCCAAGCGCAAGGCCTGAGGTTTTTTCTTTCTTTCTCCAAACAGGAGAGAATCAAATCCACATCAAGGTAAGTAATTTTGTCCATCCAAGAGCCGGGCTTTGGGAGCGGGTTTTTATTGCGAGAAAGCCCACTCTCTTGCAATGGTATCAGGGTAGGATCGCTCTCCAATACTTCATATTCGGGCAACTATTCCTGTTTTTCATACTTCAGATGGCTCTCGCTTTCTATTCTGGAAAAAAAGATGCCCATGTTTGGTTTGCTCTTGGTACGTTGTTCGTAGCAATTGGAAACTTGATGCGCAATGATCTGGCCCTCTATGTCTTGTTTCCCTCATTGGAGTATCTCTTGTTTAAACGGATGCAGATTGTTTCCTACTATCTGGCCTCAGGGTTCTTTATCTATGCATTTCGAAACCGGTTTCCCTCAGGAGTATTTTCATTTCTCTCTCAACTTTTTTGTGTTTTTTGTCTGGCCATCTCCGTTTTGACGTTCCTGCTATCCTATGATGTGGTGTATTGGTGGGCCATATCATTCTTCCCTTTCATGTTCCTCTTGTTGCTGTTTAGAATTTTTAAGCAACTTCATCGTGACCAAAGCTTGTTTGTTTTTTCAAAAGAAGGGATCGTTCTGCAAGTTGTAGCAGATATCTGTCTTTCTTATGGCATGGCGCATGATTTCATCTCAATAGCAACCGCACGATATGATATGCAAATGATTCCCTTGATGACCTATGTATATGTAGGGCTCTATACGTTGGTGCTTGCAAAGATATACATTTTTACCGATACACAAACAGAAGTGGCAAAGACTCAGATAATCCTCAATGCTTCCTATCAGAAAAAGCAGTTGGCTAATGACTTGCACGACGGAATAGGACAGTATCTTCATGCTCTGGATTTTATGATTGAAGGGCTTTTACAGGAGAACTCACAAAATATAGAGGTGTTGTCGACTATTCGGCAGACAAGCAAGCAAGCATTGAAACAGTTGGGTCATATCGTTGACGATTTGAATCCTGTCAGGTTTGGCAGTGCAACTCTTGCACAAACGTTATACCTATTGGCAGAACGAACCCAGAGTGTATATAAGGTTGAAGTGAGTTGTACAATCAAAGGAGTTGACCTGCGTTTTGATGGATTGCTTACCCAGAATCTATATTATGTGTATAGTGAAGCTGTCAAGAATGCAGTCTCACACGCCAAACCAACGTACATCATTATCCGGTTGGAAGTGCATGAAGCTACAATTGAAGGAAGTGTGGAAAATGATGGGCTGCACTCCTCGTCAAATCTCTCTGTTTCCAGCGGACATGGTATTGCCATCATGAATTATAGGATTGAAATGCTGGGAGGAATCTTTGAGATTTTCAAGAAAGATAAAGACACCTTCATTATGCAATTCAGAATCCCAAGGAGGTTGAACAATGATCAGAGTCATGCTCGTGGATGACCATGCCATAATTCGTGAAGGTATGAAAGTGTTGCTTGCCAACAGGCAGGATATGGCCATCACCGGAGAGGCAGGTAGTAAAAAAGAGCTCATGCAACACTTTCATGCATTAACCAATACCGACGTATTGGTGCTCGATATGTTCCTCGAGACTGAGGATGCAGGATTGCATCTCCTTGAGCAACTAAAAACAGACTTCCCCTCGTTGAAAATTCTTATTGTTTCGATGTTCACCAGTGCAACCCTTGTCGCAGAATGCATCGCAAAAGGAGCCCATGGCTATGTCACGAAGGGCGATGCCGCCCAATATCTTGCTCAGGCAATTAGTGCGGTTTCTGATGACCAAACTTTTATCAGCCCCTCGATAGTGGGGCGTGTGCTTGAGAGTCAAGGGAAAGAGCCGGATATGATTGCAACGCTTACCAATCGAGAACGGGATATATTGGACCTACTGGGCAAAGGTTTTACCACCCGTCGAATTTGTGAGCAATTATCCATAAGCAGCAGTACCGTAGGTACTCATATAGAGAATCTGAAATATAAACTCAACATACCCGATAAAAACTCACTTCTTAGATATGCAATAGAACGCACGCAGAGGACGGAAAGTAGAAAAAACTTATTTACAAACAGATAGTTGTCTTCTCAAATATATAGCTAGAAATATAGAAAATAGACGTCAAGCTATGATTGTCTAGCAGTATTTGCTAGAAAAAATCAAAAAAAATACGATATTCAAGTGTTTGAACATATTACAAACTATGTACAAGGCTTCAAGAAAGGGATGAAGGAAAAGCCCTGAGGCATGATGTTGATACATCTTGGGAGATTCTCAGGATGTGATACATTGCAGGAGGCTTGTATGATTCAGGCAAAAATGTGGCTTCGTATGGTTTTCTTGTTGCTTGCTTGTTCTCTGGTAAATGCTTCTTTATATGCAGAACAGTTGCTGTTTAAAATTAATCAACCTGATAATTCTGTTACTGCTTTCAGATATAGAATTGATGGTCAATCTTGGAAAGTAAGGGAAGCTGAGCAACATATCATCGAATTGATGGATTTCAATACAGACAATGATGTATTTTCTCTACAACAATATACAAGTACAGGTGGATGGGGTCCTGTTTTCAGCTATCGGTTCGACATTGCGAGTCAACGATGGGTCTTGCTTGATCAAACGCAAACAGAGAAAAACTATGAGAATTATGCAATAGAATCATCACTTAGTTTAGGTATTTATGCTGTGGTGCATAAGAGCTCTTCTTCCGTGGAACATCTCTATTCATTCAGTTACGGCCTCGGTTTGCAAGGCTTCTTGCCTATCTCCTTTGCAAGACGATTCATTACAGTCTTTGATGTCCAGACACAGTATGCTCAATCCAACAATCTCTGGACGGATTCTTTCCTGCTTGTCAATGCGAGTGTTGGGTTTGGCTATCAAATTGACTTGAATGAAATTATTTCAATACTCCCAACGCTGTCATATGGCGTGTTTCTTCACAATTGTGAAGAGAGTCTCAGTGGAACCTTGCAACGCTCTTGGTATGTTGATCAGCAGTTGCAGGGATCGATGCTCCTGATATTTCCTATTTCAAAGACAATCCAAGGAACCATACGGGTAAATGCAACCATGCTTATGGAAAACGAGAAGATCGGAATTCTCTATGGCTTAGGTGGCGGCATCCACTTCGGTGGCAGGAGGAGTGTGCTGTAATGAGAAAAACATCCCTTATTCTTTGTATAGTTATTGCAATATTGAGTATATGCTTCTATGGGTGCAGTGATTTGATTACGACCATGGCACAAGTGAAACTCACTGTGCAGTTGGATGATCATGAGATTCCTCTTGATTCTCAATTTACGCTCTATGGCTCTCAGCAAAACAGCTGTTCTTCCATTCAAAAACAACTAGGAGCATTGAAACAAGCTACCATCCTTCCCTTGGAACCAGGAGTATGGGAACTGAGCGTAGAGGCCAGAGTTGGAGGAGTTGTCAAAGCAAGCGGGAGCACCACTGTTACGCTCAAGGCAGGTAAGCAAGCCTCTGCTTTAATCAATCTAGCCTACCAATTCGACGTAACCTTCGATGCCAATGGTGGTGATCCTCCCTCATTGTCTGGCATAGATGTAATATATGATGATGTTTATGGTGTTCTGCCTACTACTACAAGATTAGGCTATACCTTCTTAGGTTGGTTCAATGCCGCCAGTGGTGGATCAAACATAGAAGAAACAACACTATTCAGAGAAACAACGAACCAAACTCTTTTCGCCCAATGGCAAGCAACCACCTATACAGTAACCTTTGATACCCAACAAGGTACTGGAGGTACTGCAACTACAACCGTTACCTATGACCAGAGCATGCCGGCTTCTTTATCGGCTCCAAGCAGAACCGGCTATACATTCAATGGATATTTTGATGATCAAGAGGCCGGTACCCAGTACTACACTCCAACCATGCAAAGCAGCAAGCCCTATGACAAGGTTGTCGATACCCAATTGTATGCACGATGGACACCGCTGAGTTTTACGGTGACCTTCGATGCTAATGGAGGAGATAATCCCGATACACCTACAAAGACAGTATCCTATGATGCCTCGTATGGTGCTCTTCCTTCTATCACCAGGACTGGTTATACCTTTGATGGATGGTGGACGACTAGCGGGAATCCTGTAACGCAAATCACTGAGAATGCCTTGGTTGCT
This sequence comes from uncultured Sphaerochaeta sp., assembly GCA_964547185.1. Classification (GTDB taxonomy): domain Bacteria; phylum Spirochaetota; class Spirochaetia; order Sphaerochaetales; family Sphaerochaetaceae; genus Sphaerochaeta. Next base: position 43,370 of record CAZJMG010000006.1, read on the forward strand.
CTCTCTGCCGACCAGATTCTCTATGCAAAGTGGACACCCAACTCCTATAAGGTTACCTTCGACGCTGAAGGAGGAGAGGCTGTAGACCCCGCTTTCAAGTATGTATCCTACGATGCCTTGTATGGGGTTCTCCCTTCGACCACTAGGACTGGCTATACCTTTGATGGATGGTGGACTTCATCAGGTGGGACAGGGTCGGAGATGGAAGAGGATACAACGGTTGCCATCACAGCGGAGCAAGTACTCTATGCTAAGTGGACCGGTTGTCAATATACAATCACATTCGATGCAAACGAAGGGATTTTAGGGTCATCTTCTACAACGGCAACCTATGGCTCTGCGATGCCGAGTCAACTTACTGCACCAAGCAGAAGCGGGTACGATTTTGTCGGGTATTTTGATAGCCAGGAAGGTGGAACAAAATACTATGATGCTTCCATGCAAGGCAGCAACAATTGGGACAAGGATGCGCCTGCAACGTTATATGCCCATTGGACGGAAGCCTCTTATACAGTCACCTTCGATGCAAATGGAGGAGAGGATGTAGACATTACCTCAAAATCAGTGATATTCAACAGCTCATATGACACTCTGGCCGTTGCATCCAGAGGTGGCTATACCTTAAGCGGGTGGAATACTCGATCAGATGGGGCGGGAAGTACCATAACAGCAGCTTCAACCGTTTCCCTCACGACCGATCATACGCTTTTTGCAATATGGACGGCAAACACCTATACAGTAACCTTCGATGCAAATGGAGGAGATGCTGTCAATTCTACAGAGATGACTGTGACGTACGCTTTAACTTATGGGACGTTGCCGAATGCTTCAAGGTCCGGATATGATTTGTCAGGTTGGAATACAGCATCCGATGGTGGTGGGAGTACCATAACAGCTTCAAGCATCGTAACAGAGGCTAAAAATCATACCCTGTATGCCCAGTGGACAGAAGCAAAGAGCTTTGTTGGGCTCTATGACAATACACGGTTCAATGCTGTATATGCAGTGCAGAATCAAGATATGCCGACGGTAAATACGACAGGAGCAGCGTTAACAGCTCCGACAAAGACTGGACACGCCTTCACAGGCATGTTCCTCAACAGCGTGCAATACTACAACGCTGATATGACAAGTGCCCGAAAATGGGATAAGCCGTATAACGATCAAGGATATTCATTGCTAGCAGGATGGACAGTGAACCAGTATACCATCACGCTTGATGCAAAAGGGGGAAATTCAGGGACCCAGAGCATTAGCGTTGATTATCAAGGTAATCTACCGCGTATCAATCTGCCTACAAGAACAGGATATTACTTTGAGGCTTATTACTACAATAAGTATACTGATCAGGGAGATCTATATTATCATGCTAAGTATTACGGGGATGGAGGTCCTACCAGTACCTACCTCGATCCAAGGATATTGACCTGGGAGTATGATACGGATGCAACCTTTGAGGCCACTTGGAAACCGTTGACAAGTACTGTTAAATTAATGAGAAATAGAACTTCTGCAGATACGGAATATTTTGGAAGCATTATAGCGACCTATGATCAAGCAATGCCTTCAAGTGGCTTGGGTTCACCACCAACAAGGACCGGGTATGCCTTTGCCGGTTTTTATGACACTGCCGACGGTACGGGCAATCAGTATTATTCAGATACCTTGGAAAGTACGAGGACCTGGGATAAGGTGACAAGTACTGCAAACCTCTATGCAAAATGGGTTGCACCAAGTACGGTAACGTTCGACAGCAATGGGGGAAGCAGTGTAGCGAGCATTGAGGATGTCGTATACAAATCAAAGATTTCAGCCCCTGCTGTTGCTCCTACTAAAGATCGCCAGCTCTTTGTAGGGTGGTATAAAGATGCTTCTTTGCAACATGCTTGGGATTTCGATCAGGATGTGGTGACCGCGGATATGACGCTCTATGCAAAGTGGAGGGACTATACTTTTGGGGATATCGGGCCGGCGGGAGGAGTCGTCTTCATTGTCAATTCTGATCAAAGTCTCAGCTGGAAGTATATGGAGGCGCGACTTGATAAGAAAGTTCATATTCCCTTCGCCCCATCCGATTCCTTAGGCGGGTATCAATTCGATCTAGGCGATGAAGTTGGTTCGGGGCAATCAAACACCTCTGCCATCTTGACCGCATATTCTGCATACACAGATACCAATTACGCTGCCTATTACTGTGATACGCTGAGCGTTGCACATGATGGGGAGACGTATTCTGATTGGTTCCTTCCCTCTGATGGGGAAGTGAGGGATTTGTTTGACAATTTGTTGTGGATGGATGAGTACCGATTCAATGACGATGAGATATGGACGTCCACTGATGACTATACATATGCATATTTAATAAGTACGTATGTATTTAGTGAAGATTATTCAAACAGATGGTATTGGGATAGTGCTCAAACAGAAAGGTGTTATGCAATCCCGGTAAGAACATTTTAGCCTCAAATAGAGCCTTGATACGATACGTTCAAGGCTCTCTAGTATGTACAAGCCATGAAAGAAGTGGAAAACTTTGTCCAAAAGCCTCTTCGCATTGATGACTCTTTTTACATAATCGTTTATACCACTATATACATGAACAAAGAAAAGATAGAAATCAGAAAGCATAGAAGAAATGCGATGGCTACCCGTGTCATTAGTGCCGTCTTATGTGTTGAACAGGGCCTCTACGGCTCTTTGTTCGTCAAAATTGGATCTATGCAGCAGAAGATATATTTTTTTAGTGCGCTCGTTGTTGGAGCCATGTTTCTTGCTACGTATCTGCTTCCTCTGTTGTATAAACCCAAAACAGGGTTGTTCTTGGGCTTTGCTGAAATGGTCCCTTTGGCTGTTGGGATGACAATTGCTTATTTAAGAATGATTTATGCTCCTGAACCGTTTCGAAGCATCCCCACGATTTACATGGCCGTTCTTTTTGGTGGCGCTGTTGTATTCATGCTGTCCTATCGGCAAAGTGCAATCTTGTACGGACTGTTCATTATTCTCTCCATTCTTGGAGTTGAGTCTGTCCTGAAGACAGATTCTACAATTCCTTTCAAGGCTGATTTTTTAATCAATGGAGTGATTGCTTGGGCAGTTTCAGCAATCAATTACCGGGCATTTTTAAGTCAGCAAGAGCAAAAAGTGCTCATTGAAGAACAAAATGCACAGTTGATACACCTCAGTGAGCGTGACTGGCTTACAGGAATTTTCAATCGGAGAAAGCTTGATGAGAGCATCCAAAAAGCAATGCTCAGTCATCCCGACCCCTGTCCTTATACCAGCCTAATCCTTTTCGATCTCGATTTTTTCAAGCAGATCAATGATTGTCATGGGCATCAAGCAGGAGACAACATACTAAAGGAATTGGTTCGCTTGGTATCAAAGCAGATTCAAGAGGACGAGATGTTTGGCCGATGGGGTGGTGAAGAGTTCATGATTCTTGCCAAACGTAATGGTAAGCAAGTTGCTGAAAATATCCGTAAAACGGTGCAACAGGCAAGTTTTCCACAAGGGGTTAATGTAACCGCCAGTTTCGGAGTTTGTGATTTTGAAGAGGTTGCAAGTGCACAATTGCTCATGAAGGCTGTTGATAAAGCATTGTATAGAGCAAAAGAACAAGGGCGTAACCAAGTAGTGGTCTCATCCTGTTGAAATATAACGAATTGTTATTCTCATAACTATTGTGTAGCGATTTGCATTGAAAATTAGACAGGGTAGCAACTCTTGTTGTTGACCGGTTTATAAAACCGGTTTAGTATTACTATATAATACATTGAGGTTGAAGAATCTTGGACAGCAAAACGACACGAAACGCGGGAATCCTGCTTCATATCACCAGCCTTCCTTCACGGTACGGCATTGGTGACCTTGGACAAGAAGCATATGAGATGGCCGATTGGATGCACAAGGCAAAAATCGGATTGTGGCAGATTCTGCCACTTGGGCCAACTGGGTTTGGAAATTCTCCCTATGCACCCCGTTCATCGTTTGCAGGCAACGAACTAATGATCAGCTTGGATCGGTTGCAAGAAGAGCAACTGCTTTTGGAGGCTGAACTGAGAGACTATCCTGACTGTCCTGAAGACAAGGTTGATTTCCCTCTTGTGCAAGAACATAAAATGAACATGCTCAAGCTGGCTGCCAAGCGGTTCAGGGAGAAGAAACTACATGAGAAGTCTGCGTTTTTAGCGTTCTGCAAAGAGCAAGCGTTCTGGTTGGATGACTATGCACTCTTCATGGTCTTCTATGAGCAATATCAGGATGCACGATGGTTCAGTCATTGGCCGAAAGCGTATGCAAAGCGTGATACAGTTGCATTGCAATCATTCAGCAAGGAACATGAGCAGGACATTCTTCAATGGAAAATACTCCAATATCTCTTTACAGATCAATGGAATGCGTTCAAGTCGCATGTGCATTCCAAACATATTCAGCTCATCGGGGACGTCCCGATATTTGTTGCTTCCGACAGTGCGGATACCTGGAGTAATCTTTCTCTCTTTAAAACAGATGCCCAAGGAAAGTTTTGTGCAGTCAGTGGAGTTCCCCCTGATTTTTTCAGTGCCACAGGACAGCTTTGGGGTAATCCTGTCTATGATTGGAGTGTTTTGCAGGAAACTGGCTATGGGTGGTGGATGAAGCGGCTGGAACGACAGTTTTCTTTGACCGATATTCTTAGGATAGATCATTTCAGAGGCTTCGATGCCTATTATGAGATCCCAGCAGGAGAACGTACTGCAGAGAAGGGCCAATGGGTTGATGTGGATGGTAAGGATTTCTTTAGAGCAGTGCGTGCCCATTTTGGTACAGTACCCATCATTGCAGAAGACCTTGGCATTGTAACAGAATCGGTTGAAGAACTCAGAGATTCCAATGCTTTTCCCGGCATGAAAATATTTCAATTTGGATTTACCCGTGATGCTCAAGGAAATCCGAATTATCGAGATGATTTCCTTCCTCATAATTGGGGTGAGAATTATGTTGCCTACACAGGTACGCACGACAACAACACAACCCTTGGTTGGTTTGATGCCTTGAAAGAGGAGGATAAGCAGATTGTACTGTCTTATCTTGATTGCTCAGAAGAGGATGTAGTTTGGGAAATGATTAGGATGCTACTGCTTTCCCACGCTCGATATGCAATTATCCCCATGCAGGATGTCCTCAAAAAGGGAGAGCGGGCAAGAATGAACTATCCTTCTACCTGTAACGATGTCAATTGGAGCTGGCGTTTTTCTCTCTCTGAATGCACTGATGAGATTGCAAATACTCTTGCTCACTTGCTCACCATTTCATCAAGAACTACTTAGTATGATGTACACCACTTGGTGATAATCATATTCCTTCCTTGCAAGGCCGAAGTATTACACTTCGGCCTTGTGCCATCTTACTCTGCCTGCTAGCATACAGTATGGCACATATTCATATAGGTACCTGTTCGTGGAAATACCAAAGCTGGGAAAACCTGATATATCGACCGCACTCTGAACAATCGTATCTTGCCCAGTATGCTCAGCAGTACGATACCGTAGAGATTGACCAATGGTTTTGGTCTCTTGGGAAAAGCAGCTATGCTTTGCCTGATCGAAAGACTGTACTATCCTATGATGAGGATACCCCTTCCACGTTTCGCTTTACGGTCAAATGTCCCAATGCGCTCACCCAATATTTTGCCTATGGTTCAAAAAGTGAAAAGAACAAGTGGTTTCTTGATGCACAGACCATGTACCGGTTTTTGGACAGCCTGTCACCCCTTGCGATGAAAATTGGATGTCTGATGTTTCAGTTCAGTTATATCAATAAGAATATGTTTGCTCATGCACACCATTTTTATGAGCAGTTGGAAGAATTTTTTTCAGTACTTCCCGATTCATTCTCGTATGCTGTTGAACTGCGTAATCCAGCGTGGCTCGACCAACAGTGGTTCTCATTTTTGGCAAAGCAACAGGTTTGTCCTGTTTTGCTTGAAGGATATTGGATGGAGCCTGTTTCGCATCTGATTGCTAGATATGGACATCTTTTTACAGACTCTTTTGTGCTTCGGCTTCATGGAGATGACCGAGCTTTCATTGAAGATGCAAGCAAGGAAGAGTGGAATCAGTTGGTATTGCCAAAGGATGGTGAACTGGTAAAAATTGCTCCCCAATTGATAAAACTGGCACAGGAAGGCAAGACGATTTATGTAAATGTGAACAACCATTATGAAGGCAGTGCCCCCCTGACCATACGCAAGCTCGTTGATTTGCTTGGCATCGCGGAAAAAAAGGTATACGACTAGCTCTCTGTGTGATAGGGTATTGGTGAATGAGGAGGTGAGGATTCAGATGGTCTTACACCTGATGCCGTCCTGCAAGAAACCTACGGTTAGGTTTGAAATAGTTTTCAAGCCGTACTTTGATTTGGATAATGTGCAACAACAACGCTCCTGGAGATGCCAGGAGCGTTGTTGTTGAAAAGGAGGCAACCATGAGTGCTCGGGTTCTCTATCTCAGTCATGGAGGGGGCCCTCTCCCTCTACTTGGAGATCGTCTGCATACCAATCTGACAAAATTCCTTACTGAAATACCGAAGAGAATGCCGGTTCCAAAGGCAATAGTACTCATCAGTGCCCATTGGGAAGAGCGACAACTGACGATTACCGCAAGTGAAAAACCTGCCTTGATCTACGACTATTATGGGTTTCCCAAAGAGGCATATCGACTGACCTATCCAGTACAAGGAAGTGGCCAACTTGCCAAACAAATCTCAATGCTGTACGAGGGCAGTGTTCTCTCACAGAACAGAGGCTTTGATCATGGTGTGTATATACCTTTGAGCCTGATGTATCCGCACGCTGACATCCCAGTGGTCCAGATTTCCCTGCTCTCGAGTCTCGATGCGTATGCTCACTATCAAATGGGTAGAGCTCTCAGCAGTTTGCTCAAAGAAGATATACTGGTCATTGGATCGGGGTTTTCATTCCACAACATGCAACAGTTTTGGAAGGAAGATGATGAGAAAAACAATGCATTCCAGAACTATTTGATTCATAGTTGTTGCAGTAATTTAAGCGAACAAGAACGTATGGATGCCTTGGTTCATTGGGAGCAAGCTCCCTTTGCTCGGTATTGTCATCCTCGAGAAGAACACTTGCTACCCCTGCACGTCTGCTCAGGCATGGCCAAAAATGCGGCGAAGTTGGTGTTCGACGACCAAATCATCAAAAGAAGAGCAGTGGGCTTTTTATGGGAAAACCTATGACAATCAGACATGTCCGAAGGGGGTATGCATGAATAAGATTAATCACTATTCAAATGGACAAGTGCAACAAAGCCAGAGAGGGAACATACTTACCCAGTTTTACAAAGAGGGTACCATAAAGGCACAAGGACCGATAAAAGATAACCTGATGGATGGATTATGGCACTTTTATCGGGAGAATGGAATTGTCAGTGAGGCTGGAACGTTCAAAAAAGGCCTGAAGCACGGACCTTGGGTGGAATATGACAAAATCGGTTCTGTTGTAGCTGAGATTCAGTATGAAGAGGGAGTAGAAGTATCTAAACGCTTATATCACTAGCAGCGACACTGTTCAGCGTACGTTAGTGGTGGTACAGTGTATGTATCACACACATCGACTCAAAAGAGCCGAAAACCAGGAGCGTACTATGAAAAGAAACAGTTTCAGGACATCTGTGCTGTTGCTTTTGATGCTCTGCCTCAGCTTGGGTCTTCTTTTTGCCCAGCCGATAGCTGAAACACCGAAAGCTCAACACCTTGTCATTCTGGCAACCACAGACATTCATGGCAATGTTTGGGGTTACAGCTATGAGAATGACAAAGAAACCACCAACAATGGCATGGCCCGTATTGCCAGTTACATTGAACAGGTGCGTGCAGATTACGATCATGTGATTCTCGCCGATAATGGTGATACCATCCAAGGGAGCATCTTAACCGATGATCTGTACAATAAACGAGAAGGCAATCATCCTGTTATCCATGCGATGAACCTTTTGCGTTATGACAGCATGACGTTGGGGAATCATGAGTTCAATTTTGGAGAGGACCTGATCAAGAGAATCCAGACACTTGCCAACTTTCCGATCCTTGCAGCTAATATGGCTCGAGTTGATGGAAAGATGGCATCTTTACCCTATACCATAGTTGAACGCGCCGATGTCAAGGTTGGAATCATCGGACTGACCAATCCCAATGCTCCTCGTTGGGATGGTGAGAAGACAGACCCCTTCCTCTTTGCCCCCGTCGGCCCTGCAGCAAGAAGGGTTGTCGATATCATAGCTGACAAGGTTGATATAATTGTTGTGGTTGCTCATGTGGGCCTATATCCAGAGTATGACGAAGAAGGTGGCAGTGACGGAGCCTTGAAAATACTTGAACTCTGTCCTGAGATCGATGTCTTGATTGTCGGGCACGATCATAGTCCAATTGCTCAAATTCAGGGCAACACCGTCATCGGCGGAGCTCGCAATCTAGGGCGTGATGTCATCCGTATCGATCTTTCCCTGAATGAAAAAAAGGAAGTAGTTGACAGAAAGGTCATCTTGGTCGATATGGCAGAGTATGAGAACAGCCCCTTGATACGGGAGAACCCATTCATCATACAAGCGCATCAGACTACAAGGGATTTTATCTCTACAGGAGCTCCCTCAGCTGATGGTACCCCGTCAGGTGGTATTTTCGGGTATGCAGCGGTTACCTTCCAGCCTGAGAACGAGATCAAGGGAATACCTGAAGGGAAACTGCGCGATACTGCCGTGATGGATTTGATCAACGAAGTTCAGCTAAAGAACAGCAATGCCGATGTGTCGGCTGCTGCGCTGTTTGCCGATACTTCCGATATTCCTGAAGGCCCTATCAATTATGGGACCATTTTCGGCATCTATAAATTTGACAATACCCTGTACAGGGTTCCTGTCACCGGAGCCGAACTCAAAGCGTATATGGAATGGTCTGCTTCTTGCTACAATCAGTATAAGCAAGGTGATGTGTCCATAAGCTTTAATTCCGATAAACCTGGGTATCTGTATGATATGTTTGCTGGGGTTGACTATGAGATTGATCTTTCACAACCGGTCGGAAGCAGAATCAAGAATGTCCTGTTCAAGGGAAAACCACTTAAGGATGATCAATTGCTTACATTGGCTGTGAATAATTACCGATATTCCTCAGCTTTGAAAGCACAGAAACTTGTTGCCGGAACAAAAGAGTGGGAGAGTCCAAATTCAATCAGGGACATGCTTGTTGCCCATATAAGGGAACAGGAGGTCATATATCCAAAGGTTGACAATAATTGGCGGATCGTTGGTGTTGATTTGAGATCTCCATATCGTGATGAGTTGATCAGGATGGTCAATGAGGGAAAACTCGAGATTCCCTATGCAAAAAGCCTGAATGTCAATGAGCTGAGAAGCAAGGGTGTCATCAAGTAAACCAAATAATGCGGGGGACCATGTAGTGTGGTCCCCCTGCTAGGTCAGTCATACGTTTGTTCGTCATCAATGGTTTTCTTTCTTCGCTTGCGCACACAATCGGTAAGAAGGAATTCTATCTGGCCGTTTATGGATCTGAAATCATCTTCAGCCCAAGAGGCCAATTCTTCCCACAGTGATGACGACAGACGCAGCAAGACCTGTTTTTTAGCTTTCTCTTTTGCATCCATACGTCATCTTCCTTCCACCTTAATAGATTGAACCACTATTGACTATCGGCTGGGCGTCGCGATTGCCGCAGAGAACGACCAAGAGGTTACTCACCATGGCGGCTTTTCTTTCTTCATCAAGTTCGACCACATTGTTCTGGGAGAGTTGCTGAAGAGCCATTTCCACCATACCAACAGCACCTTCCACAATCTTCTGTCTCGCAGCGATGATTGCAGATGCCTGTTGCCTCTGAAGCATTGCCGCTGCAATTTCCGGCGCATAGGATAGATGGGTGATACGAGCCTCAAGAATCTCAATACCGGCAACATCTACCTTCTGCTGCAACTCTTCAAGCAGATCTTGGGCGACTTCCTTGCTGCTTCCTCTCAAGGATTTTTCATCTTCCTCAGAATCATAGGGAAAGAGCCTGACCACATTTCTGAGGGCGGAGTCACACTGGATGGAGAGATAGTCCATATAGTTGTCAACACTAAAGACAGCTTTTGCTGTATCGATTACCTTCCAGATGACTACAACGCCGATGATTATCGGATTGCCGCTGGCATCATTGACCTTTTGCTTGTCATTGTTCAGGGTCATTGCCTTTAAGGAGATTCGTTTTCTAGGAAGTTGGATGGAGTATGCGGTGCCTGTCTTGGAACTATCCGATTTCGTTTCAGTCTTCACAGCAGCGCTGCTTTCATTGTTTGAAGCAGGGTCTACTGCACTGACAAAGGGATTTACGAAGAAAAATCCATCTTTCTTGATCGTCCCATAATACTTTCCAAAGAGGGTAAGCACCAAGGCTTCATTTGGTTTTACAATCTTCAGTCCGATGTATAGGATCGGACCGATGATGAAGCCATAAAGAATTGATCCGATCATGAGCACCGCTCGAAGAAGAGGCGAAAGGTTTAAAGCAATGCTTAAGATGAAAATTCCTATACAAAGCAAGATGACCAATGAGTTGATAAGAAGAAATGTCATGCCACTCGCAGGATGGGCGATGATCTTCTCTTGTGTATATGCTGAGTCTTGCATACAGGGTACCTCCAAGGGTGATAATACATAAAGATATCAAAATGATATCATCTAGATATTCTATCATTTCCCCTGCTTTGTCAAGAGACAAGCTGTCCTTCACGTACAGTGTGCACACCTATTATTTTCTGATATACTCAAACCAAAATATGCCTAGGGGGATCCATGGAAACATTCACAAGAGAAGAAGCCGAATCTCTTTATCATATAAATGCTTGGGGAAATGGGTATTTTCACATTTCTGATGAAGGTGAGGTCGAGGTCCGTTTGAAGGATAAAAAGCCGCAGTCATCAATCAGCCTCATATCCATCGCAAAGGGGTTGCAGGAGCGTGGCATGAAAATGCCTGTGCTGCTGAGGTTCTCCAACATTCTTGACGATCGCATCAAGCACATAAATGAAAGCTTTTTGCAAGCCATCAGTGATGCAGGCTATCAAGGAACGTATCGAGGGGTATATCCAATCAAGGTTAACCAGCAGCAACAAGTCGTTGAAGAAATCTGTAAATACGGCAAACAGTATCATCATGGCCTTGAGACAGGAAGCAAGGCAGAATTGATTATTGCTCTAGCTCATATTGATGACCCTGATGCCTATGTTGTTTGCAACGGGTACAAGGATGAGGAATACATTGACCTGGCATTGCGAGGGTTGAGTCTGGGTATTCAGACCGTTCTGGTCATCGAGATGCCCGGAGAGGTTTCAATCATTCTTGAACGATCCAGAGCCTTGGGCATAAAGCCGAATATCGGCCTGCGTATGAAGCCATCCACTATAGCAAGCGGACACTGGACAGATAGCGGTGGTGATCGTTCTGTCTTCGGGCTTAACACGACCCAGGTCATCTCTGTAGTTGACCATCTTAGAAGAGAGGGCATGCTCGATTGCCTGAAACTCTTGCATTATCATCTAGGCAGCCAGATTCCCAATATCCATGATATTCGCATGGGTGCGACCGAAGCTGCTAGGCTGTATGCCGGCCTGGTTCATGAAGGAGCCGAAATGGGCCTTTTGGATATAGGTGGTGGCTTGGCTATCGATTATGATGGGTCGCACACAAATTCCAGTAACAGTCGAAACTATTCAACCAAAGAGTATTGTGATGATGTGGTTGAAGAAATCATGACTATTTGCAAGGAGGAGAAGATTGCTCATCCTACCTTGATCAGTGAATCAGGCAGAGCGTTGGTATCGTATTATTCTGTATTGCTGATGAACATCCTCGATACCAACATCTTCTGGGATGGGAAAAACTTTGAGCACAAGTATGATACCGCTGCTCTTCCTGCTCTGGAGAATCTGTTGTATGTACGGACGATGCTCAATGAGAAAACAGCACAGGAGTGTTTGAACGACTTGAATTATTACCGTGAGGAAATTCGAAAAAAATTCCTCTATGGGAAGGTCAATATGCGTGAACGTGCAGCTGCAGAACATGTATATTGGAGTATTGTCGCAGAAATTCAACAAAAGTATGGGGATTTGCATGCTCCTGAAATCAAAGATTTGGAACACCAACTCTCAGACATCTACTATGGGAATTTCAGTCTGTTTCAATCTCTTCCCGATGTCTGGGCCATTGATCAACTATTTCCCATCATGCCGATTCACCTGCTCAATACCCGTCCTGACAGAAGAGCTGTCTTATCCGATATCACCTGTGACAGTGAAGGGAAGATAGACCGATTCATTGGAAATAGGAGAGTGGAACATACCCTTGCGTTGCATAGCCCTCCAGCTGATGAAGATTATATTCTTGGGGTCTTTCTCGTCGGTGCTTATCAGGAAACCTTGGGTGATTTGCACAATCTTCTCGGGGATACCAACGTTGCTTCGGTGACCTATGAAAACGGTTCATTCAGTTTGCATAGTGAATTGGAAGGAGATACTGTTGCCGATGTCCTCAGTTATGTGGAGTATGAACCAAAGAGACTTGAGGCCATGATTCGGATTAAAGCTGAGAAAGCAGTACAGGAAGGCAGGATTACTGCATTGGAAAGAAGGAAAATCATCAGTGCCTATACCGCTGGACTGAGAGGGTATACGTATTATGAAACAGACCAAGAGGAGTAAATGATGCAAAAGAAACGTTTGATGATCATAGGCGCCGGTGGCGTCGGTAATGTAGCAGTTCGAAAAGCAGCGAGGATGGAGGATCTGTATGATTGTATCATGCTAGCAAGTCGAACCAAGGCAAAATGTGATGCCATAGCCAAGGAAGCAGGTCCAGTGCCTATTCTTACTGAAGCAATAGATGCGGATGATGTATCGGCGTTGGTAGCGTTGATTGAATCCTTTAAGCCTGATCTGCTCTTGAATGTCGCCTTGCCGTACCAGGATCTGCCCATCATGGAAGCCTGTTTACAAACAGGTGTCCATTATATCGATACAGCCAATTATGAACCCAAGGACAAAGCTCATTTTGAGTATTCGTACCAGTGGGCATATCATGAAAAATTTGAAAAAGCCGGGCTTACTGCATTGCTTGGAAGTGGTTTTGATCCAGGCGTGACTAATGTGTTTACAGCATATGCGGTTAAGCATTATTTTGATGAGTTGCACTATCTTGATATCGTCGATTGCAATGCAGGAGACCACGGAAAGAGTTTTGCAACAAACTTCAATCCGGAGATAAATATCAGGGAGATCACCCAACATGGTCGTTACTATGAGAACGGGTCTTGGAAGACGACCGAGCCTCTTGAGATTCATCAAAAGGTTGATTATCCGAGAATCGGGGCAAAAGAGAGCTATTTGCTGTTTCATGAAGAACTAGAATCCTTGGTAAAACACTTTCCTACCGTAAAGAGAGCCCGTTTCTGGATGACTTTCAGCCAACAATACATCACGTACTTGAAAGTACTTGAAGATATAGGTATGACAAGTATCGAGCCGATTACCTACCAAGGTATCCAGATACAACCCCTTCAATTTCTCAAGGCCGTGCTTCCAGAGCCATCGTCCCTCGGTCCCAACTATCAAGGACAGACCTCTATAGGTTGTCAGATGCGCGGAATCAAGGACGGCAAAGAACGCAGTGTCTATATCTTCAATAACTGCAGTCATCAGATGGCCTATCAGGATACCAAGGCTCAGGCAGTATCCTATACGACTGGTGTCCCAGCTGCCTTAGGTGCCAGCTTGGTAGCACGTGGCATATGGCAAAAGAGCGGGGTGTGGAACATGGAACAGTTTGACCCCGATCCGTTCCTTGCAGAACTAGGACCCCTGGGACTTCCCTGGGAAGTAGTAGTCGACGGCAAGCTTGCTTTTGAGAAATAGTGTATGATTAACCCAACCATGATCAGCAACACTCCAGCTTTTGTGCTGGAGTATGCTTTGCTGCAAGAGAACCTGCAGAAAATCAAAGAATTGCAGGAACGATTGCCCGTATCGTTCTTATTTGCCTTGAAAGGTTTTGCCATGCATGCGGTATTCGATGAAATTGCATCCTGTGCTGTTGGGGCTACTGCTTCCTCTCTCAACGAATTATTGCTTGCTGCTCCCTATTTTGGACAGGTGCATGCCTATGCCCCTGTTTACAGTGAGCGTGAGTTTCCCGCTATTGCAAATATTGCGAAACACATAACATTCAATTCACTGGCTCAGTTTGAGAAACACAAAGACCAATTGAGGGGGGTTGAGATGAGTATCAGGATCAACCCTCTCTATGCAACGGTGCAAACCGAGTTGTATAATCCCTGCAGTGTTGGTTCTCGCTTGGGTGTTCTCCCTCACCAGCTGATGTCGTTGCCGGCAGGCATAGTCGGTTTGCACTGCCATAACTTATGCGAGAGTTCTGCAGAGGATACCGTCAATACCCTTCAATCCATACAGAAGCATTGGGCTCATCTGTTGCCCGACATCAAGTATCTTAATCTGGGAGGAGGGCATCTGGTTACCCGCAAGGGCTATGATACGGAACTTTTCTCCAAAGGTATCCTTGATTTTCACCATCGTTTTCCACACATTGCATTATTTCTTGAGCCAGGAGCTGCTTTTGTATGGGAAACGGGATATTTGGTAACAGAAATTCTTGATATTGTGAAAAATGGTCCGATTACCACGTTGATGCTCGACACTTCGTTTGCAGCACATATGCCTGACTGCCTTGAAATGCCTTACTCCCCACAGGTGGTGGGAGCAAGACTGGTAGAAGAGGGTGGCTATAGACTTGGTGGATGCAGTTGCCTTGCCGGAGATTGGGTCGGCTCCTATCTTTTTGATCATGAGGTCAAAGTCAAAGATCGGCTCATCATCAAGGATATGATGCATTATACGATGGTCAAGACTACCATGTTCAACGGTATTGCTTTGCCTGATATAGGAATCGTCAAGGATGATATCTACAGGGTAGTGAAATCTTTTGGTTTTGACGACTATCAAAGAAGGCTTTCCTAGGAGGTGTGCTGCTATGGAACATTGGTTTCTTGATTCTGAGTTTCCAAACTCTGAGATGGACAAGGCTCGTTTTCATGTGATCCCGTTTCCCTTGGAAGCTAGTGTGTCCTATGAAGGGGGAACCGCGTTCGGCCCTGAAGCCTTGATCAGGGCATCATCGCAGTTGGAACAGTTGGTTGAAGGATATGGGAACCCGGGATTGTTGGGGATCCATACCACAGAAGCTGTACCCACAGATGAGGGCCCTGCTGTAGCTATACAGAGAGCACAAGCGTTGCTGAAACAAGCTTATGCGTGCAAGGCAATTCCGGTGATGTTGGGAGGAGAACACTCGATCAGCAATGCAGCTATCGCTTTACTCAAGGATTGTTATGCAGAGGGTGAAGTGGGAGTTCTCCAGTTTGATGCACATATGGATTTGCGCTTTGCCTATGAAGGCAACCCGCTCAGCCATGCCTCGGTCATGAGAAGAATGGTTGAAGCAGGAATTCCTCTTTTTCAAGTAGGTATACGCAATTATAGCGAAGAAGAACAACAAGCGCGCATACAGTACAAGATTGGCCACTATGATGCTTCTTTTCTGTATACCAAGCAGAGAGTGGATGGTTTTGGTTCTCTTGCTCTACCACAGGATTTTCCAAAGAAGTTGTATATCAGCTTTGATGTGGATGCCTTTGATGCATCCTTGATGAGTGCAACAGGAACACCCGATCCGGGCGGGCTTTTTTGGTGGGACAGCATCGTACTGTTGCAGCAGCTTACAGAAGGACGCACCATCATCGGTTTCGATGTTGTCGAGCTTGCAGTGAATCAACTGCATCATCCGTCTTATACCGCAAGCAAACTGACGTACTTTCTGATGGGGTTGTCGAGTAAACGCTACTGAGGCGTGTTTTTGCTCATGGTGATGATTTTATCCAGTTTTCTGGCCATGATGGATGTTGCTCCCCACCGTTCAGTTGCTTGCCTGTAGGCCCATTGGAAGATAGCCAACGAATCATCATGATTGCCCAATTTTCGATAACATCTGCCAATGTGTGCAAGGAGACTTATTTTTTCAGCCTCGGTAGCAAAATCTTTTTCTACATCGAGATAAGAACGTATGACAATATAATCAGCGAGTGCTTTCTTCCATAGTTTCAGTTTTTCAAGACAAAGTGCCCGTCCGCAACGAGCCATGATGGTCTGGTTGGAAGCGCTGCCCTCGAACTCTTGGAGTATTGCACATACGTGATCGCGAATCGGCAACTCAGTCAGATACTCTTCCTTGGCATGATGAATATCTGCCTGCAAGCAAAGAGTATCGATGTATAAATCATAGGAAGGGCCTTCATTTTCAGTCCAGCTGCGCTCTAGAAGACCTGTTGCAATTGCTTGTGCTTCTTCTATCTGAGCATCGTCCAAATAGGAAGAAGCCAGCGCAATCAATGCCTCGATGGTAAATTCACTTTCTTCGCCGTTGATGGAACTGCATATTTGGTACAATTGCTGGGCAATTTCCAATTCACGTGCAGTGTCACGCAAATTGTAGTAGGCCATATTCAATTCCCCCATGAGGGTGACATAGTACTGATTCATCGGGCCGTGTTCGTTGAAGTGCTCTACAAGTTTCTTCTCAAGCTTGGCAATGGTGTTGTGTGTATGGGCAAAGTACACAGGATCGTCCAACTCACTGGCTAGCAACAGGCGTGCAAAATAGTTCTCCATCGTTTCAGTATACACAGAGTGGGGACCGCTCTACAAGCTGTCAGTGCATTTCTTGGCGCGTACGGCAAGATAGCAGTCTTGTAGAAAACTGTCGATCAACATGAAGCCAGCCTTGTCTGTGTACATATCAGTAAGAATGAAACCACTGTCGGTAAGGCCACAGAGCAAGTCTTGGAGGGTATGGCTGAATTCAATGGTGTCGTGCTGTTTCATTCTTCTTTCCAACTCCTTTTTGCTTATGCTGGTGAGGTCACAGTAGGGAAGGGTGTATTTGACTTTGAGTCTGTTTTTCATAACCTTCTTTTCATCGAATAGATAGAGTGCAGGATTTGTGATGGAAGTAAGGAAATACCCCCCAGGTTTGAGTATTCTATAAA
Organism: uncultured Sphaerochaeta sp.; assembly: GCA_964547185.1. Taxonomy (GTDB): domain Bacteria; phylum Spirochaetota; class Spirochaetia; order Sphaerochaetales; family Sphaerochaetaceae; genus Sphaerochaeta. The sequence continues at coordinate 60,540 of CAZJMG010000006.1, forward strand.
CTTGGCGGTATACATGAACCACATCGGCTATAAAGCAGGTGGAAGTAGGATTGTAAATCATGTCGAACTGGTTGTCATGAAACATACTCAAATCTTGCATGTCTCCTTGGATGCATGTGAGTTTCAAGCCTAGCTTCTGAGCGTAGTGTTGGTCTTGCGCCAACTGCTTGGCTGATATATCGAACACCGTTACGTCTGCTTTCGCCAGTGATAGAAGTACTCCCTGCTGTCCCCCTCCGCATGCAAGAGCCAGCACATTCTTTCCTTCCACGTCTTTGACCCAACGAGGAGGGACTTGTTTGAAAGGGGAAAGGATCATCTCAAGTTCCCCGTTTTTAGCCTTTTCTATCTGGCTCTGTGTGCATCCATCTGTCCAAATATTGTGTCTTTCAACTTCCCAGTCCCAAGCTTTCGCATTATGTTCTACATAGCTATCCATGGCCAGAGCATATCATTCGTGAGAAGAGTATGCAATAAGGATAAAAATAACTATAAATAATGTATTAATTTAGAATTCAATGGAGTGTACGTGAGTCTTCCAGCTACAGAATGTGAAAGCATCAAGCTAAGGTCTTTTGGGTAAGCAGAAAAACTGGTATCTTGTTTGAGTATCACCCCTTGGGCTCTTCGGAAAAGAGTCAAATGAGCAGTGAATCGAGTATCAGCTATTGCAATTGATTGTGCTCGTATCGCCTTGGTCAATGTTTTTTGCACAGCCGATAGTTCGTCGTTTTCTTGTATGCCACTGTAAATGACCAGACCATCTGGTTTTCGAAAGGCGCCGATGTGGTTGAAGGTCAGCTTGAAAGATGGAATTTCCAGGCTCTTGAGCACTGAGTTGAGTTTTGGAATTCTTGATTGGGGTTGTTCCCCGAGAAAACAAAGTGTCACATGGAAGTTCTCAAATGCGGTTTTTTTGCCTTTATGCAACAAGACTTGCTGTTGCTGTTGCAGCCTGGCAATCTGATCAAGACAGTCGTCAGAGAAGGTGAGTGCATAAAACAGTCTCATAGGGTGAGTATATAAGATTCTTTATCTAAAACATAGCTGTCAAGAATGTCTATTTTGTTCTATACTCCTGTCAAGGAGAATATTCAAAATGAACATTGTGCTTATCGGGGCAGGAAGTGCCCAGTTTGGTTTAGGTACTTTAGGAGATTTGATGCAGTCAAGCGTATTGGTGGGAAGTACCATCACGCTTGTAGATATTAACGAAGAAGCTTTGCTCAATGTACATAACAAGGCACTGGCGTTTGTAAAGGAACAGAATCTTCCTTTTACCATTGCAGCTACAACCAATCGTGTTGAGGCTCTCAGAGGAGCTGAAGCTGTTGTTATTTCCATTGAGGTGGGCAAGCGTTTTCCTCTTTGGGATGAGGATTGGAGCTTTCCACAACAGTATGGGTTCAAACAGGTGTATGGAGAAAACGGGGGCCCCGGAGGAGTGTTTCACTCACTAAGGATTACCCCGGTAATAGTAGAAATTTGTGATGACATCATGGATATCTGCCCGGATGCCTGGGTCTTCTGTTACTCTAATCCGATGACAGCTATTGTAACTACAGTATTGAGAAAACACCCAAATCTCAAATTTGTGGGGATGTGTCATGAAATAGCATCGTTGGAACGATACCTTCCCTCTATCCTTGAAACTCCGTTTTCCAATTTGCAGTTACGCAGTGGTGGCTTGAACCACTTCAGCGTGTTGCTTCAGGCAACCTATCGCGATTCAGGCAAGGATGCATATCCCGATATCCTTGCAAAAGCTCCTGCCTTTTTTGAAAAGGAACCGGGATACTCTGACATTTTATCGTATATTCGGGAACACAATGTCATGTTCACAACTGAAGGATCAACCCATCGCTCTTTGCCTGAAGGGTATAGAAGCAAAAAACCTTGGGCTGACAGAACGCTCTTCAAGGAGATATTAGAACGCTATCACCTTCTTCCGATTACAGTAGACAGCCATCTAGGTGAATATGTCGGCTGGGCGCATGAAATTGCAGATCATAAAGGAATCAAGGATTTCTACACACTGTATCAGATGATGCTATCCAGGAGCGAGCCTTCCATCGAATTGGAAGTCAAAGAGCGCTTGGTCTATATCCTGGAAGGTATCGTGCAGAACAGCGGGTACGAAGAGATTGCAGTAAATATCAGAAACGATGGATACATCAAGGAGCTTCCCAATTGGGTAGCGGTAGAAATTCCTGCAAAAGTATACACTGATGGTTTAGAAGGCATCGCCTTCGATACCTATCCGAAAGGCTTTGCTGCATTGCTGAGAAACTATTGTGGCGTATATGATTTGACAGCAGAGGCTGTGCTTGCAAAGAAAAAGGAGTATGTCATCCAAGCGTTGCTGGCCAATCCTGTCGTACATGAAACAAAGCATGTTCCTGAGCTCGTTGACTTGATGATTGAAAGACAACAACGGTGGCTGGGTTACTTGAAGTAAGCCTTTGTTTGGTCAAAAAAAAACCTCCTTGGATTTCCAAAGGAGGTTTTTTTAGCGGCAAAGGGACTCGGACCCCTGACCGAACGGATATGAGCCGTTTGCTCTACCAACTGAGCTATGCCGCCGTAACAACTCTTGCACTATAGCCAAAGGCCGCTCTGTTAGTCAAGGGGGTTTTTCTCTTTTTCCTCCATGCAAACTATGATAGAGTATATTTCATGGAAAAGAAGCAGTATGTATGCCCCAAATGTGGTTGTACCCACTATGAGAGTGATCGTTTACAAGCTACCGGTGGCAATTTTGCCAAGATTTTTGATATCCAGAACAAGCGATTCATTACCATCAGTTGTAAGAATTGTGGGTATACAGAGCTATTCAAACAGAATGAGCAGACTGGATGGAATATTCTTGATTTCCTTATTAAATAGTCAAACCCTTCTTAGCAAAACATCTTGCTTTCATTGCAGGCTATGAGTACTCTTGTACCATGACTGGATTCTTTCTAAAAAAAGCATTTTTTGATGGCTGGGACAATCTGATTTCGATGGTAGTCCTCAACCTTGGGTATCTACTCATACTGCTTGCCTTGCTAGGTAGTATGTCGTTGATAGGCATGCACGGATTTCTAGGCATTCTTGCACTGCTATCTAGTGCAGGACTCTTTGCCTTCTACAGTGCAGGAACGGCGGCCTCAACGTGGTCATACGCCAAGTATGAACGACCTGGGTGGGAAGTTTTCAAACGGGGCATCCGACAGTCTTGGAGGCATGCCTTGTTGTATTGGCTTCTTCTAGTGGTGGATGCCTCCCTGTTGCTCTTTGTCATACCTTTCTACCTTAGCTATGGCACAATAGTGGGAACTTTGCTCGCTGTAGTTCTTTTTTGGGTTTTCCTTGGGTTGACTTTTGCCATGTTTTACTATCTACCCTTGTTTCAGGCAATGCAGGGTGATAGACCCACCAAGACATTGAAGAAGAGTTTTATCATTGTAATGGACAACTTGTTTTTTACTCTTTTTTTCGCTGTGTACCAGATCATCAATTTAGCTATATCTGCGTTGCTTGCAGGTCTTGCCCCCGGCTTCACCGGTATGGCCCTTGCCTCTAGTGATGCTGTGAAATTGCTTATGTACAAATATGACTACCTGGAAGAGCATCCAGAGGCGGACCGTAAGCACCTGCCATGGGATGAGCTGTTGTACGAAGAGCGTGAATGTGTAGGACACCGGTCACTGAAGAATATGATTTTCCCATGGAAGGATTAACATGGCTTGGGAAGTTGAAGTAAAGGCCCATGTAGAGGATCCTCTCACGCTTCAAAACAAAATAGAATCCCTTCACGGCATCTCTGATAGAGTATGTGAAGAAAAGGATGACATCTATTACTCGGTCCCTGGAAAAAAGGCACTCTTTCGGATGCGAAAAGAGGTTGCAGGACCTTCCTTTGAACAGGGGGAAGGAGTTGTGATTTTTACCCGTAAGCATAAATCCATCGAAGAGGGTATAGAGCTGAACCAGGAAATTGAGTTTACTGCTGATCTTTCACAGTTTGAGAGTGCCCATGCCTTCTTTCTCAGTTTGGGCTATGTGGAATATGTCCGTAAAACAAAACGCGGGTATCGCTATGATTATTGCTGCGAACCAGACATCGTTCCCCTGCATATAGAGCTCGTGCACGTAGCATCTTTGGGATGGTTTTTGGAGATGGAGTTCGTATTGCCCTCAAAAGAGCAGATCCCTCTTGCGAGGAATCTGCTGCGTTCGGTTCTGAAAGATTTGGGAGTATCGGATACAGCAATAGAGGATCGTTACTATATGGACCTCTTGAAACATCAAGAACTCGATACGTGAACAACCTCATCAACTTCAAGAAAACGGCTTATGCACCGGACCAAGACTGCGTGGTCTTCAATATCGGTAAGACCGGAAACCATTGCTGCTGCCACAACACCAACACCGTCAACAAAAATTGGAAACCCGCCGCCACATGTAACAAACTGTGTTGGATCCAGGCCTCGGTCTGACAACGTGCCTCCCTTTGCCTTCAGAAGGTATGCATACTGTAAAGTACTGATCTCAAAATGTTTTACAGTATTGAATTTACGGTCTATCCACCCTTGCGATCCATAGCAGGTGCCTTCACATGCATAATAAAAGAGGATTTTTCCACTCATGCTTCGAATGGAAACTGCTATACTCAGGTCCCTGTCCATGGCATCAGCGACAAAGATCTTGCCCAACTCCCATGCATCTTCGGCGGTGAATGATTCGAAGTGCAAGGCCTCTTCTTGTTGTTTCAGAATTGAGATTGCTTCTTGTATTTCCATCGATCTACTCCATTGGGAACTTGATTTGCCATTGAGAACGCAAGGTATCCATCACTTCCATTACCTTGATGATTTCACTGTGCGGCATCTGCTTGAGCTCAAGAGATCCCTCTTCAATGGCTTTTCTGCAAGCCTCAACCTGATGTTCAAATCCTGTGATATATTTGAAAGGTTTGTACGTCTCAACCAGATTGTAATCACGGTCATACACGTTGATCCCTTCACAGTTGTTGATATTCATAAATTCAATGAATCCCCTGGATCCAAAAATTGCACCACGCCTGTCGGATGTGCTGAGCATTGAAGAGTGCAGGACAGCTATCTTGTCGCCTTTAAAGGTAAGAGTGATGGAGTTTGATTCATCAACACCAGAGTCTGTCTTGACGCAGGATGAAGCAATGCTCTCAATTTCAGATCCAAATACCATCATGGCGAAGTTTATCGGATATACCCCAAGGTCAAGCAAGGCTCCCCCTGCTAGTTCAGGATCCATCAACCGTTTGACACCCTTTACGGGATAACAAAGATTTGCAGTCAAGGAATGAGGTTCTCCGATGACACGTCGTTCCAAGATCTGGTCAAGCACCAGACGCATCGGAAGATATCTGGTCCATATCGCTTCTGCTGCAAGCAAATTATGCTCCTTGGCATAAGAAAGCACCTCTTTGGCTTGTGCTGCATTGACCGTGAAGGATTTCTCACAAAGAACATGCTTCCCACTCTTGAGAGCCATCATCATATGTTCGTAATGCAATGAGTGGGGAGTACAAATATAGACAAGATCGACATTGTTGTCGCCGAGCATCTGCTCATACGAACCGTAAGCCTTGTTGATATTCCACTTCTTGGCAAATTCTATAGCTTTATCCAGCTCTCGCGATGCTACGGCATAGGCCTCGACGTGTTCCATCTGAGCAAGGGTTGTCGCCATCTTTCGGGCAATATTACCAGCTCCTAAAATCGCAACCTTCATATTGGTCCTCCTGTTTCATTCAGTATAAAGGCAGGAAGAAGGAAAATAAAGCTAAATCAACAGCATGATGGAGAGCTCGAAGGAGAATGCAATCAAGCCGATCAAGGCAAAGATTGAATTGCTGCTCATCCTCGATTCTGGTTTGGCAAAGAGGGCGATCGCAGACCAAAGGCTGAAGAGCAAACACCGAACCAAGGCATCTAGGGAGAAAAAACCCATCAAGGATATGAAAGGCAATATACTCGCTGCTGCTAGACTTGCCTGCCTGGAGAGCTTGGTTCTTCCCGAAAGAAAGAGCAGACTTACTGCAACAGCAATCAGACTTAACGATCGTGATAACGTTTGAAGCGGCAACTGCCCAAACCCTATGGTAGTGCTATTGATCAGGGCAAGGGACAAGATTTTTGCAGTCTCTTTGAGATAATAGAATACTTGGTTGGTTCTGCTGTCCCTGTTGAAAAAATGATATGTTGCCGAGAGAGAAAAAAAGGTGATCAGCATTGCATAGCTGAGAATAAACGGTATATCGGTTCTTGTTTCCCTAAGAAGCAGGACCAGCAACAATGCTACTGCACCGATTGCCCCGACGATGTCGACAATTGCATTGGAGACGGAAAGAGGGCGGTATTCTTGTTTATCCCCTTGGGCTCGTGCAAACTTGTCTGCATTGTAGACAAAATTGAACGATGTCCCGTTTTTTAAATCTGCCTTGAAGTTGACAGTGGATACCTGCTTTGCATGCAAGGCAATTTCATTCACCTGATTCTTGAAATCAGAAAAGATTCGATCCAATTCATCCATATTCAACTCCAGAATTTGTCGGTCTTGATTTCCTTGATCAAACCTTCGATAGTCTCTCTCAGTTCATCAAGAATTAATTTTCGACTTGTTTCATATTGTTCCTTTGCACAAGAGAGAGCTTTTGGAAAGTGCATCGGTTTTCCAATATTTGCATAATAGTTTCTGCTGACCACAGTCATGGTCCTTCCTGCCGTCTTGCTCAGCTTACTACGCACCCTGCGTTTTGGCGAGACCAACCCTATAGGAATTATGGGACACTCGGTTGCCAAATAAATGTCGGCAATGCCTGCTTTGAAGTCCATCAATGTTTCTTGGCTGTTGAGCATGCCTTCAGGAAATATATAGATGGATTCTCCCTTCTTGAGGTACCTTATTGCCTCAGAAACGACTTGCTTACGATCTTCCTTGCTAAGTGCCTTAATCTGCTCAGTCCATCTCAGAAAAGATCCAATGACAGGAATAGAGAACCCAGGTCCTATAACCATGTGCAGTACATCATCGGTCAAGGTAGTAACGAAATGCGCATCGCTGCTGCTGAAATGATTGGAACAGAATATCTTAGGGCCCTTTGGAAGAGGCTCTGCCTCCCATGTCTGGAAATCATAATTCAAAGCCAGCAATATTTTCACCACTTTGCGATAGATGCGATGGAGAATGCGACTCGTAGTTTTCATGAGGCTTCCTATTGCCAGCTTGGCATCCAAAGAGATCGTCCAAGACTCGGGTCAAAGATTTCATGGGTTTCTATATGGTATACCGCTCTCAATAAATCTTTGCTGAATACTTGTCCCGTCGGTCCAAAACTAACTACTTTCCCTGCTTTTAACACCAAGGCGATCTCACTGTATACCTGGGCAAGCAGAAGATCATGCAAAACACAAATAACCGTGTACCCTTTCTTGACCAAAGAAGATAGTAATATCATCATTTGTCTTTGATGGCGTACATCCAGATGGTTTACCGGCTCATCCAAAAGCAATATTTTCCCATCCTGACACAGGGCACGAGCTAGGAATACCCTTTGCATTTCTCCACCGCTGAGCTCTGTGACAATGGTGTGCTCAAGATGCTCGATGTCGCACAATTGCATTGCATGCTCTACTGCTTTACTGTCGTCTGTTCCCCCAAAAACATAACGGCCCATCTCTACAGCTTCCCTGACAGTAAAAGCATACTCGAGTCTTCCGTTCTGGGCAACAAACCCGATTTCTTTTGCCAATTCTTTTTGCTTGAGATGTTTAAGGTTGTGGTCCTTGAGGTATATAGCACCACCGGTTGGTTTAATCTGCTTGTATATAAATTTCAACAAAGTGCTTTTTCCGCTTCCGTTCGGCCCTGTAAGCGCGATGAAGGACCCCAGCGGCAAAACTATGTTGAGATCTTTGAAGACCATGTGGTGATCGTATCCCCCGTTCAGGTTTTCAAAACGCAGGCTATCCATAATGATATCTTCCTTTGCGAAGGAGATAAATGAACAGAGGGACGCCGAGCAAGCTGGTTATGATTCCTACAGGAAGTTCTCCAGATCGTAACAGGATTCTGGACAAGGTATCGCTAGCGAGAAGCAAGAACCCGCCGAACAATGCAGCAGGCAAGAGTAGTCTTTTGTGTTTTGGGCCGACGAGCAGTCTTGTAACATGTGGTGCCATGAGGCCTATGAAACCAATGACTCCGTAATAAGAGACACAAATGGCGGTTGCCAGCGAAGCAAGCAATAAAAGCCCGATTCTGACCTTTTGTACAGACAGCCCCCCTGCTCGTGCCGACCCATCATCAAGTAAAAGCATATCCATTTCCCTATGCAGAAAACTGAGAGTGATGATCATACACAGCAAGGTGAAAAATACAACCCTCACCTGAGTATAGGTGCTGGTTGAAAAACTCCCCAGCGTCCAATAGAGGATCCTCTGATATTGCTCCCTATGCAGGAACATCAAAAGAGTCATGGCAGCAGAGAGAATATAATTGACGGCAACTCCGGTAAGTAAAAGGGTCGTATTGCTGCTTTTTCTCTGTACAGCGGCAGATACGATGAATAGAGTAGTACACAAGGCACCTATAAGAGCACTGAGAGGAAATCCCAGTATGGGCGTAAGGCCTAAAAACAGTGCTATCGCAACACCGAAGGAAGCTCCGCTGCTGATGCCGAGTATGAAGGGGTCGGCCATGGGGTTTTTAAGAGCTGCCTGGAAGACGACCCCAGCACAACCTAGAATCGAACCGCTGAAGAACGAGGAAAGAATACGAGGGAGCCTGAGCTGAAAAATAATGTACTGTTGATTGGCCTGTACCTCTTGACCAGTAAGAACCCGCACAGTTGTTGCCAAGTCTATGTGAGAAGGACCAAGGGTGAGTGACAGCAACATAAGAAAAGCACTAGCAAAAGTGAGGGCTGTTGTGAGCGTTTTGCTCATTGCTTAGGCTCCTGAGCCTGATGAATCAAGAAAAAGAGTTGTTGCAATGCCTGCGCACTGCGAGGGCCTTGCCGGCTGATCAAATCAGCATCGAAGACTCTGATGCTGGCAGTAAGATCGCTGTAAGGTTTTGTGGTGGTGAATTCCTTCAATGTTTGCTCTTCAGTATCTCCCCAACGGGGGTTGAGCAGGATAACCTCTGGTTCGCTGGCTACCAGCAGTTCCTTGTTGAAGGTCCAGTTTCTTGCCTCTTTTGCTACATTGATGCCTCCAGCAAGTTCAATCATATCATGCAAGAAGGTATCTCCTGTTGCTGTTGCGTCAAAAGAACCGAAATCTATTGCGACATAGACAGAGACCTTGTTCATGGTATTAGCCTTCAGTGCAACAGTTCGCACATCATTCTGCATCTGGAGAATGAGCAACTCTGCTTCACTCTCCTTGTGTACAGCATCTGCAATCTGTCTGATCAGACTATAGGTTCCCTGGAATGTTTGTTGTGTGTCCAAAGAAAGAACCTCTATGCCTGCATTCTCGATGGCTTGTAAAAATTGTTCGGGCACAAAAGCACTGCTGATCACCAAGGTGGGCTCAAGACTGAGCAAACGCTCCAGACTAGGATTGTACAAGGTTCCAACAGAAGGAAGCTCGAGTGCTTGTTCAGGATAATTACAGTAATCACTACGCCCAACCAATAGATTTCCAGCCTCAAGAGCAAAAATAGTCTCGGTTACATTAGGAGATAAACTCACGATTCTTTGGGTTTGTTCGACTGTTGTAGCCTTTGTGGATCTCATCTCCAATATCGGCAGAGCTGATAGGCGGCTGAGCATCATGCAAAAGAGAAAACCAAGTAAAAGAATTTGGTGACGGAAGTGTCGGTTGTGCATAGCTATCCTTGCAAACAGGCATGAGACACGCCTTGACCTATACTCCGTAGGTCGTCGGAATTTTTTCTATGGAAAGTGTACGCTTGAAAACTGCTGGAGTTCAAAACTACCTGATATATACAATTTTCTGTCTTGTAAATGGTAAAAAAACCACTTCCACCAACCATAGACAACTTATCCTACGAGCTAGCGTGTAAGCTGTCAAGGCTTAAGATAGTTGACCTGTTCAGTTGCCTATATTAGTATCCGCTTTATGAGCTATAAAGAAATTGAAATCTATACCGATGGTGGTTGTTTCGGCAATCCAGGGCCGGGTGGTTGGGCGTACGTGCTGAAGGCAGACGGTGTGTTCGAGAAAGAGGCAAGTGGGTTTGAAAAGGAAACTACGAACAATCGTATGGAGTTGAGGGCGGTCATCGAAGCTTTAAAGGCCTGCAAACAACTAGGGGGTGCTTCAATAAAAATCAATACAGACAGCCAATACGTAAAAAACGGAATAACGAATTGGATCCATACATGGAAGGTGAATGGTTGGCGTACAGCAAGCAAAAGTCCTGTTAAAAACCAGTCTTACTGGATTGAGCTGGATGCTTTGAACAGTGCGTTGCCTGTTACATGGAATTGGGTCAAGGGCCATGCAGGTATTGCGGGCAATGAACGTTGTGATACATTGGTCAAAGAGGCAATCAATCGAGGATGAAAAAGATTCAAGATGTTACGTTGTGGCAACTGTTTTTTTCATTTTTCAAAATCGGGGCTTTTACCTATGGCGGTGGCTATGCCATGCTGCCGATGCTTATGCGCGAGGTGATCGACAAGCATCACTGGGCCACAGAAGAAGAGGTTTTGGACATATATGCTATCGGACAAGTGACCCCGGGCATCATAGCAGTGAATACTGCGACAATGATAGGCTATCGAAAACGAGGGGTGCTTGGAGCCCTTGCAGCGACATTTGGAGAGGTTGCTCCTTCCTTGATCATCATCACCATGCTTGCAGCCATTCTCCATGAAGTGAGGGATTCCCTTCTTGTACAGCGAGCGTTTTCAGGAATCAGAGTAGCGGTTTGTGCTCTGATTACACAATCTGTAATCAATCTAGCAAAAAAAAGCCTGATCGATCTTCCTACAGTCATTCTGTTTCTGGCGACAGTTGTTGCCACAATGGTGTTTAGTCTCTCCCCGATTTGGGTAGTCGTGTGTGCAATCCTGTCTGGACTTGTTCTGAAACAGATCAAGCGAGAGAGCCTATGATGTATCTTGAGTTGTTTTGGGAGTTCTTTAAAATTGGATTGTTTTCCCTTGGGGGCGGATTGGCCACGCTTCCTTTCCTTTACAACCTTGCTGTTACTCATCCACATTGGATAGCAGCCCATGATATTGCCGATATGCTTGCCATCAGCGAATCAACTCCTGGGCCCATCGGCATCAACATGGCTACGTATGCAGGCTTTCAGGCATTAGGTCCATTGGGAGGTTTTGTCGCAACAATGGGCTTGGTCTGTCCAAGCATACTGATCATACTCATCATTGCACGTTTTTTAGGTCAGTTCGACCAAAACAAGTATGTAAAACATGCCTTTTATGGGTTGCGTGCAGCTGTCGTTGGCCTGATCACCTTCGCCGGTCTGAAACTCTTTTCAGTTACGATGCTCGATGGCTCTCATTTGAGGTTGGCAGAGAGTGTTTTGTTTGTAGTGATGCTTGTCTTCATCCTCTTTTTCAAGAAGATTCATCCTCTTTTCTGGATAATTGCAGGTGCAGTCATAGCTCTTTTGTTGCAGTTTCCTCTCTGAGGTACCTCAAAATAAAAGCAGGCCAACTGTTTGGTCCTTGCAGTTGCTCCAAAGCCAGGAGTGCTTGTTCTTCCTGTTGGTGTGCGGACAATAAACGAAGAGCCAAGGCTTCTGCCTCTTCTCTAAAACCCCAATCAAGAGCTTGTTGCATAACCAAGGCCTGTAGTTCATAGGATCCGGGGTTTTCTTCAAATAGTTGGGCATACACCTTCAGTGCCTCACTCTTATTGTCCTGTTCCTTCAGTACTCTTGCCTTCAAGAGCAAAAAGCGCTGATGATAAGGAAAGAGAAGCAGACTCTCATCTACAAGAATGAGAGTCTGCTCATAATCTTGCGATGCTAGTAGAGCCAATCCAAGATTGTATCGATGAGCAACCGATTGCGGCTCAAGTAAAAGGGCTTTGGAAAACAGTTCTGCAGACAAGAGACTGTTGCCCTGATGCAACTCATCAATGGCCTGAGCTGCATAGGCTGAGGCCATATCCTTGTTGTTGCCTGTTTGGCAGGAGATGCACAGCAGGCACAAGAGTATCAGGGCCGGCAGCAAGAGGCTTTTCATCATCGATCCAGGACGGTCTGTTCTATCTGCCTGACTTGTGAGCGATAGAGATTGGTGATTGCAGATCCGTAGTCTGCTATCAGCTGGATGATGTTGCGAGGGTTGTTTTCACCGTCTTTGCCGTTGAGTCGATCACCGGCATCACCGAGGCCGGGGAGTATGTAGGCAGCATCATTGAGCACGGGATCCATCCAAAGTGTGTAAACCTGTGCACCTTCTATAGCTCTTGCAATTCTCAAGGAGCCTTTGAGGGCACTGATAACATTGATGAATTTCACTGATTTTGGTTTCACCCCATGATCTTTTAAATACGATACGATGGTCACCAAGGATCCTCCGGTTGCATTCATCGGGTCTGCAAAAATTAGGTCCTTACCATCAAGTTGTTCAAGATTGAAGTACGATTTGTCCAAATCCAGGATGTAGTCCATGTTTGCCTCTTTCTTCGAATCATCCCGCTTAATCTTGAATAGGGCAAAGGGAGTGACAAAATCATCAGAGGAGTATTCCTGGATTTCCTTACTTAGAATCATTGAGGGAAGCAGGGCGCCTCTGAGCATCACACACATGACACTGTTTTTTATGAAAGAATCAACATCCGGAATACGGTGTACTGCATAGTTGCGTACCGGGCTTGTTACAGGAGTTTTTGTAATGATTGAGCGCTTTGACGGCAAAGCAGCGTCTGCATATACATGCGAAAAGAGCATTTCATACGCTCTTTGGATATAATACAGAAATTCTTCGTGCTCAGTACCGGGATCTCTGAGCTTGCTGATCAAGCGGCTTGCCTGACCATGTTGTTCCTGTGGTGTCTCAAAGGAATAGACGTGAATGGCGCTCTCTTCGGCGCATACCTCCTTGAGGTACCGACCGATCTCTTTTGCACTATCTACCAAGCCTTTGCGGGCATCCTCGAGTTGCATGACATCACTTGCATTCTCCAAGACTGCGCAATGATTGAGCGATTTTTTGTATAACTCGTTTACATGATTGATTTTTTCTTTATCTGATTCTTTGAGGTATCCATCAAGATCCGTTGCATGCAGTACTATTTTATTCATATACTCTTTTCTCCTGTGATTGCAAAAGATTCTATCCCAACTGAGCCACTCTGTCACCCCTTTACAGAACCGGAGGTGACGCCCTTTATAAATTGGCTTGACATTGCAAGATACAGTAAAAGAACAGGAATGGCAGAGAGGGTGAGTACTGCAAGTACCCTTGACCAATCGGTCTGATATTGCCCAAACAATCTTGTTACCCCTAAGAGCAGCGTCTTCTCTTTTTCTTCATTGATGAAAATCAAGGGGAACCATAAGTCATTCCAAAAAGGAATGAGATTGTAGATTGCGGTACTGGCCAAAGCCGGACGTACCAAAGGCAGCACTATCTGTCTATAGATATTCCAAGAAGAGGATCCATCGATCAAGGCAGCCTCATACAGTTCTTCTGGCAGGTCCTTTATGAATGCAGTAAGGATGAAGATGCCGACAGGAAGGCCCATCGCCACGTAAATGGGAGGTAGCGCCCATATGGTGTTCAACAGGCCAAGAGCCCTGATCAACTCCAGCAGCTTGATGGATGCTATCTTGATTGGGACCATCATCCCTGCGATGAAGAAAAAGTAGCATGCCTGTGCAAAGCGATTCTTGTATCGAGCCAGTGCATACGCTGCCAAGGATGCAAAAAAGGTGACGAGAAGCAATGAGGCGGAAACTACAATAAAACTATTTTTGAAGTATGTCAAAAAATCACCATCTCTGATTACCGTCTGGTAGTTCGAGAAGTTCCAGGTTTTAGGAATCCAGAATGGGTTGTCATAAATGGTCAATCGGGTTTTGAATGAGTTGATGACCAAGGTCCACAGCGGAAAGAGCACTATCAAGCTCCAGGTGACCAAGACGATGTGTGAGACGATATGCTTGTTTGCTCGTTTGAGGGAGGCTTGCATCCTATGCTCCTCCTTTCTGGGTTTTCTTTAGTGTCGGTATAACGACACACAACAGCAGCAACAGGGTAATGACTGCAATGGCTGATCCCAATCCTGCGTCAGGAATTCCAATAGGATGTTGTCCTGCTATGCCATAGCGGTAGAATAGGGTGCCTATCAGATCGGTTGCATATTCCGGGGCGCCATTGACATTGGTCATCGCAAATACAATGTCGAATGCATTGAAGTTGTTCACAAAGGTCAATACTGCAATGATTCCTACTACCGGCTTGATCAGAGGGAGCTTGATCAAAAAGAAAGTCTTGCAGTTTCCGGCGCCTTCGAGCAAAGCGGCTTCAAGCAACTCGACACTGATGTTTCTCAATGCGGCAACGAACATCATGGTAGGAATGCCTAGCCATTGCCAGCAGGATACGAGGGATACTGCAATCAAAGCGGTTTTTGTATCCCCGAGCCATGGATGCCTCAAAAACGGCAGTCCGATCGAAACAAAAAAATCGCCGGACCAGACAGGGTTGAGCATGAGTTTCCAAAGATATCCAGTGATAAGGACTGCAAAGGTCGTGGGGATGAAGATTATAGTCTGATAGACGTGTCTTGCCTTCATCGTATCAAACGTGAGCATGACTGCAAACAGAATCCCCAATCCATTTTGCACTACAAGGTGGATCAAAAAGAAAACCCAGGTATTGAAAAAGGCAGACCAGTAGCGTTGTGATATTTGTGGATCTGTGAAGAGCTTCTCAAAGTTCCCAAAGCCGACATAGACCCTGGTAGCCGGATTATTTCCAGTGAAGAAGCTTAGTCTGAGAGAATCAAGCAAGGGATAAGCCATGAACAGAGAGTACATGATCAATGCCGGTGCAAGATAGAGCAGCCACACAAGGTGGTGTGTACGATGGTTGCGCATACATCTCCTAAAGTAGGATTCCCGAGCATATACCCGGGAATCATTCTCGTCAGATTCTACCTAAGCGCTTGGACTGAGTCGGCAGCCGCTTGCGCAGATATTTGTCCTTTCATGACACGGATGACTGCTTGGTTCATCGGTGCATACAGGTGCATCAGCTTCGGCCAGACAAACCGTGCATCGGTCTCTTTCCCTGCATTCAATGCCAAAAATTCATTTGCATGAAGATTTTCCAGCTTGATGGGGAATTTGATCATCGGAAAGTATCCACTTGGGAGGTTCTTGCTGGCGGTAGTTGCCCCTTGTTCTGTGCAAAGCCAAGCCAAGAAGGCCTTCGCCTCTTCTGGGTGTTTGGTTTTGGTATTCATGGTGATTGCCATGTCAGGATGGAAGCAGATTGCAGTATGTTTGCCTTTCGGTGCAGGTATGGCAAAAATACCCCACTCAAATGAAGCATCCTTGTAGACGCCGGCTGTCCAGCTGCCATCTACGAACATGACGGCTCTTTGGCTGTTGAAAAGTACCTGACTGTCGTTGTATGTTACTGATTCAAAGCCTCTGGGACAGAATTGTGCAACATCTGCCATTGCTTGGTATGCTGCAACAAAATTTCTGTCATTGAGCTTCAGCTCTCCACTTTCATAGCGTACTCGCTGATCAGCAGTTCCTACATAATTGGGCAGGAGGCCAAAGAAAAAGGTTTCAAGAATGTCCCATTCATCGGCAAGTCCGTTTGCAAGAGGTGTATATCCCCTGCTCTTGAGTGTTGTGCATAGAGCGAGGAAGTCCTCCCATGTATTCGGTATACCTAATCCTTCTTTTCTGAAGATATCCTTGTTGTAATACACACCATGACTGACTGCAGCAAAGGGCACTGCGAACATACGTCCGTCTGCCGTCTGCCAAGGGGCCAAATTGCTGGCACTGAAATTGTCCATCAAACCGGGGATGTCTGTACAATCAGCAAAATACCCAGCGTTGAACAACTCCAAACCGGCACCATAGGATCGAGCATACATGAGATCCGGTCCGGTATTGCTGTCCAGTTGCAGCCGCAGGGTTGCATTGTAGTCAGGAGGATTTGTAGGCTGGAATCTGATGGTGACATCAGGTGCGATTTTCTTGTACTCGCTCAGAAGGCGGTTCATCTGCTCTACATCATCCGTTCTCCAGGAGCCCATTGTCAGTGTGACCGCTTTTGTTGATGTTTCTCTTGCCGGCTGTGCAGTTATCGGGAGCATGAGGCAGAGCAAAGCAAGAGATACGAGGACCACGTTCAATCGTTTCATAATTACACTCCTTTTGTATGATTATTGAGTTCAGTATATCACTGTTTTGCTATAAGACCAGATAGTCATGCCTAATTGGGAATACTCTGTTTCCTGGCAACCAGGAATCGATCGAACCAAGAGAGGTAGTCACTCTTGTGCAGGCTGTTTTTAAGGCATACAAAGTAGAAAGCACGGATTATGGAGAAATCTTTGATGTCTATCATACACAATGAACCATCTCGCAGCTCTCTTTCTACTGTAGCTTTATATAAGAAGGTGATGCCACTGCCTCTTTTTACGAGTTCTTTGATGGCTTGCATGTCGCTGATCTCGCATTTTTTAGAAAAACTGTCCAGACGCAAATTCTTCTGCCAAAGGAATTGCTCAAGGATTTCTCTTGTTCCAGATCCACTCTCACGTACAATCAAGCGTTCTTTCATCAATGCTTCAATTGTGCAGGATGTTTTGCTTAATGCCGAGTCTGCCTGGCATACAGCAATGAATTGTTCTTCGCTGAAAAGCCTCCACTCGTATTTGGTCTTGTCAAAAAAGCCTTCTATACAGGCGAACCCAATTTCTCCAGTTTCAAGTTTTGCAAGCAACGTCTGTGTGTTTTCCACCAACATGCTGAATGTTGCTGTATTCTGGTTCTTCATGAGATTACTGAGTATGGGAGGCATCATATAAGATCCTATACTCAAGGTAGCTCCAAATTGTACTGTATCAGGTTCTTTTTCGCACTTTTCAAGCATCGCTTGCAAGCGTACGCTGTCAGCATGAACTGTCATCACTGAACGATACAGTAATGAGCCTTTTGCGGTGAGTTTGAGGGTCTTGCCTTTACGGATGAAGAGCTTTCCTGCATATGCCTCTTCAAGGTATTTGATGTGTTGCGAGACTGCAGGTTGGGTAATGTGCAATGCTTGTGCTGTTTTTGTGTAATTCCCTATTGAACAGAGTGCCAAGAATGTTTCATGTCGGGTGTCTATCATGCTTTTACCTATAAGAAGAATTTATCGAATAATAAAAAAATATAATTTTATATTATTTCAAAAAAGTGATAGCATCAAGACCTAAATTCTTTGGAGGTGTCTCATGACCGTAATGTTTGAGTATGGGTATGGCATTGGCTTATCAATCTTGTTGGCCCTGTTTGCTATGTTCATCAGTTCTTTCATCCCGTATCATCTTGTCAGCGCGAGCGTTTTTGCTCTGCTTATAGGCATGTGCCTGCAGCCTCTGGTAATGCAGCATGCCTGTTTTAAAAAAGGTTTGGGATTCGTCTCAAAACATTTGCTTCGATTTTCGATAATCCTGATGGGCCTGAACCTGACTTTCTCGCAGGTATTGAAGGTCGGTGGGTATTCCTTGTTTGTCATGCTTTTTACTCTGTTTACAGCGTTTGGAGGAGGATTCCTCTTGGGAAAGATGCTTGGTCTTCCTTGGAAGTTGTCTTCTTTGATCAGTGCAGGAACTGGTATTTGCGGTGGCTCTGCAATCCTCGCCATCTCTGGGGTGATCGATGCAGAGAACAAGGATGTCGCATATGCAATTTCTGCTACCTTTCTTTTTGATGTTTTTATGGTACTTGCTTTTCCCTTGCTTGGAAGAGCTTTGCATCTTAGTGATTTGGGGTACGGGCTCTGGACAGGAACAGCCGTCAACGATACATCGAGCGTTGTTGCGGCAGGGTATGCCTTCAGTGACGCAGCCGGTGCGTACTCGGTGATTGTGAAACTCACTCGAACCTTGGCAATCATCCCCACAGTCTTAGTCTTTTCTTATATCAATGCTAGAAAGCAATCTGAGAAAAAACGAGTAGCAGCGCATCAGATATTTCCCTATTTCATCCTCCTTTTTTTAGTGATGGTGGGCATAAAAAGTACCAACTTGGTACCCGAATCGATCACGATGCAACTCTCTGAGTTATCAAAATTCTTGATGGTGATGTCCCTTGGCTCGATAGGGATGAGAACGAATTTCAGACAAATGGCCTCTTCTGGCTTTAAACCGATGTTTCATGGTTTTTTGATATCACTGTCTGTAGTCGTTGTTTCCTATGTAGTACAATGTATGCTGCATCAGATTTGATATCAAACAATTTATGGCAAACATGTCTTACAAATAAGGACAAAAGCACATCGATGTGCTACGATTGTAACAACTATTGTTGTGAGGTGAACCATGAATCTAGTATTTCTAGGCCCTCCGGGTGCCGGAAAAGGGACGATAGCGTCCGAGGCTAAGACCCATTTTGACATTCCCCATATCTCAACCGGGGACTTGTTTCGCAGTCATATCAAAGGAGAAACCGAGCTGGGTAAGCAGGTGAAGGCCATTCTTGCCAGTGGATCATTGGTCCCTGATTCTGTGACTATTGAGATGGTCAAAGAGCGATTCAAGGAAGATGATGCCCAAAAAGGGTTCATCCTTGACGGATTTCCCAGAACCATTGTGCAGGCTGATGCCCTTTCTGAGATGAAAAAGTTGGATGCAGTGGTGAATTTTGTACTCGGTCGTGAGCAGATCATCGCCAGGTTGAGTGGCAGGCGTGTATGCAAGTCGACAGGAAGGACGTATCATGTTCTCTATAATCCCCCGAAGGTTGAAGGAATCGATGATGAAACCGGTGAACCTCTGATTCAGCGGGATGATGATAAGCCTGAGGCCATTTTGCATCGTCTAGAGGTATATGAAGAACAGACAGAGCCCCTTATTGCCTATTACCGGGAAAAAGGGTTGCTCATTGATATTGATGCCTCCGTCTCTGTCCAAGAAGTGCTCGCTAGCATGGTTGAAAAACTGAAAGCGTGACTAATTGAAAGAAGAGAGTGATTTTCGCTTCATCAGTGAATGAGGCATCTGGATATGGACGCTTTGAAGTGGCTCGTTGTGGATCTTATGAAACAAGGCCTCAGCAGCAAGGCGTCCTTTTTCTATGGCCGGCTGACGTACCGTCGTCAATTGGGGTTCGATAAGCGATGCCTCATTGATATCATCAAACCCTACTACAGAAATATCGTTGGGAACGCTGAGTCCCCTGTCTTTGATAGCCAGTATGCACCCGATGGCAACGATGTCACTCATTGTCACTATGCAGGTGGGGCGCTGTGCGAGTTCCAAGATTTTTAAGGCTTGCACCTCGCCATCTTCAAGGGTGCATTCACTGATACATATTGGTACCGACGATGGCAAAATGCCATATTCGGAGAGTGCCTTAAAAAATCCCCGCATTCTTCTGACTGGAACACTATCGGTTTTTGTCGTAGAGCAAAGGCTGTCGTCATTTAGGTTGATTATGGCGATACTGCGATGACCGTTCTCAAGTACCAGACTCATCAGGTCATAGGCTGCCTGTTCGTCATCGATATTTACGCTGGGCATCTGCACGTCTGCAGTACCATCGATGGTGACATAGCTAAGTTGTCTTGCCTGCATGATCGATACGATGTCCATCCCCACTTGCATTCCCAAGGTAATCAATCCGTCTACAGCAGCATTGCGCACTGCCAGGGCAACACTTTCATTCAAGGGAGGAATCAATGTCAGGGTGTATCCATATTTTTCACACACGGATCCTATGCCGAGCATTACTTGCTGGGTATAAGGATTGCTCAATGAGTATTGTACAATCTGGGGAAGAAGAAATCCAATGGAGAGATGTCTTCTCAAGCTGAAATTTCGAGCCATAGGATCGGGGATGTATCCCAGTCGATGGGCGGTATCAAGAATCTGCAGGCGTGCTTTTTCGCTGATTCGAGTGCTGTCGTTGAACGCAAAGGAAACTGCAGTCTTGCTGTATCCGCTTTCCCGAGCAATATCATTGATTGTAGGTCGTTTGGAGGTCTTCTTTTCCTGCATGTATCATCATCCATCTTTTACTGAAATTTGTCTGCTTGCACTGGTTGTATTGTTGGTATACACTGATACTAAACCGGTTTTCTAGTCGAGTCAACGGATATTTTCTGCATACGAAGAGAGGCTCTCATGAAAGACAAGTATTGGATGCAAACCATAGACAGTTCAGTAAGCGCACCGTATGTACAGCCCCTGTACCCAAAGAAAAAGAGCAAGATTTCCATTTCATTGCAAGTCGGCAGGGATGAGGACCTGCTGGATATCAGGTTGGTAAGTTTTCAGCTCGGACGGGAAATGCAGTTCACCATGACCTTCGTAGAAGAGAAGAATACAATCTGTTACTACCAAGCTGAAATAGACTTAGTAGATGAGAAACTCTATTACTATTTTTTTGTTATTGCAAAAGATAGAGCCTATTCATACAGCAAGACAGGTCTTAAGGCCTCTGTTCCTCCTTTAGTGGAATGTTTCTCTTTGAAAGCGAATTTGCATGAGGTCGCGTGGGTTTCAGAGGCCTCCTGTTATCAGGTATTCCCTGATCGATTTAAAAATGGCGATCCCGATGTTGGAGCAAAAGAGGGGCAGTACAGCTTTAACGGTGGAATAGTCAGCGTCCATGGGTTTGATGAGCTTCCCCTGACATTCGAGCAGGCTCGTTGTCTTGATTTCTTCAACGGTGATCTCAAGGGAATTGAGATGTCCATCGAGCACTTCAAGTCCTTGGGTATCAACACGCTGTATCTCAATCCGATTGGATGCAGCAGAACCACCCATCGGTATGACTGCATAGATTTTTTTCATATTGATGAAAAGCTTGGTGGGGATGCCGCGTTCGAGAGCTTGTGCAGGACCCTGCATGAGAACGGCATGAAGGTTATTGTTGATATCTCAATAAATCATACCGGTACCGATCATCCATGGTACCAAAAAGCGCTCTCCGATCCGGACAGTGAGGAGGCATCATTCTTCTATATCAATAAGGATGGTACGGTGGCCTTTTGGCAGGATGTCCCTACCTTGCCGCAACTGAATTACAATAGTAAAACATTAAGAGACCTTATCTATCGAGACAGTGATTCTGTAATGCGGTCATTTCTCAAGGAACCCTATCTGCAAGACGGCTGGAGGCTCGATGTGGCCAGTGAAGTAGGGCGAAAAGGGGAAGATCAGTTGTGTGAGGAAATTTGGAGGGAGGTGAGAACCTCATTGAAGAAAGAGCGAGAAGACGTCTATCTCGTAGGCGAGGACTGGGTGGATTCTACACCGTTTTTACAAGGTGATATGTGGGATGCAACCATGAACTATCTTGGAAGCAGCCGGCCGATGAGATCCTGGATGGGAGAGACTGACCGCCAGCTCTCAGAGGGTTGGGGACAAACACCACAGCCTTGCAGGGCTTTCGATGGTGATGAATTCGCCCAAGCCTTGCTTAGTCATCTCAGCTCGATGCCTGAACAGATGTTGTGCATGCAGATGAATCTGATCAACAGTCATGATACGCCGAGATTGTATGAGCATAGTGCTATATTTGATTTCCGTATTTACAGCGGTTTGGTGAAATTATTGTATGTGCTCCCTGGAATGCCCAGCATCTACTACGGTGAGGAAATTGGCCTGCAAGGACCGAACGAATCGGTTCAGACGAGCAGGTATCCGATGCAGTGGGATACAAAACGGTGGAAGATGGATTTCTATGCATTGTATAAAAGCGTCGGTAAATTTCGTCAAACGTATAAATCTTTGCTCAAAAATGGCGCGTGGGCAATATTGTACAGCGATCGATACTCTTTGGTCTTTGCAAGATATGACAAAGCCAAGGCTCTGCTTTGTGCAATGAGCAAGAAGAAGGGTAAGCATGAAATCAGATTCAGTAATGCGATGGTATGCATGACGGAAATTATTTCTTCAGAAGCGTTGCAGGTTACGCTCGATCAAGATTTCTGTACAGTTGTACTTGAAGAATGTGAATCTGCACTTATAGTTGCTAATCGCTTTATGTGAGAAAAAAATGCAACATATTTGTTGCAGAGAGCTTGCAATATTTCATTAATAACACCAAAATACAGTGCCAAAACCCTCCTAAGGAGTTGCGTGATGGCCTATATTTTTGATGAACCCAGCCGTACCTTCAGCGAGTACCTTCTGGTACCCGGATATTCTGATGCCTCTTGTATTCCTGACAATGTTTCATTGCACACCCCGTTGGTCAAGTATAAGAAAGGGGAAAAACCCTCTCTCTCCTTACGAATACCTCTTGTCAGTGCAATCATGCAGTCGGTCAGCGGTGAAAGAATGGCGATCGCTCTGGCTCGCGAAGGTGGTTTAAGTTTCATTTATGGGTCTCAGACCATCGAGGCTCAATGTGAGATGGTGAGGCGGGTGAAATCCTTCAAGGCTGGGTTTGTACGTTCTGATTCCAATCTCAGGCCGGAGCAGACGCTCAAAGACTTAATTGAGTTGAAAGCCCGTAAAGGGCATAACACGATTGCAATAACTGATGATGGCAGTGCCAACGGGCGATTGCTGGGAGTGGTTAGCAGTCGCGACTGGAGACCCAGCAGGATGGCTTTGGATACTCCGATTCATACATTCATGACAAAGTTTGATAAGCTTGTATATGCTCGTGAAGGAGTCTCTCTTTCTGAGGCCAATGATATTATCTGGGAACATAAGCTCAATAGTCTGCCTATCGTTGATGATCTGGGAAAATTGAAGTTCTTTGTATTCAGAAAAGATTATGATAGTCACAAGGAGAACCCTGAAGAGTTGCTCGATGACCATAAGCGATACTTGGTTGGAGCAGGCATTAACACCAGAGATTATGAACAGAGAGTTCCTGCTTTGGTTGAAAGTGGTGCTGATGTATTGTGTATCGATTCTTCCGAGGGCTTCAGCGAGTGGCAGCGTCGTACCCTTATTTGGATCAAGGATCGATATGGCGATACTGTTAAAGTGGGAGCGGGCAATGTGGTTGACCGTGAAGGATTTTTATTCCTTGCTCAAAGCGGTGCAGATTTTGTAAAGGTCGGTATCGGGGGAGGTTCGATCTGCATCACCCGCGAGACAAAGGGAATCGGTAGAGGCCAGGCAACAGCCGTGATAGAGGTGGCAAAGGCGAGGGATGAATATTTTGAACAGACGGGAACGTATATTCCCATTTGTTCAGATGGCGGAATCGTATTGGACTACCATATGACTCTTGCCCTCTCCATGGGAGCTGATTTTTTGATGCTTGGACGTTACTTTGCCCGCTTCGATGAAAGTCCAACAGAGAAGGTGAATGTAAAGGGCGCCTATATGAAGGAGTATTGGGGAGAGGGATCGGTAAGAGCCAGAAACTGGCAACGTTATGATCTTGGAGGCGATTCGAAGTTGAGTTTTGCAGAGGGGGTCGATTCGTACGTTCCGTATGCTGGAGCCTTGAAAACCAATGTGCAGCTTACACTGAGCAAAATTAAGTCGACTATGTGCAATTGTGGTTCATTGACGATTTCCCATTTACAGGAACATGCTAAACTGACACTGGTATCCTCAACATCCATCATAGAAGGCGGTGCCCATGATGTAGTTTTGAAGGATTCGAATGAACGGCCTCGAACTTAGAATCTTCTAACATGGACAATACTTCTTACATATAATATGGTATATAGCTATACTGGTTTCTATGCAAGGTGTGAGAGGTATGGACAAAGTCGATCATAAGACAGTACAGCAGCAATCACTGCTCGCCATCAACAAACTTCCTGGCGGGGTGGGGATTCTTCAGCTTGGTCAATCAGTAGAGGTTCAGTACATGAGCCGAGGTCTTGCCAAGCTCTTAGGCTATAGCGCAGCCCAATTCAAGAAGTATCGAACCCAGTCAATGCTTGACGTAGTGCATCCACTTGATCTTGATCGGGTACAGTCGAAGCTGTTGTCCCATGCACACAATCGAAAGGCCTTGGATTTGGAATTCAGGTTGTCAGTAAAAAAGAACCGTTGGATTCGTTTGCAAGGAAGGTGCTCCCGGCAAGATGAATCAAGCTCACTCTATTATGTGGTTGCCAGTGACATCACCGAAGCCAAGGAGAATGCTCTGAAGCTGGAGATGGTGCATGCAAGGTTGCAGTTTGCGCTTACCCATTCTACCTTGGAAATTTGGGAATATAGAATCAAAGAGGACTCTATACAAACCCTCACACCGACCATATGCAGTGGACATCCTGCACTTAGATTCAATAACCCTTGCGCATATCTTCTTGAACAGGGATTTGTTCATCCTCAATTTTCGAAGACGGTCGAATATGATTTCATGCTTCTCAAAGAGCGAACAGCTGTGACCTCAATCATGAGGGTGAGAGCGCTTGATGGTCAGTTTCGATGGATGAAAATCAGTTACTCTTTCATGCATGATGCGATTGATGTTGCTCTTGGGATGTTTCAGGATGTTGATGATGAGATCGAGACCAGATTGCATCTCATCGGAGAGGAATGCATCTTTTTTGCAGCGTTCGATATAGAGACGGGAAGACCTGTTCTTGCCGACAACCAAAGTTGGGATTGGTTCGGTGGTTTGGATGCAAATCTGTTTGAAAGCTACGACGAACTGTTTGAAAGGGCTATCGGAAAATATCCTCCAAAAGAATTTGAGACGATTAAAACCGTCGAGGCATTGCGTTCATTTTTGGCAACTTCACAAAAGGAGTTGGTGATTGAGGCCAAGATGATCCATCCTTTCAAGATGAATGAGGGAAAGCGATGGTATCGGTTCTATCTCAGTTGCAGCTCAAGCAATACCGGTTCCTTCGTTTATATAGGTATCAAGGATATTGACCAAACGAAACAGGAGACATTGTTGCTGCAAAGTCGTGCACAATTCGACCCTCTTACACGATTGCTCAATCGGTACAGTCTTGAGGATACTGTAAGCAATACCCTTATGCATGCAGAACAATCTTCTGTAGCCTTCTTTCTTATCGATATAGATAATTTTAAGCAGGTCAATGATACCTGGGGACACAAGATAGGGGACAGGGTCTTGATTCGGCTCGCAGCATTGATGAAGCTGCATTTCCCTCACGACAGTTTGATTGGTCGACTAGGGGGAGATGAGTTTGTTGTATGTTGTTGTGTTGCAGATGATGTGCAGCATGCTTTTACCCTAGGCAGGGATTTCTGCAATCTTGTTTCGAGAGATGCTGAAATGGTCGGCCCCGTTACTGTTTCCATCGGCCTGAGTCTGAAGAGTGAGGCCGAAGCAAGTTTTTCAGAGCTCTATCAACATGCAGATGTTGCCTTGTATGAAGCCAAGGACCAAGGAAGAAACCGCTGCCTCGTCTATAAAAGCCGGATGGGGCTCAAAAAAGTAGTTTCATGGTCGAACCATCAGATGGTATTGGATTCTCTTTCAGATGTGGTGTACGTGTGCGACCTGGAATCATATGAGCTGCTTTTTCTCAATAAAGAGGGCAGAGTCTTGTTTGGTTGCGACCAGCCGTACTCCCAGAAAAAATGCTATGAAGTATTATACAATAGACAATCGGTATGCCCCTTTTGCAAATTCAATTCTCTCAGTTATGATCACTTTTTATTCTGGGTGCATGAGACAGAAGAAGGAAAATCATTGCTTTAAAAAGAGAAATTGGTCTTGATTCATAATCGGACAGTGAAGCTTACTGTCTTGGTGGATCAGGTAAAGCAGTCGAGCGATATCTCAAAAACCATTTATGCACAGAAGCCGGTGCAGCACACAGCTCTGGTGCAATATCTTCAGTTGATTAATTTTGGAGGCCAGAGTTGGGATTATGATCTGAAATATGACATATTGACCTTTCAGGTATTCAAGGAGGGCAAGGTCGAAACCTTGCAGGTGCATTCGTATCTGAAGCAAGGAAAGATGCCGAATTTTCTGCACCCCGAGGATGGTCTTCTCCTGCGTGACTACATAGCTATGAAAACGATGAAAGAAAACAATGAGCCAATTGTAGTCCGCATACAAGAAACGTTGCACTCTTACAAGCCGATCATGCTGACCTCCTATCTGGCTCTGGATGATACTCAAACCATTTGCAGAGTCGGTGGTTTGATTGTGCCCTTTGTTTCTTTTGGGTTTGCCGAGCAACCAAGATACCTGCTTGAATTTTTCAATGCATTGAGTGTCGGGATGATCACATTCAGTTATGAAGAGCACAACGCGACACTGCTTTTCTACAACGATGAATTTCTTCGTATGTTTGCTGTAAAGGTAGAGGACCTTGTCAAAGATCCTCTCTTGTGGCTCTCCAGCGATGAAAAAGATTTGGTGTTTGAGCGTATACAATCCTTGCTTTCGTCGGATATGAGGTATGAAACATACCAACTGCAACAACAAAATCAGAGAACCCTTTCAATCACTTGTTATCTCGGCCCTTCCTTCTCTCGTTCCAGGACGGTTTCCTTGAGCATGATGGACATAGGAAACCTCACAAAATTGAAGCGATATAACCAGAACCTGCAATTGTTCATGGATCAGAGCCTGCAGGGCATAGGTGTTTTCCGATTGAGACCGGATAGTCTGCATCTTGAATATGTGAATGAGACTCTTGCGAAGATCCTTGGGTATGAGCGCAAGGAATTGACCCGTCAATTACTCGAAAATGGGATGCAGATTTTTTACCATGAAGATCGTTCCTTGCTTCTCTCCAGAATAGAGAAGTACATATTGACCTCGGACAAGGATGAACCTTTCCGTCTTCGATTGCTTGGAAAGCAGAAGCAGTTGATCTGGTGCGAAATCGTCTTCCGACAAATAGGGAAAAAAGGAAAATCAGAACCGTTCTCCTTGCTCTTTACCGACATCACCCAAAAATTACTTGATGAGAGGATGTTGCAGCAAACAATGCAGCAGCTTTCCTACGCATTGAGCCACAACCTTACAACTGGGTTGTACACCAGGCAGAAATTCTGTGAACAGGTGAGGCTCCTGTTGGATGAAAACATCGACGACTCCTTTTATATAGTGTATTGGAATGTGGAACGGTTTTCCGTTGTCAATGAGTTGCTGGGCTATGAAAGCGGCAATCAAGTTTTGCAGTTGATTGCTACATCAATGCGCACCTATTTTTCAGGAAAAAGTCTCTGTTGTTATGGACATCTTGAATCCGATCATTTTGCTGCTGTGCTGAAGTGTACAGATTGTACCACTCTACAGCTGCAACAGCTCATAGATCTCAAGGCCATCAGGGACTCAATCGGCTTTGCGATGACTGTGGCTATAGGCGTGTATCTGATAGAGGATAATACCCTGCAGGTCAGCCAGCTTATCGATCGGGCTCATAGCGCTGCAAAAAATTCTAGAAGACAGTTCGAGCACAACGTATCCTTGTACAAACCCTCTTTCCGATCTGATACGTTCAATGAGCAAGAGGTTTTGAACCAGATGCAGGGTGCTCTGGATGAAGGACAATTTACATTCTATTTGCAACCAATATATTCAGTTGAACATGGTCATATAGTTTCTGCTGAGGCTTTGGCACGATGGATCCATCCAAGCCGGGGCGTGATTGAACCGATCCAGTTCATTCCTGTCTTTGAGCGGTATGGGTTCATAACCACATTTGATTTGTACCTCATGGACAAAGTCTGCGACTTCTTGCAGGATCAACGTTCTCAAGGGCATACAGTGGTTCCTATTTCAATAAATCTTTCAAGAGTCGATCTGAGCAATCGCGAGATAGTCAACATGATTGCTCAAACCATAGAGCCATATGATTTTGACCGTAGTTTGTTGCAGCTTGAAGTTACAGAGTCCTGCTACATGGATAATCCTGAACACTTGTTGCAAGCATTACAATCTCTTAAGCAATTAGGGTTTACCATCTTGATGGATGATTTTGGCAGTGGCTACTCTTCTTTGCATATGCTGTATACGCTCGCCTTGGATGTCTTGAAGATTGATCGTATCTTTCTTGTTGACTTGGATGAGGAGCCTCGTTCAATACCAGTACTGAAGGCAATCGTTCAATTGGCGAAAGGCCTTGGATTGCCTGTGATTGCAGAAGGTGTTGAGACTGAGGATCAGCTTCAATGCCTCAAGCGTCTCGACTGTGATTTTGCTCAGGGGTATTACCTGTGTAAACCTGTGGAACAAGAGACATTTATTTCTCTTTTACATGGTTGACAGTACAAGGAGCTTTATGATACGTTCTTCCTTGTCGGCCGGATAGCTCAGCGGGAGAGCGGTTGCCTTACACGCAACTGGTCGGGGGTTCAAATCCCTCTCCGGTCAAAGACGCACCTTCGGGTGCGTTTTTTTGTTGCCTTGTCTTTTGTGATGATTCGTGATTATCTTTGGTTCATCGAGGAATAAGATGCGCATGGATTTGTTGATTTGTTCATTTTTCGTGTACGCAACAATAGGGTATATTGTAGAAGTTTTGTATTGTTCGCTGTTTTCCAGACGATTTGTAAATCGTGGGTTTCTTCATGGGCCATATCTTCCCATCTATGGGTTCGGGGCTTTGCTTGTAATCTATCTTTTCGAGGATTTTTCCTCAAATCCACTGCTTCTGTTTGTATTCGCTATGATCGGGACCAGTGCTTTGGAGTATCTGACCAGCTACTTGCTAGAGCAGTTTTTTCATACCAAGCTCTGGGATTACAGCCATTATCGGTTTCAGATCAGAGGACGGGTCTGTCTGCTCAACTCTACGCTGTTCGGAATTTTGGGATTGTGTATCATCTATATAGTCAATCCTGTGGTGCTTCAGGTTCTAGTACAGCTTGATGATGCCCTTCTTGCAACATTTTCGAATCTGGTCATCCTGATTATCGCAGTAGATACTACCAGTTCTGTATTCCGAATGGCTTCATTCCAAAAACAACTTACTGAGTTCAGACTCAAAAAAGCTGAAATTGAGGAGCGATTGCACATTCTTTCTCGTGTGAAGAGCAGTAAGGCGCTTGAAGGACTTCGCCTAACATTGGATACTGAGCTGGAGGAATTGCGAGGTAGACTCAATGCCTCTGCAAAACGAATTTTAGATGCTTTCCCCTCTATCACGAGCAGTAATGAGGAGAAACGACAACTCTTCGAAGTGCTTAAGCACAATGCAGAACAAATGAGAGAGAAAGAAAAAGCCTTGAGGGAACGATTGAAGGAAAAGCGAAGGAAACAGCATGATAAAACATAATTTGAAAGAGCAGCGCTCCAATATCTTGGAAGAAATGGCAGAGGCCGCACTGAAGGTAGGACGAAGGGCGAATGAAATTTCTCTCATGGCTGTAAGCAAACTGCATCCCTATGAGGAGATTCATGCTCTGTATGAGTTGGGTCAAACATTGTTTGGAGAGAACCGGGTTCAGGAGACCCAACAGAAATTTCCAATCGATCGGCCTGAGAAGATGAACGTGCATCTTATTGGACATCTTCAGTCAAACAAGGCAAAAAAGGCTCTTGAGTTGTTTGATTGCATCGACAGCGTCGATTCTTTAAAACTTGCACGGAAACTGGAAAGTCTTCTTGATAGGCCGTATCCCATACTGCTTGAGTTAAAAACGGCAGAAGAGGAAACAAAAAGCGGGTTTCCCAACGAAAAAGAGCTCTTGCATGCACTTGATGAGATAGCGGCATTCAAACATCTGAGGGTAAAGGGACTGATGACCATCGGGCCTCTTGAATGTGGTGAACGAGAGACTCGCTCGGCGTTTAATAGACTGTATACATTGTATAGCCAAATTGAAGTGAGATATCCTGAAATGGAACTCGATACTCTGAGCATGGGGATGAGTTCAGACTTCAGGTGGGCTATAGCCGAGGGGTCCACACTCATCAGGGTGGGGACAAAATTGTTTGGACAAAGGATATATGGATGAAGAAAATACTCGTAGTTCTCGTGCTCGTCCTCCTATTGACACCCTCATATTTGGTCAGTGAGCCCCTTAGAGGGTACGAACCATATGAAGAGAACGAGTTTCCCCTGTGGACATACAAACTCAGGCGAGCTGAGACTCTTTTCTTTGGTTCCATGGTACTTACTTTGCCAGCTGCCGCCTTGATTTGGAGCCTTGCCCAACGAGCGAACATGGTATCTCCTGCCTCTACGGAATTACAGAACTTATTGATTCAAGCCTCTATTGCTGCCACGATTTCTCTTGGAATTGCTACTGCAGACTATATCATCGGAGAAATTGGAGGACAGTGATGACTCAAGAGATGCGCACCATCGAGTTTGTAGTCGACGCTGTAGAACAAAAGATGCGCCTCGATGCGTATGTAGGGTCTCATACGCAAGAGATCAGCAGGTCTACGCTCAGCGATCCTTCGACCAACATCTTTCTCAACGGAAAAGAAGTGAAGAAAAGCAAGAAGGTGGGCGAAGGTGATCGGATCTGCATTCAGTACAGTCAGAGTTTTTTTGAAGGAATCGTTGCACAACCCATCCCCTTGAAGGTTCTCTACGAGGATCAGGATCTTTTGTTGCTGGACAAACAGCAGGGGATGGTTGTCCATCCTGCAAACGGAAATATGGACAATACTTTGGTGAATGCACTTGCCTTCCGGTATGGGCTGGAATTCTGCAAAAATTTTGAGGATGATGAAGAAGATGATGATCCTGATACCTTGCAAGGTCCCTTGGTACGTCCTGGTATCGTTCATCGCTTGGACAAGGATACCAGCGGTGTTATGGTCGTTGCCAGGACAAGGCAAAGTCAGAGACACTTGAGTCAACAGTTCAAGGAAAGGACGACCAAGAAAATCTATATTGCCTTGGCAAAAGGGGTATTCAGAGATAGCGCTGCTACGATCGAGAAGCACATCATCAGGGACAGTTCAGATAGAAAAAGGTACACCACCTGCTCAGAGAATGAAGGCAAAAGTGCAAAGACAACATATACTGTGCTTAAACAGTACAGCACTTGTGCTTTGCTCAGAATAACGCTTCATACTGGAAGAACACACCAAATAAGGGTTCATCTCAAATCAATTGGGCACCCGCTTGTTTCAGATCCGATATATGGCAAGGATGAACACGTAGGATTGATGCTTCATGCGATGCTTTTAGAGGTTGAGAGTCCTTCCACTGGGAAGAGGATCTGCTCTAGGGCACCTCTTCCTCCAAGGTTTGGCCAATACTTAAAAACTATTCGTCATCCCTCCAGTGTTCCCGTTCGGTCTCGATAGCGCCGAGTTGCAGAAGGTCATGGTTGAACATTCGTTCAATACGTATTTTGCTTGCAGTACCGTGGCCCGGAAAGATCAGGATGTTTTCATCGAGGGTCATCAGTCGTTGGTTTATTGATTTTAGCAATAATGCTTGCTCTCGATAGCCGGGGGTGGAGCCGATTCTGCCACAAAGCAGGGTATCGCCTGTAAAGAGGGCATGGTCAATTTTGTAAACCATGCTGTCCAGGCTATGGCCGGGGACGTGCAATACCTCAATCTCGAGGTCGCAAATCGTCAGTGTGCTTTTATCCTCAACAATTTGATAGGGAAAGGGAAATGCACTGAATGAGGAGGCATGTATTGTTACATCATAGATTTTTTTCAACGTCCATAATCCTTGGGTGTGGGCGGTGTGTCTGTGGGTGAGCAGTACATGATTGAGTTTATATTGGTTGGACTCAATGAGGTTGATCAATTCCAAATCGACATGCCCGGGATCGATCAAAAGCGCTTCAGATCCAGCTTTTTTGGCAACAAGGTAGGTATTGCAAAAGCCTACCACCGAAAAGTGTTGGTAGATGTTCAATGTCGGGCCTCCTCATAGTTGGAATAGCGAAAGGAGACCCTTCTCTGCTCGGTGAAGGTGAAGTCAGCCTTCTTGAGATTGCAGTCCTCAAAGGTTGTATCTCTTAGGAAACTGGAATTGAAGGTACTGAAATAGAGATCACTATCATTGAAATTGCATCTGTAGGTGTCAACACCACAAAAGTTTGTATGAATGATGGTCGAGTGCGAAAAATCGCAATCAATCATTTTACTGCCGCTGAAAACGGAATATCGGCTCACTATTGCATTGAAAGTGCATTGTTCAAACAGACAGAAATCAAAAAAGCTGTTATGCAGGGTAAGATTTGAAAAGTCAATATTACGAAAGGTGCACCAAGCCATATTTGAGCCGATGATCGCCTGCTTGGGAAGCTTTAGGTTCTCAAACTCGCTGTGCGTGATGGAAAAATCGACAACATCCTCACTGCTTGAGATTTTTTCTATACATTGCTGATGTACATATTCCTGATTGGGACTGTGACGAAAACAATAGACTCCGTCGTAACAGACATAGGTGCGACATTGAGGATGGCGGCAAGTCTTGAAATTGAACATAGCCTTACAGTATCAAATACCATCAGGTTGTCAAGAGCTTGTTTTGCAGATACAGTATTTCTTGGGAGCAAAGATGGAAGAATATACCGGGCTTATCACACGAGGCATCAACAATATCTATACTGTAAAAAACGGTGATAGAACCTATCTTTGTCGAATCAAAGGCAAGCAGTTGTCTCAGGTGCAAGGAGAATATAATCCACTTGCCGTTGGCGACCTTGTGCGGTTCGTGCAGAGCTCTGATGACCAAGGGCTGATCACCGAGCGTCTTGAGCGGAAAAACAGTTTCCAAAGATGGAATGTCAAAGGTTCGACAAACCAGACTGTCGTTGCAAATATGGATATGGTTGTCTGTATTTCCAGTGCAAACAATCCACCGTTCAGACCTCGGTTCATAGACAGGGTCATAGCTTGTTGTGAGAATGTTGAGGTTGCGATAGTGCTGAACAAGTGTGACTTTCTGCTTACTGAAGATGAGTATGAACGTTTTGTGCTCTATAAAAAGCTTGGGTATAAGATTCTGGGGGTAAGTGCAAAGACTGGGGAAAATCTTGACAAACTGGTCAAGTTGATACACAAAAAGACAGTCGCTTTTGTCGGTCAGAGCGGGGTAGGCAAGTCAACCTTGATCAACTGGATGCTCGATTCTGATCAACGGACTGCTCAGGTATGTGAAAAATTCAATCGGGGTCGTCATACAACCAACCATTCCTTGTTGCTCGAAGGCAAGGATTTCAATGTGGTTGATACCCCGGGAGTTCGGGAAATCATGGTGCCTCATAGAGACCCCCACTATCTAAGCCAAGCATTCGTGGAGTTTGCACCCTTTGCAGAACAATGCGCCTATGAAGGGTGTTTGCATGCAGATGAGCCTGGGTGTTCGGTCAAAGCAGCGGTTGAGGAAGATGCCATCCATTATGACCGCTACGAAAGCTATCTGAGGATGCTTGCCTCATTGGAAGAGAAACAACCAGATTGGGTGGGCAAGCATGATCGTTCAAAAAACTGGCATAATCGAATGGATAGAGATGAATCACAAGAGTATTGAAGAATTAGGATTTTTTCAGGTTTTGGCGCATATGAAGGCCAAAGCAATGAGTGAAGAAGGGAAAAGAAGACTTGATTCGTTGGGGTTTCTCCATGATCGAGACTTGCTTGTAAAACGGCAACAGCAAGTAGCTGGTGCGGTCGATTTATTAATTGGTGGTTTGTCTTTGGAATCGTTTCCTCCGATTGCACAGACATTGGAAAGCCTGAGCGACCCCATCAAGCAGATCGATTGTACAGCTTTGCTGGACATTGCTCTCTATATAAGGGCTGCAACACATCTTTGCCAAGCGGTTCACGCTGAAAGAGAGGACGATTCTTTAAGTAAGGCCTTGCATTCCTTGATGAGCAAGGAGCTTTCACCCGCTTTGCTCTCCTTGCAAAGATTGGTGCACGAGACTCTTGACGAGAGTGCTCAGGTGCGTACGACACATCCACGGCTGTTGCCTCTCTACAGGCAGGTTGAAGCTGCCAAGACCGAGCGTGCTCGGTTTTGCTCTCAATTCATCAAAAGCAATGTCCAGGCGGTTCAATCAGAGCAAGAAGCTCTCAGGGATGGACGGCTGGTTATTCCTGTCCGCAATGACCGAAGAGCCATGGTGCAAGGATTTATCAGCAGTACTTCTCAGACGGGAAATACTGTTTTTATGGAGCCTTATGCATTGGTTGAGATGAACAACAATGTGGTGTTGGCGCAAAATCAAATCCAAATAGAGATTGCAAGAATCTTAAAAAGCCTCAACGACGCAGCCCGTCAGCAACGAAATTCCATGCTGAGTCTTGCAGACCAAGTAGGTGATTTGGATGCAATTTTTTCCATTGCTGCATGGGTTCTTGAGTATCAGGCACAAATGACGGACCTTGACAGCAACAAGATCAAGCTCAAGAGTGCTCGGCATCCCTTGCTTGGTAAGAAAGCTGTTCCTATAACCATTTCGTTGGATGATGAGGTCAAAGCTGTTGTAATATCAGGACCTAATGCGGGAGGGAAAACGGTTACCATCAAGACGGTTGGCCTGTTTGCCCTGCTAAATCAGTTTTGCGGTTATCTTCCTGCCTCCCATCTGAGTAGTTTACCTCTGTTTGACGCCGTGTTCACTGATATAGGAGATGAACAATCCATCACCGAGGAACTGTCCACCTTCAGCGGTCATATGAAGCAAGTCGGTTCGATATTAGGCAAGATTACTCAAGACAGTCTGGTCATCCTTGATGAGCTGGGCAGCGGTACCGATCCTGTTGAAGGGTCAGCTCTCGCACGTGCAATACTGGAATACTGTCTGAAAAAAGCGAAGCTTACGTTGGTAAGCAGTCATCATGGAGTGCTGAAACAATTCGCCTATGCAAAAAAGGATGTGATCAACGCCTCGATGGAATTCAACGAGCATTCCCATATGCCTACCTTCAAGGTAATCCAAGGGCTTCCCGGGGAGAGTCATGCCTTAGATACTGCACGGCATATGAAACTTCCCTTACAGGTAATACATGCAGCAGAGCAATATTTGGGAAGTGAGGCTGTTGAGATAGGATCAATCATAAAGGACCTGGAGCGGATAAGGGGAGAGCTTAAGCAGAAAGAAGAGCAGATGAGAAGTCGTTATCTTTCAATGCAGAAGGAAGTCAAGGACTTGGAGCTGGCAAAGTTGAAGGTTAAGCAGAAAGAAGCGCAGCTAAGAAGTGAACAGACTACCGCCTTGGAGCGTTTCATGGTCGAAAAAAGAAAAGAGCTGGAGAACCTGGTAGGAGAACTGAGAAGGGAGGAGCTTACCAAAGAGAAAACCAGATGCGTGAAATCCTATCTCAAGAGTCTTGAAGATAAAGTCTTGGAATCACAGAGCATTGTTGAGGAACAACAAAATGAATTGGAAGGGCTTATAGATGTGCAAGATGAACAGCTGCAAGAGGGTATGGATGTTCTTTGCGGCAGCTCAAAACGTCTTGGCCGTATTTTGAAAAAGCAGGGAAAGAATAAGTATCTTGTGGCCATAGATTCTATCAGGATGACCATAGATGCAAAACAGCTGAGCATACCCAGACACGCACAAAGTAATGTTTCTGTATCGTACCACAGTAGTGCTCCTACACCTAAGATGGTCCTTGATGTCAGAGGCCTTACCTTGTCCGATACGTTGCAGTCGTTGGAGCAACAAATAGAGAGTGCGTTGGTGCATGGAATGAGTAGTTTTTCCATAATTCATGGCTATGGTGATGGTATTTTGAGCAAAGGTATTTCACAGTTTCTAGAGAAGAACAGGAATATAAAAGGCTATCGATATGCCCTGCCTGAAGATGGAGGAATGGGAAAAACATACGTAGAATTGTAATAATCGGGTGTGCCCCTCTTGTCGAGGGGCTTTTTACTGACTATACTAATTTAGTAAATTACTAAAAAGGATTGTCTATGATTGATAAGAAATCAATGAGAAGGCAGTATGAAGAGCAGGTGCATCCAATGGGTATTTATATGATAACCTCAAAGAACGCCGATATTAGATACATCGGCAGCAGCCTCAATGTACCTCAAACTAAAACCACTCTGTTCTTTCGCCTCAGTGTTGGTGCAATGGCAAGTTATCCTCAACTGCAGGACCTTTATAAACAGGAGGGAGAAGCAGCCATCTCTTTCGAGGTATTGGAGTTTCTAGACAAGCATACCAACTTGGAAGAAAGGGATAAGCAATTGGCAGCATTGAAGCAACTTTATTTGGAGCAATACAAAGAAGCCAAGGAGATACGCCTATGAATATACCGACGAATTTGAAACACAAACCGGTGATCGTGGTCCAAAATTATGAACAGGTAGCAGGAAGCGAAGCTGGAAACAGCGAGGCAAAAGGATTGTCGATCGGCCTTGCACAATGGAATGATCGTGGGCGTGTTGAGGCATCTGCAAAGGTGTGGAGGCATACCGGTGAAAAATGGTCTCGTCAGAGTGAGGAGATGCCTTTGACACGAGTGCTGGACCTTGCAATTTTAATCTGTCGAACAAATCTATACATGCAGGATGCGTATAGGTATCCCAAGTATTATGATCCCGAGCATACACAGATTGACCGCATTGGGTTACAAGGAGATGCGATGACAGTAGAAGTATGTACGGAGAATGAAATGATTGATACCGATATCAGATTACTCGCTGATGCCATCTCGCAAGATGGGGAAAGACTTGGAGAGAGAATGAGCATCCTCTCTTCTTTGCTTAACAAAATGGGTTACTGATGATACGATACTAGTATCTCTGACAGTAGGAGCAGCTGATGTCTGATTATATGAATGGAACCGGGGTGCAATATCATCTTCATATCAAGAGAGGTGATGTGGGCAGGTACGTAATCCTTCCTGGAGATCCCAAGAGGGTGAGCCAGATAGCCGAATATCTTGATGATGCTATATTTATCGCGGATAATCGAGAATATATAACCTATACAGGATTTCTTGATGGGGAGAAGGTGAGTGTCACCTCCACAGGTATTGGTGGGCCATCATCCTCGATAGCCGTTGAAGAGCTCTACAAGTGTGGAGCAGATACCTTTGTGCGTATGGGGACCTGCGGCGGAATTGATCTTGACGTTATCGGTGGAGATGTGGTGATTGCAACAGCTGCCGTGCGGATGGAGGGTACAAGCAGGGAGTATGCACCGATAGAATTTCCAGCTGTAGCCTCTTTTGATGTGGTTCAGGCTCTTGTGCAAGGTTCTGAGCAGTTGGGCAAACGATTTCACACGGGTGTCGTACAATGCAAGGACTCTTTTTATGGACAGCATGATCCCGCTCTTATGCCTGTAAGTTATGATCTGATCAACAAGTGGGAAGCTTGGAAAAGGTTGGGTGTCTTGGCCAGTGAGATGGAAAGTGCTGCCTTGTTTGTAGTTGCCGCACATCTGAAGGCTCGGTGTGGTAGTTGCTTCTTTGTTGTGGGTAATCAGGAACGGGAACTGCTGGGCATGGATAATCCAAAGCTGCACAATACTGAGGACGCCATAAAGGTTGCTGTTCAGGGTGTTCGTAACCTGATAGCAATGGATAGACAGAAAGCCAATCGAGCAAAACTCAGCAATTCTTGATTTTCAGTATTGACCAAAGCGGGATTGGCAGTTGTGCCGATCCTGTTTTTCCAAGCTCGCTGAAGCACCATGAGTGGTGATATAATTCAAAAGTGCCGCTGAGTCGATATTCTTTGCCTTTGCTGCTGAGTTTCTTGAAATAGACAAGAAGATCGGATGCACAAATCAATGATGCTTTTGAATCCAGGTAGGCTGCCAATGATGCAGCCTGTTTTTCATTTGCCTTGATAAGCATCTCCAAATGGTTTTCCACCAGTAAGTAGTCAATTAATACGATGGTATGCTTTTCGCAATACAGTTGTATTCCAAGAAGCAGGTGAAACGCTTCTTGATGGTCGCAAAACAGTCGCTTCTTGCTGTTTTTGCTGATTGTATGAAACATGATGCACTCCTTTTTTTGATGTAAAAAAAGAGAGAGTGCTATGGATATTGCTTCAATATAGTTTCTTATGTTTGTTTGCAAGGAGTGAGGTTTCATGCTTGCACAGCTTTGCAAGATCCATGCATTGGTCCTCTGTTTCCTTGTAGGGTTCGATTACGAAAAGCTCAAGACCCAATGTTTCATACTCTTTCTGAAGCACAGGATGATCAAATGTGCCAAGATCAAGTTGAAACCGAATTGCTTGGATATCATGTACAAATTGTTCACTTGGAACCAAAAGAATTCTCTCAGATTGCAGATTCTGGATTTTTAAGAGGCCTCTGGTGCTCTTCGTCTTATAGTGATGAGCATGTCTTTCATACAGGTGCATGGAACAAGCCTACAGATTAATGGATAGACTGTATACCGGATTCTGTTGAAAATGTTCTGATAAATGACAAGTTTTCCAAAAATCATCGTACAAATACCCGTTTGTGTGAATTAATGAATATGAATGAGTCCATAAATCACATTAGAAAAAATTGTCTTGAGAAATCTTGCACTTAGTGTTGCAATTTCTTTTTGGTTTTATGATAATTCAGTGGATGTGTCTTGGCCGAAACCTAGAGTTTCTTGCACAAGGCAACATAATCCCGTATCATGGTCCATAACGCATGAAGGTAGGAAATCAGATGGCTCAACAAATTCAAGATTTGGTTGCTTCTATCCGCAAGGATGGAGTCGAGGCTGCAGAAAAGCAAGCCTCTCAGATAATTGCTGATGCAAAAGCACAAGCAAAGGAACTTGTCAGCAAAGCGCAGAAGGAAGCAGCTCGTTTGATCGAAGACGCTCAGAAAGAGATTGATACTCGTGATCAGAGTGCCCGTTCAAGTTTGCAGCAGGCAAGCAGGGATGTACAACTTTCTTTGAAGAAACAAATCAGCGAAGTTCTGCAGCAGTTGCTTGTTGAGAAAGTCGAGAAGACCTATACAAGCAAAGAGTTCTCTGCTCTGATCATCAGTGTAGTGAATGCTCTTGGCGACAGTGAGCAGAAAGAAATTCAGCTGAGCGAAAAGGATTTTAAGGCGCTGGCAACCTCTTTGAAGAGTGAGCTGAGTGATAAGATCAAGAAAGGCTTGGAGATTAAAGCGGTGAGTTCTGTTTCCACTGGTTTCAGGGTTTCAGAGAAGGATGGATCTGCTTTTTATGACTTCAGTGCAGAAGAAACTGCCAATTTGCTGAAACCTTTCCTCTCACCGGCAATCGCAGAAATCGTCTTCTCCGAGGCGAAATAAGGAGCGTATAGTGGCTTCCTATTATTACTTGGTAGCAACCTTGCCTTCCTTGCGCTACGATGGGACTGTCCCCTTTTCTTGTTCACAGTTCCTTTCTCTTTGCAAAGAACAGGTGAGTGAGCGCCATTACCAGATTATCCGGGCAGCTGTGCAAGATGGTGATGCAAAAAATAAGTTTTTGTCTGACTATCAGCATTTCTGCTCCATGGTCAAAGGTGAATTGACTGAGCAGAGAAGCAGAAAACTGTCTGTATCAGATTCAGAGTACAAGAATACGAGTGATAAAGAGGCTCGTATCAGTGAGACTGTGCGTCAGGCCTTGGGCATGGATGATGTTTTACAAGCTGAATTACTGCTTTTGCAGTTGCATTGGAAATATGTAGATGATTTGGTGGCTCTTCATACCTTCGATATCGAGGGATTGTTGGCTTATGCGCTGAAGCTGAGATTGTTAGAGAGAAAGAATCTCTTTACTCGGGAAGAAGGAAATGCTGAGTTCAAGCGTCTTTTTTCCAATATTCAGACTGAAATCGAGAACAATTAGTGGAGTTGGATATGGCAAATACAAGTGGGCGTGTGCAAGGCGTCAACGGGAACATGGTTACAGTCGAGTTCGACAGCGCCATTTCGAAGAACGAGGTGGGATACATCATCGTTGGTGAAGATCGCCTCAAGGGTGAGGTAATCCGAATCAATGGCAATACAGCCAGCCTTCAGGTCTTCGAGATGACCGGAGGGATTAGTGTAGGGGACACTGTACAGTTTACCAGTGAGATGCTCAGTGTTGAACTCGGCCCTGGTTTGCTGCAGCAGATTTATGATGGACTACAGAATCCGTTGCCCCAACTGGCTGAACAATGTGGCTTTTTTCTGCAAAGAGGTGTCTACCTCGATCCAATTCCCAATAGAGAGTGGGAGTTTACCCCTGTTGCCAAAAAGGGCGATACACTGTATCCAGGCGATACCTTTGCAACAGTCGTCGAGGGCTTGTTCACCCACCAGATTATGATTCCTTTTACTCTGAGCAATGTTCCTTGGACTGTTGTGTCAATCAATAAAAAGGGTTCGTACTTGGTGCGTGATCATGTTTGTACCATCGAAGATGCAAAGGGAAACAAGAAAGAGCTTTCCATGGTGTTTACCTGGCCGGTAAAACGAGCCATTAAGTTATATGACGAGCGCTTGCGTCCTGATGAACCGTTGGTGACAAAAATCAGGATTATTGATACGTTCCTTCCTGTCGCCAAAGGGGGGACTTACTGTACTCCCGGTCCTTTCGGTGCTGGAAAAACAGTGCTTCAGCATATGACCAGTCGTAATGCTGACGTTGACATAGTCATCATCGCAGCCTGTGGAGAACGCGCTGGTGAAGTTGTAGAGGTTCTGAAGGAATTTCCGGAACTCACCGACCCCAAAACCGGCCGATCGCTGATGGAGCGGACAATTATCATCTGCAATACCTCATCAATGCCTGTAGCAAGCCGAGAAGCCTCCGTTTATACCGCAGTGACCATTGCAGAGTACTATCGTCAGATGGGATTGAATGTCTTGTTGCTCGCTGACTCTACCAGTCGTTGGGCACAGGCTATGAGAGAGATGAGTGGAAGACTGGAAGAGATTCCAGGAGAGGAAGCGTTCCCGGCATACTTGGAGAGTAGGATTGCAGAATTCTATGAACGAGCAGGAAAGGTTCGCCTGAAAGATGGAAGAATAGGTTCTGTCACCATTGGTGGAACTGTTAGCCCTGCTGGCGGTAACTTTGAGGAGCCTGTTACCCAGGCCACTTTGAAGGTTGTCGGTGCTTTCCATGGTCTTAGTCGTGAACGAAGTGATGCTAGAAAGTATCCTGCCATCGATCCATTGACTTCATGGTCGAAATATGTTGGTGTCATCAATCAGGATAAGGTGGATTATGCGAGAAAAATCTTGTTCAGAGGGAATGAAATCAATCAGATGATGAAGGTTGTCGGAGAGGAGGGGACTTCAGTTTCCGATTATGCGGTCTTCCAAAAAAGTGAATTGATCGATGCTTTTTATCTGCAACAGAACTCCTTTGATCCTGTAGACGCCTCAGTTCCCATCGATCGACAGCAATATACCTTTGATTTATTGTTCAAGGTGCTTGCCACCGAGTTTGATCTGGATGATAAGAAACAAGTGCGTTCCTTCTTCAATAAGATTCGACAGAAATTCCTTGACTGGAATAACGTTGAGTTTACCAGTGAGCGGTTCAAGCAGATTGAAGAGGAGATCGAGAATCTCTACAAGGGCAAGCAAAAAGAGATTGACCCTGACGCCAAGAAGTTGATCTAAGGGGCTTAAGATGCAAAAAGTATATTCCAAGATTGAATCCATTGTAGGAAATGTCATCACCGTTAGGGCCAAAGGCGTACGCAACAGCGAGCTTGCCTTGGTTACCAGTTCTTCGCAGGAAAGCTATGCGAACGTCATCAAGTTGGATGGGGATTTGGTCTCTCTCCAGGTCTTTTCAGGAGCCCAGGGTGTTTCTACAGGAGATAAGGTCCGATTTCTAGGAGTTCCGATGCGCGTCTCCTACACAGACAATCTTCTCGGTCGAGTATTTGATGGGACCGGCAATCCTCGTGATAATGGACCCAGCCTTACTGACAATATGATTGATATCGGGGGTCCTGCAGTCAATCCCGCCAAGAGAATTATTCCCAAGAACATGATCAGAACCGGTATCCCGATGATCGATGTATTCAATACTCTTGTCGAGAGTCAGAAGCTTCCTATATTCAGTGTCAGTGGTGAGCCATACAACCAGCTTCTTGCCAGGATAGCCATGCAGGCTGAGGTTGACTTGATCATCCTAGGTGGCATGGGATTAAAGTATGACGACTATCTCTTTTTCAAGGATACTCTTGAAAACAGCGGTGCTATGAGTCGTACCATCATGTTTGTACACACTGCAAGCGACCCTACTGTTGAGTGCATGCTCGTTCCTGATATGGCTCTTGCTGTAGCTGAACGCTTTGCTCTTGATGGCAAGAAAGTGCTGGTTTTGTTGACCGATATGACAAACTTTGCTGATGCAATGAAAGAAATGGCAATCACCATGGACCAAGTTCCCTCAAATCGTGGGTATCCAGGTGATTTATACAGCTCTCTCGCTGCTCGCTATGAAAAGGCTGTAGATTTTGAGGGTGCTGGATCTGTGACCATTCTTGCTGTAACCACCATGCCTGGTGATGATGTGACCCACCCGGTTCCTGACAACACAGGCTATATTACGGAGGGGCAGTATTATCTCAAAGGTGGCAGGATTGAGCCTTTCGGATCTTTGAGCCGATTGAAGCAACAGGTAAACAAGGATACGAGAGATGACCATCGTGCTCTTATGGATGGTATGATCAAGCTCTATGCATCGTACAAGGAGTCTGTTGAGAAGAAATCGATGGGTTTCATGATGACTGAGTGGGACGACAAATTGCTCAAGTATGGACGTTTATTTGAGAGCAAACTGATGGCCTTGAGTGTAAACATTCCTTTGGAACAGGCACTCGATCTTGGTTGGGAAATCCTTTCCGATTGTTTTGAGCCCAATGAAACAGGACTGAAGAGCGATCTGATCCTCAGCCGCTGGCCGAAAAAGTTGAACGACTAAGGAGATGAGATGGCCGTCAAACTGACGAAGAACGAGCAAAAACTGCAGAAAGACCGGCTGAAGCAGTATCAGCGGTATCTGCCTACCTTGCAGCTGAAAAAACAACAGTTGCAGATGGTTATCAGGCAGATAGAAGCTGAGGTTGCCTCCTTGCGTGCAAAGCAGGAAAAGCTTGTCTCTGATATGCAGAACTGGATTGCCGTCTATCATGAAAATTCGGCATTCAGCAAAGAAATGAAGATTGAGAAACTGATTAAGGTGGATAGGGTCGTCAAAGTAAAGGGCAACATTGCCGGAGTAGCGATTCCCATCTTTAAGGAATTAACCTTCATTCCTATATCTTATAATTTGTATGATTATCCTCTTTGGGTCGACAAGGCTCTTGAAAGCTTGAGGGATTGTGCTCGCTATGATGCACTGATAGCCACCTTGGAACAGCAGATCAAACTGCTTGGCAGGGAGCTCAGGGTGACAAGCCAGCGAGTGAATCTTTTCGAGAAGGTAAAAATTCCGGAGGCTAAAGAGAATATTCGAAGAATCGGAATCTATCTCGGGGATCAGCAGACAGCTGCTGTAGTACGAGGAAAGATTGCCAAGAAGAAACTGGTGCAGGGGGCCTGAGATGATTGTACCGATGAAAAAAGCATATATCGTTGTACAGGCGCATAACTTTCGCTCAATGCTCAGGGACTTGAGAAAAGCGGGCTTATTGCATATCAATACAAGTACGGTGCAATCCCAAGCCATTGAAGACCTGCAAAAACGGCATGATAGGATTTCGACGATTCTTTCTGTATTATTAGATATGCAGGACAAGAAGCAGCCGGTTCAGCAAAAGAGTGTTTCCGAGGAAGTGTTTGAAGAATTGTTCGAACGCTACGAGGGATTGCTTGCAGAACGGAAGAACCTTGAGCAAAGAGCCAAGGAAACGCGGTCTCGAATCGAGGAGTTGAAGGACTGGGGCGATTTTAATCCTCAGGAAATCCAGCAATTGCATGCACGGGGCATTGACCTGTATTTCTATACGATCAGTAAAAAAGATCTTCAGAAGTTGGATGAGAGGGTACAATACCTGCCTCTTGCTCCTGTGAAAGGTCTCGAGGCCATTGCTGTTGTAGGAGAACCATTGAGTTCTGATGTTCCTGCTACTCAGTTGGTGCTTGGAGAATATGGTCTTAGAGACCTGCAAAATCAGCTTTTGGCTGATGAAAAGCAGATGGCCAATATCCAAGATTCTCTGAAGCAGGGAGTAGCGTATCTAGACGCTTTTTCAGGGCAGCTGAAAAAACTTGAGATGGCAATGCGTTTTGAGCAGGTTTCCCAGACCATGGAGGGTGGTGAAGACGTAAGTTGGGCTATGGGATATCTTCCACAGACCAAGGAAGATCAATTCATTGCTTTGTGTGCTGAACAAAAGTGGGGGTATCTGCTTGAAGATGTCACAGAGGATGACGAACCTCCTACGTTGGTACAATACCCGAAGGGCGTGGGAATCATAAAGCCGGTGTTTGATATTTTGGGTACTGTCCCCGGATATCGTGAAAACGACATCAGTACTTGGTTTCTTCTCTTCTTTACCTTGTTCTTTGCGATGATTATTGGAGATGCCGGCTATGGGCTTGTATTTTTAATAGCAGCGCTTCTTTTGCACAAGAAGTTCAAAAAAGCCAATAATGCAGTTATGTTGCTCTATGTGTTGAGTTTGGCTACCATCGTTTGGGGTTCTTTGACCGGCACGTGGTTTGGTTCCATAAGGATTTTGAGTTCACTACCGTTTTTACAGAAGCTGGTGATACCTTCAATATCAAACTATCCTGAACTCTTTGGATTGACCGCTGTTGATGCACAAAACC
This sequence comes from uncultured Sphaerochaeta sp., assembly GCA_964547185.1. GTDB lineage: Bacteria > Spirochaetota > Spirochaetia > Sphaerochaetales > Sphaerochaetaceae > Sphaerochaeta. The sequence continues at coordinate 105,281 of CAZJMG010000006.1, forward strand.
AAGTGATGAAGTTCTGTTTCATCATTGGTACGGTTCAGCTTTCGTTGGCTTGTATCTTGAATGTACTGCACAAGATTCCAAAGAAGGATTTGAGTTTCGTTGCCGATATAGGCTGGTTGATAGATATTCTTTCTCTATATTTTGTCGTTTTGTTGCTTGTCATAGGAGAAAACGCCAATTTGCCTGTCATCGGAGCTCTCGTTGGTCTTGGTTTTACCTTGGTCATTGTCTTTGGTTCCCAAGGTCCGGGTATTCCCTTTGCCAAGGGGCTTGCAAGTGGTCTTGGTGGCTTGTTTACTACGTTCCTCAATACTATAAGTGCTTTTTCCAACATCATGAGTTATATCAGGCTTTTCGCTGTTGGAATGGCTTCTGTAGCTATTGCACAGAGTTTCAACAGTATGGCAAGTACCATGGACAGTGGTGTAGCTCTGATAGCAGGGATTCTTGTTTTGATAATCGGGCACAGTCTGAACTTGGTAATGGGCTTGCTCAGTGTGGTGGTGCATGGTGTGCGCCTCAACCTCTTGGAGTTCTCCGGGCAACTCGGTATGGAGTGGACCGGAATCGCATACGAGCCGTTTGCACAAACGGTGGAAGAAAATTGATCGTTGTTTGGTAACAACATAGGAGAAACACATGGGAAACTTGGAATTTATCGGATTGGCATGTGCCTTGGCTCTTTCGGCTCTCGGTTCAGGTCTTGGTGCAGGTTCTGCAGCCCAGGCAGCTGTCGGTGGGTGGAAGAAGTGCTATGCTAACGGCAAGCCGGCACCCTTTATCATGGTTGCTTTTGCTGGTGCTCCGCTGACCCAGACTATCTACGGCTTTTTGCTGATGAACTTCATTGCCGCAGCTATTGCAGCGGGTGCAGCTTCCACCCTCGCTTTGGGAGTAGGGGTTTTCGGAGGTGCTGCCATTGGTCTGTCTGCTTGGATGCAGGGAAAGACAGCAGCCTGTGCTTGTGATGCTTTGGCTGAAACAGGAAAAGGTACTGCCAACTACTTTATCGTAATCGGTATCGTAGAGACTGTTGCTCTCTTTACCTTGGTTTTCAGCTTGCTTGCCTTGCAATAAGAAAAGGCTACCGAACAACGGTTCATCATACAAAGGGGCACCCTCAAGGGTGCCTCTTACATTGTAGTTCAAGATCAAGAAGATATCGCTTCTTCTTCAGTCCTCCTGCATATCCTGTAAGAGAACCATCGCAGCCTATGACTCTATGACAAGGAACAATGATAGCCAGACGGTTTCTATTGTTCGCCGAGCCTACTGCTCGATATGCGTTTGGGTGTCCTATGATTCTTGCAATCTCTGCATAGCTTGCAACTTGTGCATACGGTATGTCTAAGAGAGCATTATATACCTTTTGTTGGAAGGGTGTTCCTCCGATAGATAATGGTAGCTCGAACCTTGTTCTTGTTCCAACAAAATACTGTTCGAGTTGCAATCTCGCCATTTCCAATATTTCAGTATCACAGTCATCTTGTACACTCTGCATCTCATGAGAAAAAAATACATCGGTAAGCATATTGTTTTCAGCTCGCAATACCAGAAAGCCTATTGGACTATTGCATGTCATCTGTGCCATGGAGATATCTTAGAGGATGCGCTGCCTGCAAGCAATACCATCATCGGCTCACGTTCTTGTAAGACTGTGTATTTGGGTATATCCTAGCTGAACTATGATATATGACTATACACATCAGATACATCGGTATTTTGGCCTTGAACAGGCTCTTGTAAAGATTCCTGAGTTGTTGCTTCAACCTTGGGAAGATGGGTTGTATACAGAAGGCTCTCTCGAGATTACTGTTGCTTCGTATATCCCACAACAGTTTCAACACTCTTTTTCTTCGTATAAGGAAAAAACAGTTTTTTATACTGTTTTAGAAGGGTCTGAGCTGGTTGTGACCGGATATAGGGCTCAGCGAATCGAAAGCAGTGGTGTCTCTGCATCCATACAAGCCAAACCGGGACGTTTCATGCTGTTTCTCCCAGGGGAGATTTTTTGTACTTCCCTTCTAGAACACGATCAAGAGGGTTTCGTTCGTAGCATGAAGGTCGGTTTTTTATAAAAAGCTACACAAGTGTGTAGGAAAAGCTTAACAAAACTACAGAATAGCAGTACAGTTAATTGAAGAAGGAGATCCATGATGACTGGTGATAATCCGGTAAAAATTGGTACGCATATGCTCAAGAGAGGTCTGCCTGTACTTGTGCAGACAATGTATGACAATCCCTTGCCCCATGACCAGAAAGATTTGGATGCACTGCTTAGGCGTATCAGTACCTTGCAAGCCATGGGTTGCGACATAATTCGGTTTTCTTATCCATCGAAGGACGATCATGAGGCTTTTTCCTATCTTTGTCGAAAAAGCCCCATCCCTGTGGTTGCAGATATTCATTTTGATTATCGTCTTGCACTGGATGCAATCTCTTGCGGTTGTCATAAAATACGAATTAATCCTGGTAATATAGGAGCACGATGGAAAGTTGATGAGGTTGTACGAAGTGCAAAGGATCATGATATTGCCATCAGAATCGGCTTGAACAGTGGGTCGTTGCCTAAAGGTTCTGATCGGGTGCCTGTTCTTATGAGTAACACTGCTTTGCAATACCTTGATTGGTTTGAGCAACTTCAGTTTTCAAATACTGTAGTCTCATTGAAGGCCAGCGACACCGAACTTACCTTGGAATCAAACCGATTATTCGCTAGTCAAAGTGATTATCCTCTCCATCTAGGAGTTACAGAGGCAGGATCTGTCGTCAGTGCGATTACACGGTCGACGTGGGCTTTAGGTCAATTGCTCAACGAAGGAATAGGCAATACGATTCGTATCAGCATCACCGGTGATATCGAGACTGAGGTACAGGCTGGTGTGGAGTTGTTGAGAACCCTGCATATGCGTAAGAAGGGTATTCGCGTGGTAAGCTGCCCTCGTTGCGGACGTCATAGTTTCGATTCACAAGGATTTTTAGCATCTGTTGAATCAGATTTGTTGAGTATCGACAAGGAACTTACTGTTGCCATCATGGGTTGCCAGGTAAATGGCCCTGGTGAGGCAAAAGCAGCCGATATTGCGATTACAGGTATTGGAAACAGCATTTTTCTGTATGAAAAAGGGAAGCTGATAAGGAAAGTGGCTGTGCAGGAGGCAAAGGCTGCACTTTTGGAAGCTATAGAACATGCATAGTAAATTAATCATTAAAGGTGCCCGTGAGCACAACTTGAAGAATTTGGATTTGGAGTTGACCAAGGACCAACTGATTGTCATCAGTGGTTTGAGTGGGAGTGGAAAGAGCTCTCTTGCTTTCGACACTATTTTTGCTGAGGGGCAGAGAAGGTATGTTGAAAGTCTTTCGAGTTACGCAAGAATGTTTCTTGATAAATTGGACAAGCCTGATGTTGATTACATGGAAGGGCTCAGTCCAGCCATAGCCATCGAACAGAAATCCTCTCACAGAAATCCACGTTCAACCGTTGGTACGGTCACTGAGATTTATGACTACTTTCGTCTTTTATGGTCAAGGATAGGGGTTGCTCATTGTCACGTCTGTCATCGAGAGATCAGCGAGATGAGCGTGGATCAGATTATAGATACGATTTTCAAGGCTTCCGAGGGGACCAGGATTATCGTAAGTGCTCCAGTTGCCATCCAAAAAAAAGGTGAATTCAAGAAGGTTTTCGAGGATGCCAAGAGTGCAGGATTTCAGAGAGTGAAGGTTGACGGTCAAATGATGGGGCTGGATGAACCAATCAAGTTGGACAAGCAGTACAAACATTCCATCGATGTGGTTGTTGACCGTCTGATCCTTTCTTCTGATATTCGCACCAGGCTAGCCTCCAGTATTGAAACCTGTATTGAGATGACCCAGGGACTGGTAAAGATCACCTTCTTGTCCACTGAAGAAACTGTTCATGATCATGAGGAAATCTTCAGCGAAAAGAATAGTTGTCCACACTGTGGCATCACCTTAGGGGAGATGGAGCCCCGCCTTTTCAGTTTCAACAATCCCTATGGAGCATGTCCAGAGTGCAATGGATTGGGCATCAAGACGGAATTCGATCCAGACTTGATCATTCCCGATCTTTCCAAGAGCTTCAATCAAGGGGCCATCGCAACCATGAATCCAGAGGCTCAATGGTCACGGTCTCAATTCAAGGCATTGGCAAAACATTATAATTTTGATCTTGACACCCCTTTTTCAGAACTTGATGAGTCAGTTCTCAAGAGCATTCTCTACGGAACTGATGAGAAGATTTTTGTGGAATACGTGAGGGAGAAGTCCAGCCAGACGTACAGGGTGGAAAAGCCGTTTCCTGGTGTCATTGTTGATTTGCAACGGCGCTATTATGAAACCAACAGCATGCAGATCAAGATGTGGATGAATGGTTTTCAGACTTCCAAGGTTTGTCCAGCCTGTCATGGAGACAGGCTGAGGCAGGAAGCCTTGGCTGTCACTATTCAGGATAAGAACATCATGGAGATTACAAGGCTTTCGGTAAAGCAGGCCTACTCGTTCTTTCATGATTTGCACCTTACTGAACAACAACAGTTGATAGCACACCAGGTACTGAAGGAAATCCGTAGTCGCTTGACATTCCTAAGGGATGTAGGATTGAACTATCTTACCCTTGACAGGAGCAGCGCCACGTTAAGCGGTGGTGAGGCTCAGCGGATTCGTTTAGCTACCCAAATAGGATCTGCCCTCAGTGGAGTTCTCTACGTCTTGGATGAACCCTCGATCGGTCTTCATCAGCGCGACAACCAGAAACTCATCGATACGCTTAAGAGACTGAGGGATTTGGGAAATACTGTTTTGGTTGTTGAGCATGATGAGGCAACCATCCGCGAGGCAGACTATTTGGTTGACCTGGGTCCGGGAGCAGGGGTGCATGGGGGGTATATCATCGCCCAAGGGACGCCCAGGGATGTAGAAAAAGAGGCCAAAAGTATCACCGGTCAATACCTAAGTGGAGTATTGTCCATGCAGATTCCCAAGAAGCGAAGAAAAGGATCGGGTAAGGTGATACATATTGGAGGTGCAAGCAGGAATAATCTCAAGGGTGTCGATGTAGATATTCCTTTGGGGAAACTTGTTGTTTTTACCGGTGTTTCCGGAAGCGGCAAAAGTTCCCTGCTTAATGAAGTCTTGCTCCCTGCAGTCAAGCGACAATTGGTGAAAAAGGCCCCGAATTATGATGGATATACCACGATCAGTGGTGTTGAGCATATCGACAAGGTGATCAATATTGATCAAAGTCCGATAGGGCGTACTCCAAGGAGCAATCCAGCTACCTATGTTGGTGTTTTTACCGCTATCAGGGAGTTGTTTGCTTCTCTTCCGGAAAGTAAGGCGCGTGGGTATAAGAGTGGACGATTCTCTTTTAATGTTGCCGGAGGGCGGTGTGAAAATTGCCAAGGAGATGGGAATCTCAAGATTGAGATGAATTTCCTCCCTGATGTCTACGTTACCTGTGATGTTTGTCACGGTAAACGTTTCAACAAGGAAACCCTTGCTGTGCGGTACAAGGGGAAAAACATCCATGAGGTCTTGGAGATGACCATGGAGGAGGCCTCTGAATTTTTTAGTGCGATTCCAAAAATCAAGAGAAAACTCGATACCTTGATTTCTGTCGGTCTTGAGTATATCAAGCTTGGCCAGAGCGCTCTTACACTCAGTGGCGGTGAAGCCCAACGAGTAAAATTGAGTCTGGAACTCTCCAAGGTTGGAACGGGAAAAACGTTATACGTTCTCGATGAGCCTACTACGGGATTGCATTTTGCGGACGTTAAAAAATTGATGGAAGTTCTTAATCGTCTTGTTGACGCAAAGAACACCGTCCTGCTCATAGAGCATAATCTCGATGTCATTGCCCAGGCAGATCATTTGATCGATCTAGGTCCTGAAGGTGGTGACGGTGGAGGTATGATTGTAGGTTCTGGAACTCCTGAGCAACTTTCCCTATGCAAGAACTCTCACACAGGGTATTATCTAGCTCAGATGTTCCATGAGAAAGGTTGAGAGAACTGTTAGGAAAAAAGTATTGCTGTGCGCCCTCTTTTTGTTGCTTGGGTGGTTTTTGCATGCAGATGTTTCTTCACTTCTCTTGGATCATAAGATTCGTACGGCTTCAAACAGTGAATTGGAGGATATGGTCGTACTGCGAAACCTGCCGATAGGAAGCAGCATTGAGATGCGCCAAGCTCTCTATGCTTTCCATGATCTTGCTGTGATTGACCAGATGACAGATGAAGTGCAGCAGGATACCTACCGTCTTACGATTGAGAGCGCCGACTCTCTCGAAACCGATAGTTCATCTTCATTGGTACTGCTTGAGGGAAATGTGAAAGTCTCCTTTTTTTTGGAAGGGGATAAGAATCAAAAAATTCTTCGCTCAGATGCAATGCTCATAGATCTTGAAAAGTCGTTGCTCAGTGCAACAGGATCTGTTGTATATGAGGATCAGGACGAGCAGGCCGCACTTTCTGCCATCGAAGGGAGCATCGTAAGCTTTAATTGGTCAAACAGAAACCTGATCATCAGCAATGCTACGACCTCAACCACCAAAACAAACAGCGATGATGTAGCGATTCATTTATTCACCTACGGAAAGCTGATTACCTATCGAGGAGAAGAGGGTGGTATCTTGTATGAGAGGGGATTTTTGGCTACAAGAGAGAAAGATCCTCTCTCTTCAATACGTGCAGAGCAGCTCGCATTTCTCAGTGGCGGCGATCTCATGGTTCGCAATGCCACTCTCAACATTGGCAGGATCCCTGTATTTTGGACTCCTTTTTTCTTTTTTCCCTCTAATCGGATGGTGGGAAATCCTTCTATAGGATTTGCCAGTGATCGAGGGATGTTTGTTTCCACCACATGGGAAATCTGGGGGACTTATCCACATTTCGCTACGTCTGACCAAAATAGTTTTACTCTCTTGCTAAGTGGGTCAGGCGATCAAGAGCTCTATCCATCAGGGGTGTTGTACACCTCCGGGCGCAAGAGCTCGGCAGTTGCAAATTGGGCTGCTCAAAGTAACTCTTATTTTACCTTGTTTGCGGATGCTTATGAGAGCAGTGGTTTATATTTCGGCTATGACAGCAAAAGTTCTTTCCAACAAAAGAAGATTGTATTGGACTCTACCTCTGCTTTTGCCGTTTATCCTGACGGTAAAGAGGTACTGAATACTACGGGCAGTGTTCCTACTCTGCGATATTGGGGAAGGCAGAGTGTAAGCATCGATACTTCTCTTATGAAAGTAACATTGCAGCTTCCTTATTACTCAGATCCTTCAGTTCTCAAGCTGTATGGCAACAGGCTTTCTGTGTTCAGTTTTGACGCTTTGCTCGGAAAGGAACAGGATTTTCCTACGACTTATAAGAGTGATGTTTCTTCTTACATCTGGAGTTTGAACAGCTCGATTCGTTTTCCAGTGCAGAGTGTAAGCCCTTATATATCAACTTTGTCCATCACCAAACTAGATGCTCAGGCAAACTGGGCATGGAAATCTGATAACGGTATTTATAAATATCAATTGCAAAAAGTTACCCTGCCTAGTCTGCACATGCGTGCAGGAGGAACGCTGTTCTCACTGAAAGGACAAAAGACCTCTTCTAGGCCGCAAGAGCAAGTGAGCAAAGAGATCGTTAGCCTCGATGAAGACTTGCTTCTACCTGCGGCTCTCGTCCCTTCTGTTGAGCAGGTTGCAGGGCGGTCGATTGCTGTATCGCGAAATCTCTCACTCAGCTACACATTCAATCAGCAGATTGAGCACACTCTTACCCTCAATCAAGGTAGTATCGATTGGCAGAATGATCGATATCTGTATGCATTGAGCAAGGGGTCCATCGTATTGCAGGGGGTGCCTGACAGCAGGTACTTCTCATTCAGCCAAGAGCTTTTACCTCAGTTCGATAGTACTGAAGATCAGAGCAAATTGATTTACCAGACACAGAAATTACAGCTCTTTTCCGTAACAAAAGCACAGATTCCGGTCTTAGGGCTAAGTTATCAACTCAGTCATCGCCTCTATAGAAGCGAGACCCAAAGAAAAGTGGACACTGATCCGACTTATATCGTGGATCCTTTTGCCTTTGACGCTTCTTCAGTCACTGTACATCAGGTAAAATTTGAGAGGTCCCTATCATTGGGAAAGGGTACTCTCAGGCCTTCTATTACTGCAAACCTGTATCCTTTGGTGCAAAGCATGCTGTATCAGGTTCGCTATACCCAATCCCCATACAGTGTGATGATGCAATATCGTGTCACTGATTCAAATGGGGCATTGAAGCCAGATTTGCTGAGTTCTGAGTTTGGTTATATAAAAGATTCTTTTTCCTTTACATTCCAACAAAGATACGATGCAAAAAGAGCTGTTTCTTCCTTTACTGATGCCCTCTCTTTCACAGTGAACAGCAGGCAATCGTTTTTTGATAAACGGGTGGAGCTCAGTCAACGAATCGTGTATCAGGTACTCTCTTCTGCACAGATTCGACACTATTTTGACCGTATAAGTCTTGAGGCAAAGCTGCCTAATTATGTCTTCACCTACAATGCGAAGGGCTCGTATGATGATTTGAAGCCTGTTTCCTTTCAGGCTAAATTCAACCTTGCAGAGTGGGAAAAACGCTGGTGGAGAAGACGTATTTCGGCGAATCTGGCTCTCGATACCAATCTTTTCTATTCCTTTGAGGATAGATATGCTTCTTATTTTGAGATACAAGCAAAATTCGGTTTGAGAATAGCAGAGTTTGCAGATTTTTATTTCTCTGCAGCAAGTGCAAATACAGGATTTTTCCATTACTTTGATGCTCAAGATGACTTTTCGTTGTCACTTCTTTGGAAGGATTTGCTCAGAAGCTTTGATTTCACTGGAGATGGTCGATACGATACCCAATTCAACCTCAGTTCGCTCTCTGTGGAGTTAGTGCATTATCTATCAGATTGGTCCTTGAATTGTAAATACACGGGAAGTGTTGTATTATCGAACAACCAAT
>CAZJMG010000007.1:0-104175 GCA_964547185.1 uncultured Sphaerochaeta sp.
GCCAAAAAAGGGAATTGAACCCTTGACCTGCTCATTACGAGTGAGCTGCTCTACCGCTGAGCTATTTTGGCCAACAATATTGAAAACAGGGGCATTTTACCTTAAAGCGGAAATAAGGTAAAGATGCTTGGGATAAATTGTCTTGTCATGCTTTGCTTGACCTACTACGGTCTTCTCTTGTAGGCTTTTCATGAAGAGGGGATATGTTGAAGACACAACTGCGATTCAGTCATGCTGTCGCCCAGGAGGTGGTTGTCCTGCTGAACAGTGAAAAACAAAAAGTCCGTGTCCAAGTTGGACAGGGATGGCAACCGGATGTGGCATCATTCCTCTTGGATATGTTTCCAGGTGCCTTGGAGTACGGATTCAAGCTCAGTGAAATAGCTGAACTTGTAAACGAGGATGAGTTTACGTTTGATAGCGATGATTTTGAATTGATCGAAGCTGACGAGCTGTATGATGAATATGATGATGATGAGGATGATGATGCATGAAAGTATTGGGTATTGAAACCTCCTGCGATGAATGTTCAGCAGCCATCGTGGAGGATGGTCATACTATTCTCAGCAACATCATAGCAACTCAGATTGAGTTGCATAAACCATATGAGGGCGTAGTTCCTGAACTTGCGTCGCGACTGCATACTGAGTGGATTTCTCAGGTTGTGCAGTCGGCTTTGCAAAAAGCCGATCTAAAGCCGACAGATCTTGACGCGGTTGCAGTAACCAATCGTCCTGGGCTGTTGGGGTCTCTTTTGGTTGGCCTCAGTTTTGCAAAAGGATTCAGTTCCTCATTGGACATTCCTTTCATCACCATAGATCATATCCGTGCCCATCTATATGCATCACAAATCGAGAAGCCGCTGGCCTATCCCTATTTAGGGGTTCTTGTATCAGGAGGGCACACTGTTCTTTGCAAGGTGGAAGGCTATGATAAAATAGAGGTGTTGGGTACTACCATCGATGATGCGATCGGAGAGGCTTTCGACAAGGTGGCAAAACACTACGGGATGGGATATCCCGGAGGGGTTGCAATCGATCGCCTTGCCAAGGCGGGAAATCCTCTGGCTTTTCTTTTTCCAGGACCTACCTTGAAGGAGCGTCATCGGCCGTATGACATCTCCTACAGTGGCCTGAAGAGCGCCGCGATTAATCAACTTGATCTGTTTTGGGATTCTGAGAGTGAGAAAAGCATGGAAAATATCGCTGCTTCGTTTCAGAGGTCCGCTATCAACATGCTTATGAAGCGAATCAGGCTTGCTCTTGAGGATACAAAGCTGAGACGGATAAGCGCCGGTGGTGGTGTTGCCGCAAACAGTTATTTCAGAAGTGAGCTTATGGCTTTTGAAGAAGGAGGGTACGAGGTATCTTTTCCTTCTCTGAAGCTCTGTACCGATAATGGGGCTATGATTGCCGCCTTGGCATACGAGTATCTCAAGGACGGCAAGCGAAGTGACTTTTACGAGTCGGCAAGTGCTCGGGTTACTGCATTCAAGAAACAATATTCCAAGTGAGAGGCATTATGAACACAAACTATGATTTGGACCGTGTTATCAGAAAAGTTCCCGATTTTCCTAAAAAAGGTGTATTGTATTATGATATCACTGGAATTCTTGCTGTCCCTGAGGCTTTTTCTTTTTGTATCGACAGCATGGAAGCCATTTGCAGGAATATGGATATCGATAGCATCGCCGCTGTCGAGGCTCGAGGCTTTATTTTCGGAGCTCCTCTGGCAGAACGTCTTGGCTTGCCCTTGATCTTGGTTCGGAAAATGGGAAAACTCCCGAACAAGGTGGTCTCCAAAAGTTTTGAATTGGAGTATGGCTGTGATGTGGTTTGTGTCCAGGAGGTGGATATTGTGAAAAACAGCAATATCCTGCTCGTGGATGATTTGATAGCGACCGGAGGTACCTTGCAGGCTGCCGCTGCCATGTTCACTGAACAGGGGGCTCATGTCGCAGGCTTTTTAGGTGTCATTGGACTTCCTTTCTTGAACTATGAAAAGACATTGGCTGGGTACGATGTGCAAGTTCTTCAGCTCTATCATGGAGAGTAGGAATTATTCAGACGATGTACTTGACAAAATATACGCATTTACGTATCCTACCACAGGATTTTGAATTTGGGATGTAGTGTAATGGTAACACTGCAGATTCTGGTTCTGCCTTTGGGGGTTCGAATCCCTCCATCCCAGGCACCGGTTCCTTCGTCTAATGGTTAGGACAGGAGATTCTCAGTCTCTAAATAGGGGTTCGATTCCCCTAGGAACTATTACTAATAAGGAAGGGGCAACCTTGTGGGTTGCTCTTTTTTTTCGGATACTTAGGAAAGAGGAAACCTACATGATTACAGCTTCTAACATCGGTCTCTCCTACGGGACGCAAATGCTCTTTAAAGAGGTCAACATCAAATTCACCCCAGGCAATTGCTATGGAATCATAGGGGCGAACGGAGCAGGAAAATCCACCTTTCTCAAGATTCTCTCTGGTGAAATTGAAGCAGATACAGGTGAGATCATCATTCCAAGCAACCAGCGAATGGCTGTTCTGAGACAGGATCATTTTGCATTCAATACATATACTGTCCTCGAGACTGTCATAATGGGATATGAAAAGCTCTACTCAATCATGAAAGAGCGGGATACTATTTATGCAAAAGAAGACTTTACTGAAGAAGATGGTCTTCGTGCTGCTGAGTTGGAAGGGGATTTTGCAGACATGGGTGGTTGGGAAGCAGAAGCTCAGGCTGCCCAGATGCTCGATGGATTGGGGATATCTACAGATCTTCAGCAAAAGATGATGGCCGAGGTTGAAGACAATATCAAAGTTCGTGTACTGCTTGCACAAGCTCTTTTCGGAAATCCCGATATCTTGCTTCTTGACGAACCGACAAACCACCTGGATCTTGAATCGATTCATTGGCTTGAGGACTTTCTGGCAAATTTTGACAACACCGTCATAGTGGTAAGCCATGACCGTCACTTCCTCAATACTGTCTGTACCCATATTGCTGATATTGATTTTGGAAAGATTCAGCTCTATGTAGGCAACTATGATTTCTGGTATATGTCCAGTCAGCTTGCAGCGAAACAGATGAAGGACGAGAAGAAACGCAGAGAGGAAAAGATTGCGGAGCTGAAAGAATTTATTCTTCGGTTTTCCAGCAACGTTGCAAAAGCCAAGCAAGCAACCAGTAGAAAAAAATTGATTGACAAACTCACTATTGATGATATCAAGCCGTCAAGCAGGAGGTTCCCGTATGTCGCATTCAAGCCTCTGCGTGAGTGTGGAAAGAAAATACTTGAAGTAAAAGGCCTGAGTAAGACTATTGAGGGTGAGAAAGTACTCGATTCATTTGACTTGGTGTTGAACAACGGCGACAAAGTTGCCTTCGTTGGACCAAACCATTTTGCCAAGACTGTTCTTTTTGAAATTCTCAGTGGCAATATGGAACCTGACAGCGGTACGTATGAGTGGGGCGTTACGACAAGTCTTTCCTACTTTCCTAAGAACAACAGTCATCTTTTTACAGAGCATATATCAATTACCGATTGGCTGCGCAATTATAGTGAGGAAAAAGATGATACCTATATTCGTTCTTTCCTTGGCCGTATGCTCTTCAGCGGAGATGAGGCACTCAAGGATTGTACCGTACTCAGCGGTGGAGAGAAGGTTCGTTGCGTGCTTTCAAGGATGATGCTTGAGCAGACGAACTGCATGATACTTGATGAGCCTACCAGTCACTTGGATCTTGAAGCAATAACGTCTCTCAACGATGGTCTGATTGATTTCAACGGCGTTTTGCTGTTCAATAGTCATGACCATCAGTTTGTTGATACCATAGCGAACCGAATCATTGAATTCACTCCCAATGGTGTTATTGACAGAATGATGAGATTCGAAGAGTATTTTACCGATGGGTCCATCAAGGCTCTGAGAAATGAGAAATACGGCATGAACAATCAAACGGTTGCTCTTTAGGGAGGCCTTATGCTGATCGCTCTGGATATCGGGAATACAAACATTGTCATTGCGGTGCACGACAAACAGCGATGGGTGCAATCGTTCAGGATTTACAGTGATCAGAAAAAGACTACCGATGAATACTTTGTTGTTCTTGATAGCCTGCTCAGTCATGCGAACCTGCATAAACATGATATTAGTCGGGCGATAATCAGTTCGGTTGTTCCCAATCTTACTCGATCCATGCAGAAAAACATCATACGACTCTTCGATGTTCATCCTTTGATGGTTGATCACTCTGTAGAAACAGGATTGAAAAGAGAGAGTATTCCTGATGAGTTGGGGAGCGACCTTTTGGCAAATGCCGCCCAGGCTCATCATATGCATCCTGATGGGCCGGTTGTTGTCATTGATTTTGGAACAGCACTTACTCTGACAACGGTGGGCAGTGATGGGTCAGTGCTTGGCGTTGCCATTGCTCCGGGTTTGGTGACTGCTGTGAATGCTTTGTTTGGCAATACTGCTCAACTGCCTCAAGTTGAATTGAAAATCCCCCCTTCTGTCTTAGGGAGAACCAGCCAAGATTCCATCCGAAGCGGAATCATGTTCGGCTACAGTGGTATGGTCAAGACCATCATCGAGAAAACAGAAAAGGAATTAGGCCAAGAGGTGTATGTAATTGCAACCGGTGGGTTGAGCAGGACGATAGCCCCGCTCATAGACCGAATCAATCATATATCTCCAATGCACACTCTTGACGGGTTGCGCCTGATCAGCGATCTCAATTAAAGGCGAATATACCATCCTGCATGAGAACCACTTCTTCTTTGTTTCTGCACCGACCTATTATCTTGAGTTCTTTGGATCCTACCATGAAGTCAACATGCATCAGGCTGGTGTTGCAGAGCGCCTCTCTGAGCTGATTATCATCACTAAGTTGAGAGCCGTTGGACAGTGCAGTAGGGTATCCTGCTCCGAGAGCAATATGGCAGGATGCGTTTTCATCAAGCAAGATAGAGTTGAAGACTAGACCGCTCTTCGCAATTGGGCTGGTCTCATCCACCAACGCGATTTCCCCAATGCTTTTTGTCCCCTCATCGATAGCAAAGAATCTCTCTAGGACTTCTGAGCCTTGCTTTGCTGTGTATTCAACAACCTTCCCACCTTTAAAGACAAACCGAACTTCCTCAGTGTTGCTTCCCAGTACCTGTACCGGTCTTGTGGTGGTTATGTAGCCTTCTGCACGAGAAAAGTCGGGTGTGGTAAAAATTTCTTCAGTTGGAAGGTTTGGAAAGAACGATCTTCCATCAGGCAATACTTCGCCTCCTCCGATAAAGCGGGCGTTCTTGCTCAGCCCTATGGTAAGATCGGTTTTAGGACTTGTTAAATGCAAGCTTTCCAATTCAAGTTCATTGAGATAGGTTTGTCTTCTTATCAACAGTTCCTTTTTTTCTTCCCACGCAGCAATTGGATCGTCTGTATCCAAGAGAAGAATCGGTTTGAGAACCTCAAAAAGATCATCTTCCGTGGCCTTTTGGCCTAGGACTTGTTGAGCCCAGAGAGGACCTGCAGCTACACATACGCACCAAGGCAGCTGATGTCTCATCAGTTTTTGGACCCTTGCCTCACTGAAGATTCGCTTCGCTGTGGCATAAACCTGATACTTTTCTTGGTCCAGCTCTGCATGGTCCAGTCTCTCTTCCGTACTGTCAATCCTGATATAGGACCACCCCTCTGCACAAAATTCATAATCAAGTGCTTTCAAAAAGGCAGGATTGAACTGTAGCTGTTCGGTATCTTGGTACGTAAGCCGTGTTGCAAGGACGTCCATGTCATCGAGCAATACTTGGACATAACTCGCGCCATGGCGGTATGCTGCCTTACTCAGCCTCCGGGCGAAATAATAGGTTCCCGATCCGGTGAGTATGAGGACACCTTTATTTTTTTGAAGATTGATCCCTTTCTTTATAATCAAGTCAGCATACATATCCAATTCATTGTCTTTCATGACTTTCCCTTCTATTCTATGCAAAAAACTCCCTCTTTGAGTATCATATGTTCGATCTTCAATGCATCATAGGCAGCAAGAGACAGATGACTGTCCCCGATGGGAACGATCATCCTGACCAATGATTCATTGAGATTGCTTGCCTCTACATCCTCATGTGTTTGGTGTGTTGTTAGGGTGTCAAGCGAGAATCCTCCGAAGACTATACAAGTGGTGATGTCTTGCGAAAAATGGGGATGGATGGAGTTTGAAAGGTATCTGCTCTCAATCGTATCGTGATCAGCAATGTATATTTCAGAAACTCTTCTTGCTCCTTCGTCCAAACAGAAGAATGCATCGAGAGCCTGTTTGCCTTCTGATGCACAATACGCTACCACAACACCATCACTGATGGTAAATCTTGCTTCCTTTACGAGTTTTCCAAGCAAGTAAAAGGGTCTGCTCGCCTCTATATCACCCTGTGCGCTCTCTTTGTTCAACGCAACATGAATACTCTGGATAGGGAGTGTCGGGATGAAGGTTCGCCCGTCATGCAGTTTTGTTCGACCCCCAGCCCAACATGTTGACGGACTTTGGTCGGCTTCAAGTTTGAAACCATCCCCGATCAGAGTTAGATGAACTTGTCCAAGAGCATTCAGATGTTTCTTTCGGTAATCAAGAAGGTTTGCCTGTTCTTCCCAAAAAGCCAACCCATAGGCATCGTTGAGTCGCAGCAATGTGGCAAACAACGACCAGGTCTCTTCTGTACTCGCAGTTTGGCCAAGGACCTCGGTTGCCCATCGTTCACTTGGTAAGGGAACATTTGCCCAGGGAACCGCAATTCTTCGATCAAGAAATACCGGTTCACTGAGACAGCCGTATTGTGCCAGGCGTGCTACTTCCTCAATGATGTTCTGTTCGTCCTCATCGGTAAGAAAGGGGAACGCTCCTAGATCAACAAGATGACACATGACCACCTTCGAGAGAGGAGGCCTGAATATCTCTTTTTGTACAGGTTCGATGGTGAGAGCTTGAATAACCTTTCCCTCTTCTGTCTCAACAATGGTGGTCACCTGGCCGGTTAGCCGACAGGCTTCATCTGCCAGTTGTCTTGCAAACGGGAACAGGTTGGTCTCTGTGTTGATAGACAGACCATCTCCGGTTTGCAGCTTCAGTTGCACTTCAAGGATGAGCCGGATATATCGTTTGAGCAATGCTTGCATGAATCCTCCAATCTACAGCCACTATATCAGATTCTGACATCCTGCAACAGTATCGGGAAAAATGCCAAAAATGCAGATTTTCACAGAATATTAACAATTAGTACACTTTCTTTCATGGACAGTTCTTCCTTGCTCGCCGTATACTATAAACAGAACGACAGGCAGGTGCTATGGGAGCGAAGAAAGAGTATGTGAATCGCGAACTAGGATGGCTGAGCTTCAATGAACGTGTATTGATGAGTGCTGAAAAGGAAACAATTCCCTTGATGGAGCGATTGAAGTTCATCGGCATCTTCTCCTCTAACCTTGATGAGTTCTATGCTGTCAGGGTTGGGTCGATTCATCGGGCCCTGAAGGATCCTGAGCATCATCAACTGAAAGAGACGGAAAATCCCAAAATCTTGCTGAAACAGATACTGAAGGAAGTAAAGCGCCTTAGTGAGCGTACCGATCGTGTATTGGAAGATCTTCTCGCTCAATTACGGCAAAAACGTATTTGTTTGGTGGATGAGAAAGCTTTGACCCAAACACAAAAGGAGTATGTGGAGCAATACTTTTCAGAATCTCTGAGAAACCACCTGTTTCCCATTCTCTTGAATCCTAAACTGAATTTTCCATACCTTAAGCATGTAACACTGTATTTGGCAGTGCATATGTATATGAAAGACAACCCCAAGGATTATCGCTATGCATTGATAGAAGTTCCAACTGATATTCTGCCTCGGTATGTGAGGCTACCCTCAAGAGGCGGGTATCATCACTATATATATCTTGAGGATATCATCCGATACAAACTCGATACCATCTTCAAGGCATTCCCTTACGATTGCTATGACGCATATACCATCAAGATAACGCGCGATGGTGAGTATGATCTTACGGACGAGATCACCAGAAGTCTTTATGAGAAGCTCTCCAGTTCCATCAAACAACGCAGCCAAGGAGATCCTGTGCGATTTGTCTATGATCGCAATCTTCCTGACGCGATGCTCAGTTATATCACCGATCATGCAAAGTTGAAGCAATGCAGGATAATCATCAAGGGAGGGCGGTATCACAATGCTCGTGATCTGCTGAAATTTCCGAAGGTAGGGGATAAGAGTCTCTATTTTGAAGAACAGAAACCCCTTAAGCACCATACATTGCTTGAGAATCAGAGCTTGCTTGACCAAGCAGAAAAACGGGACCATCTGATTAGTTTGCCCTATCACAGTTATGACTGCATCATCGAGCTGCTCAGAGAGGCTGCCCTCGATGCCCGCGTGAAATCAATAAAGATGACCCTCTACAGGGTGCCTCAGAATTCCAGCGTCATCAATGCACTTCGCAATGCGGCAAGAAACGGCAAAGAGGTGACTCTGTACTTGGAATTGCAGGCGCGATTTGATGAGGAAATAAATATTGAGTGGACGGAAATACTTACCAGAGAAAAGAATATAAATCTAATCAGCGGCGTTGAAGGAATGAAAGTACATAGCAAGCTGTGTATCATCAACCGAGTTGGTCCTGATGGGGAGAAGAAGATTGCCCTGATCGGTACCGGAAACTTCAACGAGAATACAGCCAGTCAATATAGTGATCATCTGCTTCTTACCTCTGAATATAAGCTCACCCAAGAAATAGACAAGCTGTTCTATCTTTTGGAACGTGGCTTTGCCGATATCAAGTTCAAACATCTCATAGTTTCACCGTTCTATACCCGCAAACGCTTTATCAATTTGATAAAGGCCGAAATTGCTCAGGCAAAACTGGGAAAGCCTGCTTCTATAACACTCAAACTCAACAATCTTGTGGATGAGCAGTTGATCAAGCAGTTATTCAAGGCAGATAAGCAGGGTGTGGAAATTTCATTGATGATTCGTGGTATCTGTTCGATGGCTTTGCATAAGGATACGTGCTCCATCAAGGCAAAAGCCCTCATTGACCGATATCTTGAACATACGAGAATTGTAAAATTCCACAATCAGGGAGAGCCTTTGTATTTCTTGGGGTCTGCTGATTGGATGGAACGCAATCTCGATACTCGGATTGAAGTTATGGTTCCTCTGTACAACAAGGACATTCAACAGGAGCTGGAACTCTTTCTTCAAGCTCATTGGCAGGATACTGCCTCCTCATTCAGTCTTCTGGAAGATTCTTTCAATCAAAGGCTGGGTAGCGGGGATCCAGATGAGAGACGAGCACAAAGGGATCTATACCATCTATATGCGCAAAAATGCAAGGGAGACTTATGAAAGAACAACGAAATTGGCAATTCCTACTGGCAAAAGACACCGATTTACGCACTTGCGAAGCCTGCTTTGCTCCTTACTCTCTTTTTTGGGAACGTAGGGAAGAGATATCCGAGGGGTCGCTGTACTACGCTGAAGATGTCTTGATTGCTTTTCTTCGATATTATGTGAGTGAGAATCGGTTGGAAGTTTATACGATAGGATCTCAAGAAGAGCTGTTGATGCAGTTTTTTGAACATCCTCCTTTTCTTGCCCTGTTTCAAAATCCAGTGAACCATGGCCTGGATACGTTGTACAAAGCTATAAAGCAGAGCAATTCTTTGGAGCAACAACTTGCCTTGGTCAGACAATTCTGTTTCTTGGCCAAGTTTGTATTGCCCTTACTGGATGCATCGCTTAGGAAACGAATTCGCTTGCTCTGTAAGCGACAAAAGAAACTTGCCAAAGAACTGGTGGTTGCGTCATTGTTTGCAACGTATGGGCTGCAAGAGTTTTTGGATAGGCAGAAATTGGAGACCACACGTCAGAAATTTGAGCAAGCTTTCTTGGGTATTGATTGGGAAGAAATGGCCTCGTTGACACAACAATGTGCTTTTATGCTTGGGCAATTCCCTCTTGAGGAGAAAGAACTTAAGGCTCAACGTTCATTGGTTGAGTCTGTTCAAAAGGTCCACTCTGAAAATGACGTGAAAGCTCTGAAGAAGGTGTATAAGGCTGTGAAGAGACGGTTGGATTTCCGCTCGATGTCTAATGCGGCTCCTGCTCAAGATCTTTTGCAACTTGAGGAAGTTCTCGGCTCCTGGTATAGCTTGATTGTATTTCAAGACAGACTGCTCAAGCTTGACAACCCCCCTATGACTGTCATGCAGGTCATGGTTAAGGTGCAGCTTGATATCCAGATCAAGCTCGATGCATTTCGAGCTCTTACCTCAGAGTTATGGGAGGATTCGCAATGAAGGTTCTTGCACTGTACAGCAGTAAGGGTGGAGTAGGTAAAAGTACTGCATCTGTCAACCTTGGGTATTATGCAAGTGAATCCGGTCTGCGTACATTGTTGGTCGATCTTGACAGGGTTGGATCCAGCTCTTTTTTTCTACAAGTTGCACCGAAGAAAAGCCATTCTTCAAATGCTTTGCTCAAGGGTGCTAAATCGTTTTACAAGCAAATTCGACCTACAGATTTTCCTTTGCTGGATGTTTTACCTTCCAGTGAAAACTACAGCGAACTAGTGTTGCTTCTTGACAAGAAGAAGCACGCGTCTGACCAGTTGGCCAGGCGCTTCAAGTCTCTTCACGATTCTTATGACTTAGTCATTCTCGATACCCCTCCAACTTTGGACTTGATAGCCGACAACGTTCTTTTGGCTTCCGACTTGATTCTTATTCCGATTCTTCCTTCTGCTTTATCCCTGCTTGGTATGAACGAAGTCAAAAACAAGGCTGCCGATTTGCAGCTAGATACAGCCCATATCAGATGCTTTGTATCACAGTTTGATCGAAGGATCGGGATGCAAAAGGCAATAGTTCAGGAATTGATGGAAGATGATGTATGTCTGAGGACCATGATCCCGAGCAGTAGTGCAGTTCAAAGGATGGCGCTGTTGCAGGATCCCATAGGGGTGAGTGATAAAAGAAGCACTGCAGCAAAGGCTTACAAGGCTCTATACCTTGAAGTTGCAAAAATTCTGTTTGCTTCGGAAAAAGGAGAAACACGATGAGCAAATTGATTGGAATCCTTACCAGCGGAGGAGATACTCCAGGTTTGAATTCAGCTATTAGAGCAGTGGGAAAAACCTTGTTGCATCAAGGTGGGTATACTCTTGTAGGGTATCTGGATGGGTTTCGGGGTTTGATGGAAAACCGCTTTGTTGTACTTGATGACACGTACCTTTCGGGTATTATTACCCGTGGTGGGACGATTCTAGGGTCAAGCAGGGATAAACCTCACAAGATGCCCATCGGCGGTAAAGTGATGGATATGACTGATGTCATTGTGGAGAACTATCACAAGAATCATCTGAGTGGGTTGGTCTGCCTAGGGGGTGGAGGAACGCAGAAAAACGCTTTTCGATTAGCAAAGGCTGGATTGAATGTGCTGACCTTACCAAAGACGATAGATAACGACATCATGCACACTGATATCTCATTCGGCTTTGACACTGCGATGATGATAGCTACTGAAGCCATAGATCGATTGCACAGTACTGCCAGCAGTCATCACCGAATTATCATTGTAGAGACAATGGGTCACAAGGTCGGTTGGCTTGCTTTGGGAAGCGGCCTAGCAGGTGGAGCTGATGTGATTTTATTGCCTGAGCTTGTGTACGATGAACAGGTGGTTGCAGATGCCATTCTTCGTCGGACTCGTGAGGGTAAGAAATTCAGTATCGTGGTTGTAGCTGAGGGGGCCATCAGCCAAACCATGGCAAAGGTGCTTTCTGAAGACAACGGAAAACAGAAAGTAGAGCAGATGCTTAAAACAAGAACAGCCGATCTGGCAACCAAACTTGAGAAGCTCACCGCAAGAGAGACTCGGGTTACCATCTTAGGACATGTCCAACGAGGAGGAACTCCAACGCCATATGACAGGATGATATCTACAGCTCTTGGCAGTCGTTGTGCCTTGGAAATAATGGAAAACCGCTGGGGTCATATGATGGCATACCAAAACAATGAAATTGTTCCCGTCGCACTTGAATCTGTAGCAGGCCCTGTAAAATATATACCAGAGAATCATTATCTGATCACCTGTGCCAAGGAAATGGGAGTTGGGTTGGGTCAGTAAAACCAATGAAAAACCCACACGCTTTAGTGTGGGTTAATCAATTCTTTATAGTGTAAGGGTTTTGTTCTAGAGCGCCCAACGGGAGTCGAACCCGCTTCTTCAGCTTGGAAGGCTGAGGTAATACCATTATACGATAGGCGCGTATCTGATTACGTTCCCTTTTATAAAGGATTCTGAAATATTCGTCAAGTACCTACAGTTGACACATTGGCTATAACACTGCTACAAGTATGTTCAGACATATACAAGCGAGGATGTAAGCGTGGGACAACGTGGAGAAGTATTTTCAACAAGACTTGTCAAGAATGACAGGACTTATTTCTTTAATGTAAAAGAGAACATCTATGGGGATATGTTCCTCAATATGGTGGAAAGCAAAGGCATGCCGGACAGTGATAGATTCATCAGACAGTCCATTATTGTCTATCAAGAAGATTTAGGAGAATTTCTTAAGGAATTGCAAAAATCCTTGGATTTTATCAAGCAAAATACAAAACAGCAGTAAGAAATGGGCAGCTTAAGGCTGCCTTTTTTACGCCTTACCACAGCAGTTGTTGTTCTTGGCTGTCTTTTCTGTTCTTGATGGAGAACGTACGTCGATGAATTGGGCACAAGCCATAGAGCAGACAGGCCTCTCTGTGCTTTTTGGTTGGATAGCCTTTGTGTGTTGCAAAATCGTAGAGCGGCCATTTTTTATCACAGAGAACCATGTATCTGTCACGTTGGTTCTTAGCTAAAATGGAGGCTGCCATGATTTCTGGTACTGTGGCATCTCCCTTAATAATGGCTTGGGTTGGGCAGTCTAGATCGGGAATCTTGTTTCCATCCACCAATGCTGTGTGAATCGGTGTCAATTCTCGTATCTTCTGGTAGGCCCTCTTCATAGCCAATAAGGAAGCTTCTAGTATGTTGATCCTGTCAATTTCTTTGGAGTTTGCGATTCCTACAGACCAATACAGAGCTTGTTGTTTGATGATTTCTTCCGCCTTTTGCCGTTGCATTTCACTTAATTTCTTAGAGTCTCCCAATATATGAATAGGAAAATCATCGCAAAGAACAACAGCCGCTGCTACCACCGGTCCTGCAAGAGGGCCGCGTCCGGCTTCATCAAGCCCACAAATAGTACCCCTCTGTTCACAACTGAATAGCAATTGCTCCACCGCCTTTCTTTCTCCTACTTTTGTTCACAAGCTAATCTATGCTATAATTGACAAGATACCGCGTCAAGCATAGAGAGGGTACACATTGTTCTTAAAAAGCTTGGAAATATATGGTTTCAAGTCATTTCCTGATAAAGTGCACTTGGAGTTTTCTGATGGAATTACCAGTTTGCTTGGTCCCAATGGGTGTGGGAAAAGCAACATAGTCGATGCCATCAAATGGGTTCTCGGCGAGCAATCCACCAAGACGCTTCGCGCAGGCAAGATGGAAGACGTCATCTTCAATGGTACAGACACCCGAAAGCCTTTGCAGGTGGCAGAGGTGAGTCTGGTCATATCAAATGAGATGAAACATCTTCCCATCCAAGAGGCTGAGGTTGAGATAAAAAGACGGATTTTTCGCAACGGGGACAGCGAGTACTACCTGAATCGAAACAGAGTCTTGTTGAAAAACATTCGAGAGTTGTTCTTTGATACCGGGGTAGGCAAGAGCGCATATTCTATCCTTGAACAGGGAAAAATCGACCAGATTCTCTCATCCAAACCTGAAGATCGTCGTTATATTTTTGAAGAGGCCGCAGGGATTTCGCGGTTCAAAGTACAAAGCATTGAAGCAGAAAGAAAACTAGCTAGAACCGATGAGAACATTCTTCAGGTGGAGACCATCCTCAAAGAAGTCAAACGCAACTATGAGACCAAAAAGAACCAGGCAGCAAAGGCTATCTCATATCGTGAATTGAAGAATGAGCAGTTTACCTTGGAGGTGGATGTACAGTTATCAACCCTCAAATCTTATCTCTTGCTCAGAGAGAGCAAGATTGAGCAGAAAGAACGCTGCCAACGTGATTTTGAGACAAGAAGGGGCACGTTGACCGATTACGATGAAGTAATTGAAGCGATGCAACAGCAGATGCGTACGTTAGGGTCAAAGCGCATATCCATTCAGACAGAGTTGCAACGTCTGGATGAGGCCACAAAAGGAAGAGTCGACAAGCTGGAACTCCTGACCCAAAGGTTCAGGGATTTTGTACAACAGAAAGATCAGGCAAAAGGGCGGTCGGAAGTTATTTTGGATCATATCCAACGAGATACCCAAGAGATAGATGAAAAGCTTGATGAGATTTCAGACTTGGATCTTTCCATCGAACAGCTTGTTGCAGATATTGAAAGAAATGAACAATCCTTGGAAAAAACACGGATTCTGATTGCAAGACAGCAAGAAGAGATTCAGGGCCTTGATGAAGAGAACATGCGTCTTGAAACGCAGGGTGATGAGCTTGCTCTGCACATCAAGAAATTGACTGATGTAATCGTAGTGCAAATTGAAGAAAAGTTGAGACAAAGCGGGTATTCCATCCAAGCAAAAACAGCATCACGCAATCATGTGCTACAGAGCATACGCAGATTGAATGATAGTATTGAAGAACAAGAACATTTTCTGGAAAAACTCAAGCTCACAAACATTTCCACAGAAGACTTGATCCAAAGACAATTGCAATTTTTTACTTCATTGAAGGATTTGGCCTCTCATCTTTTCTCGCACTTTGCAGCGTATGAAGCCATGCAACCGACGTTTTTCGATGAGCTGATATCTGAAGAAGGTACGATTGGAGAAAAAAGGCGCCTTGATGAAGAAGTAGTTGCTCTGAGAAAGAGGATGCAGAGCAATCGAGAGCGCATTGCATACCTCAGAGACGAGAATAAGAGACTATCAGAAGAGCAGATGCGTTATCATCAGAGCATTACGGATCAGAAAATTGCATGCAATCAATTGCAAGGCCAGAAACAAGCGGCAAAAGACTGGGTTGCTAAATTGCAACGTTCGGTAACAGAACAGGAGTATCAGTACAAGGATGCTCTGAAATTATCCGAAAGTGCGCAAGAGAGAATATATGAAACACAGGAAGATATTCGTGAGGTTGAAGAGCAGGTAAAGACGATCAAGACTCAAATATCGACTCTAAATGAAGAATTGAAGGACTTGATTGTTGTCATTGAGGACCATGGGCAGCAGATACGGGCCAAACAGGAACAGAAGGATGCTTCGTACGAACAGTTGCAGACCCTTAGAACTGAAAAAGAGAAACTCGATCTGCAAATCGATCAGCTGACAACCAATATCACCAATATCTATACAACTTTTTTTGAAAATACAGGAAAAAGTCTCAAGGAATTTGAAAGTAGGCTCGAAGATGCAGTAGTAGACATACCGGTCCTTAAGACACGGCTTGAGGAGGTACGACGAAAAATCGAGGGAATGGGATATATCAACCAAATGGCTGAAGATGAGTATGCTGAAGTCAAAGAGCAATACGATTTTCTCACAAAGCAATTGGATGATTTATTGAAGGCAAAAGCCGACCTTGATGCTGTGGTTACGGAAATAAAGACCCGTAGCGAGGCTCTTTTTCTTGCTTCTTATAAACAAATATCCCATAATTTCCAAGAAATGTTCAGGAGGCTTTTTGGAGGAGGTCGGGCTGAGCTTTCCCTTGTAGATCAAGAAAATGTTCTTGAAAGTGGCATAGATATTCTTGCTCAGCCTCCAGGGAAGAAACTTACCCATCTTTCTTTGCTCAGTGGAGGAGAACGCTCAATGACCGCTGTTGCGTTGCTGTTTGCAACCTATCAAGTCAAGCCTTCTCCGTTCTGTATTCTTGATGAAATCGATGCTGCTCTTGATGATCGGAATATTGGGTATTTTCTCTCTGTGCTTCAGGAGTTTGCACTCAATAGCCAGTTCATAATCATTACGCACAACAAGCATACAGTCATGGGCAGCCAGACATTGCTTGGGGTAACACAGATGGAACCGGGAGTCTCGACAATGGTCAGCTACCGGATTGGGAACATGCAAGGTGAATCGGTAATCCTCAATGAGGATCAACAATTGGTACGTTTTGATGACGAGGGTGTAGCAAGCACTCCTTGACAGAAAAGACAGCTGTGGGGTATAAGGTTTATCTTGAGCGAAAACTATAATAGAGTAAGGTAATGTTTGATTCAATAAGCGATAAGTTCTCCGGCATCATGCGATCTCTTGCCGGCAAGTCCAAAATAACTGAGAAAAACATCCAGGATGCCGTTGAGGAAATCAAGGTAGCCCTGCTTGATGCTGACGTAAACCTTCGGGTTGTACGACGCTTCATCAATGGGACCATGGAAGAAGCCATGGGGGAGAAAGTCCTCAAGGCCGTCGATCCCGGACAGCAGTTTGTAAAGATTGTATATGACCGAATGGTCACGTTGCTCGGTGATGAAGAGAATCAACAATTACAGCTCAAGGGCCCTGATACCACTTCTGTTATCTTGATGATGGGGTTGCAGGGATCTGGTAAGACAACAACCAGTGCCAAGTTGGCTGCCCGTTTGAAAAAGGAAGGCAGGCGGGTAATGCTTGTTGCTGCTGACCTTGTACGGCCTGCTGCGATATTGCAGTTGAAAGTGCTTGGGGAAGCTGTCGGTGTTCCTGTATTCAGTGTTGAAGGAGAGAAGAACCCCGCGAAGGTTGCTGCTCTTGCCCTTTCACATGCCAAGAAAGAACAACGTGATGTTTTGATTGTTGATACCAGCGGTCGTATGCACTTGGATGAAATCCTCATGGGTGAAATCCAGAAGGTCCGAGATGCCATCAAACCAGATGAAACACTGTTTGTCGCTGATGCCATGACCGGTCAGAATGCGGTGACCATTGCCCAGGAATTTGAACAGAAGGTTGGGATCACTGGAGTTGTTCTCTCGAAGTTCGATAGTGACACCCGTGGTGGAGCAGCCTTAAGCTTGCGTTCTGTGGTTGGCAAACCTATCAAGTTCATAGGCGTCGGTGAGAAGATGAATGATCTTGATCCATTCTATCCCGACCGTATAGCAAGCAGAATTCTTGGCATGGGCGATATTGTCAGCTTGGTTGAGAAGGCTCAGAGTGTTGTTGATGAAGAACAAGCAATCAAAATGCAGCAGAAGATGGCAAAGAACACCTTCGATCTGCAGGATTATCTTGACCAACTTAACTCGATGGACAAGATGGGTTCCATGGAGCAAATTCTGGAAATGTTGCCCGGAGCGAAAGGACAAATCAGTGAAGATGATATCGATAAGGAAGAAATTCGTAGAGAGAAAGCAATTATCTTATCCATGACCTATGCGGAACGAGCTAATTACCATATAATGGGACCCACGAGAAGAAAGAGAGTTGCACGCGGAAGCGGTACGACTGTCAGTGATGTGAATCGTCTTCTCAAGAAGTTTGAAAAAATGCGACTTACGATGAAGAAGTTGGCAAAAAATAAAAAATACCAGGCTGCAATGCTGAAACAGATGGGTATGTAGAGTTGAATTCGTAGGAGGAATTGACGTGAGTACGAGCATGAGATTGAAAAGATTTGGCAGCAAGAAAAGACCGGACTACCGAATCGTGGTGATGGATTCCAGGGCTAAAACCCAAGGCAGAACTCTTGATGAGGTCGGCCAGTATCATCCATTGGCCGCAAAAGACCAGCAGGTTGTGCTGCAGGTTGAGAAGATTCAAGACTGGCTTTCAAAGGGTGCACAGCCTAGCGATACAGTGAAGAGCTTGCTCAATAAGAATGGTGTGACGGTGACCAGAACTGTCCAGGAATAAGTTCCAGGAGATAGTTGTGGAAAAAGATCTTGTTGAATACATTGTGAAATCACTCGTTGATATCCCTGATGAAGTCAGTATCAATGTGATTGAAGGCGAAAAGTCGACGATCCTTGAACTGAAAGTAGCCAGTGAGGATGTCGGCAAAGTGATCGGCAAGCAAGGACGCATTGCCAAGGCAATAAGGACCATCCTTAGTGCCTCCGCTACAAAGGGCGGCAAGCGTGCCGTGCTGGAAATACTGGACTGAACTATGGAAGAATTGCTCTGGACAGCTACCGTGAAAAGCCCTTTTGGGATAAACGGAGAGGTGAAAATCCATACACATAATGAAGAATGTGCCTACCTTGGGAAACTGAAGGAAGTTGTTCTTCGCTCAAAAGATGGATCAGAGCAACTTCTTACTGTTCAGTCATTCAGGATGCTTGGCTCACAAGCTCTGATGAAGTTCTCTGGTTATGATAGTCCAGAAGAAGCCAAGGCTCTTAATGGACAGCATTTGATGGTTTCGCGCAAGCATGCTGCACCTTTAAAAAAGGGACAGTATTATGTTGCTGATCTCATCGGTTGCAGCTTGGTTCATGAAGATGAGGTTCTTGCTGTAGTTGAGAACAGCGCAGAAGGAGGCCAGGCCGTTTTACTCGAGGTCCGTACGAACGCAGGTACGCTTGCTATGGTTCCGTATTTGCCTCAGTTTCTTGGGAGCGTTGATCTTGAGAAGCGGACGATTGAGTTGAAAACACCTTGGATTCTTTCGTGAAAATTCAGATTGTCACCCTTTTTCCTGCAATGGTTGAAGGGTTTTTTACCAACTCAATCATGAAGCGGGCCGTAGAACGGGGAACGGTAGAGTATGAGATCATCGACTTCAGGACGTTTGCAACAGACAAGCATCATAGTTGTGACGATGTCCCTTATGGTGGTGGCGCAGGGATGGTTATCTCTTGCGAACCGCTTTGCAGGGCTCTTCAATCCATTGATGCAAAGGCCAAGCGAGTAGTGTATGCTTCCCCGTCAGGAAAGAGATTTACACAATCATATGCCGAGAGTCTGAGCAAGGAAGAAACGTTGGTCTTTATATGCGGACATTATGAAGGTATTGACCAACGCGTGATTGACCTATATGTTGATGACGAGATTAGTATTGGGGATTATGTGATCAGTAGCGGAGAGATATCCACCTTGGTTATCGTAGACGCGGTCTATCGTTTAATTGACGGAGTTATCAGAAGTGAATCTCTCTCTGAAGAGAGTTTTCATGGAGGATTGCTTGAATATCCTCAATATACAAGGCCTGAAACCTATTGCTCAAAAGATGTACCTGCTGTATTATTGAGCGGGCATCATGCAAGAATTGGTCAATGGCGACTACAGAAACGGATTGAGAAGACCTTGTCTCATCGACCGGATCTGTTGGAGACGGCATCGTTGGATGTGAACTCCAGAAAGATTTTGAATGCATTGAAAGAACATAGTGCGAAGGGGACCGTAGACGATGGATGTAATTAAAGCTATTGAGTCGGAACAGATGAAGGAAAATGCAGAGAATTTCTGCGTTGGTGATACCGTTAAAGTGTACTTCAAGATCATCGAGGGCACCAATGAACGTGTCCAGATTTTTGAGGGCTTGGTTATTGCAAAAAACAACGGAGGAATAAGAAGAAGTTTCGTTGTGCGCAAGATTTCCTATGGTGTTGGTGTGGAAAGAATTTTCCCGCTCCATTCACCTCGAGTCGAGAAAGTCGAGGTTGTCAGAAAGGGGCGTGTCAGAAGAGCAAAGCTCTACTACATTCGTTCCAGAGTGGGCAAGAAGGCCAAGGTCAAGGAACTTATTCGCAGAAAGAACGCTTAGCACTTTTTTTCATGCGAGAGAGGGGACGGCACGTTGTCGTCCCTTTTTCAACGTCTTGTCCATAGTGAGAAAACAAGGTACTCTTTTTTCTAGTGAGGTAACTGATGGAGTCAGAGAGTAAGAACAGGGAACCAGGCAATTCCAAGCCAAAACGGAATAGAAAGGATAAGCGCAATCGTTCCAAGAAACCTGCAAAAAAGAATACTGTTGCCAAGGACGCTGAGACACCAAAGAAGCCAAAGAATTCTTTGTTGCCGCAGCAAAATAAAAAACCGTATCACAGCAATCTTCCTCAATTGCCGGTAAAACGTGTAACAGAACCACAAGAGATATGTAAAATCTGCGACCAGGTCATAGAAGGCATCGCGTGTGCAATAACTCATCCTGAAGGTGGGTTCTGCCACTTCGATTGTGTATTGGAGCAGATTGCTGAAAGTGAAGGGCTAAAGGACAATCAAAAGGTTAGTTATATAGGCAGAGGCACGTTCGCTGTCGTACAAACCGAAGAAGATGGTAGTTTCAGTTTTGTAAAACGAATAGTATATGAGAATTCTGAAGCCTTCACCGCAATGAAAAAGTATGTGGAGAGTGCAAAACAATGAACGCTGATGAACGCATAGCCATGCTCCCGGGATCGTTCGATCCTCCAACCAATGGTCATATCGATATAATTGAACGAAGTGCTCGCCTGTATGAAAAGCTGTATGTTGTAGTTGCTGACAATGTCCAGAAACAATGTCTGTTTACCCCTCTTGAGCGAATGGAGATGCTCCGAAAGATTCTCGTGAACCATTCGAATATTGAAGTGGTAAGTTATCGTGGTTTGGTTGTTGATTTTGCTAGGGATCATAGGGTGGGCGTGATGGTCAGGGGAGTCAGAGCTTTAGTGGATTTTGGCTATGAATTTGAGTTGGCTATGACGAACAAGCAGCTTAATCCATCGTTGGAAGTATTGTTTATGCCTACCAGCCCGAAATATTTTCAGCTTAGATCGAGTGCTATCAAAGAAATGGCAGCATATGGAGCCGATATTTCTCCTATGGTTCCTCCTTTAGTGGTACAAATGATGAGAAATCGAATCAAGTTGTTGACGCTTTAGTGCTTTTCCGTTATTCTTGCTTACGTGTCAAAAATTTGCATAGTGTAAGAGGATTTAAACATGGCAACACCCAAATATAAGACTTCCAAGGCAAGTGCAGCTTCAAGAAAAGCGGCGAACATGCGTCTTGCTTCCCCCACTCTTTCTCGTTGTGGCACCTGTGGGAATATGGTTCTGCCGCATCGCGTTTGCCCTAAGTGTGGCTTTTATCGTGGTGTGCAGGTCATCGAACTGCAGGATAAATAACAACACAACCCATACAGGAGAGACTAAATGGACAGCAAGGCAGTATTTGAGAAAGTAAAGTCTTTAATTGCAGAGAAGTTGGAGATTGATGAAAACAAGATAACCATGGATGCATCGTTCCGAAAGGATTTGGGTGCAGACAGTCTTGACACCTATGAGTTGGTTTATGCCATTGAAGAGGAACTTGGTGTTTCTATTCCCGATGAGAAGGCCAATGAGTTTGAAACGGTAAAGGACGCCGTTGAGTTCCTTGCCAAAGAACTGTAAGGTACAAAAAAAGTATGGAGAGTTCACTCTTCAAGAAAGCTCCCGCCATTCATCCAGAGAGAGAGCGGGAGCTTCTTACATTTATTGAGGAAAGCGGTATTTTAATCAAAGATCTCTCGTTGCTGAATCTTGCATTCACGCATAGAAGCTATGCGAATGAAACAAACGAGAATGTGGATACCAATGAACGTCTTGAATTTCTTGGTGATAGCGTCTTGGGTCTTTGTGTCGCCGATTGGCTTTTCAGAAAGCTTCCTGCTAAACAGGAGGGGGATTTCTCAAAAATCAAAAGTGTTGTAGTTAGCGAAGACAGTCTTGCCAAAATTGCAAGATCCTTGCATGTCGATCGGTATATACTGATAGGAAAAGGTGAGGAAAACAGTGGAGGCAGACATAAGAAAGCTTTGCTTGCCGATTGTATGGAAGCTCTCTTTGCCGCCTGTTATCTAGATAGTGGTTTTGCTTCAGCTAAAGATTTTGTAATGCGCTATCTCAAGCAGCAGATTCAAGCTGTTCTTGAGGATGATTACAATCATGATTATAAGACAAGCCTCCAGGAATATATGCAGAAACGCTGGAGGAAGGTGCCTACCTACACGCTGGTCAAAAGAACAGGACCTGAACATGATTTTACGTTCCACATGGAAGTAAATGTTAATGGGACAGTCTTTGGACCGGCGGAAGGCAGGAATAAAAAGCAAGCTGAACAGAGGGCTGCAAAGCTGGCGTATGATCAGTTGGTGAAGCCCAACACAGACTGATAATTCTTTGCCAATACAAGCAGTTGTTCTTTTGTATTCTGTTTGGGGTCATCAAGAACCGTTTCCAGAAGAAAATGAAGGGTATCTCCGATACGCTTTCCCTTGGGTATGCCGATTTGCATCAGATCATTGCCGTTCACAGCTAGATCCTTGACAGAGAGAGCATCCCTGTCATCTATAATTTTTTGAATCCGTGATTCTAATTCTTCAAGCAAACGAGTGTCCGCTTTCCCCCAAATAGCCATCTGGTCGGATAATCGGAGACAGAAGAGCATTCCAAGGTGTTCGATACCGACTCGATTGATGAATCGGCGAACTGCACTGTCCGACCAGTTGCTTTGGTAATTGAACATGTGATTTCGTACAAGATTACTGACCGTCTGTATCTGTTCGTTGCTTGCTTTCAATCTCTTCAAAATCTGCCTTGTCAGTTCCGCTCCTACAAGATCATGATTGTAAAAAGTATTACGGACTTCGTGCTCTTCTACAACGAAACTCTTTCCCACGTCATGCAGTAGTGATGCAAGACGGACTTCGAGACGATTTGTGAGCTTCACAGACGATTGGCAAACTTCGAAGCAGTGCATCAAAACATCTTGATGATGATTGCCGCCCTGTTTGACACCATTTCCTGCAGCTAGTTCAGGGAGAACAATCTCTAAGATTCCGGTTTTATGCATGTACATAAGACCCCGTATCGGATGATCACTTTGCACAAGCTTGAATAGTTCGTCGCGGATTCTTTCATAGCTGACCTTGTGAAGCATATGTCGTAATTCACTCATAGCTTTCAGGGTATTTTCTTCGATGAAAAAATCGAGCTTCGAGGCAAATCGGCAGGCTCTCAGAATTCTCAATCCATCCTCTGAAAATCGTTGCCTGGGATCTCCTATGGCTCGAATACACCGGTTCTTAAGGTCTTCCATCCCATTGTTGAAATCAATGATCCTTCCTACAGTGCAATCAACGGCAAAGGCGTTTATGGTAAAATCCCTTCTTTTTAGGTCCTCTTCTAGATTTGCGGTAAAAGAGACTGAGCTGGGGTGGCGCCCATCAAGGTAGTCTGCTTCTGTTCTGAAGGTAGTGACCTCAAAGCTCTGGTTTTCAAAACGAACTGTAACGGTACCGTGTTCTATTCCGGTCGGCAGGACGTAGGAAAAGAGGTTCATTACATCAGAAGGCAGGGCATCTGTAGTAAAATCATAATCCTCAATCGGTCGTGAAAGAAGATGGTCTCGCACAGATCCACCTACAATGTAGAGGCTGAATCCAGCCTGGGTGAATTTTTGGGAGAATCTTTGGATGGTGGGCAATATAATGAACTCTGGCATAGCTAGACAGTAACGCTACAAACACAGAAGGTCAACGGGAAAAACTACCCCAGAAGGTTGTCATTTGCTCTCAATATGAATAGAATGACAGCAATGCGATTTCGCATAAGTGTCTGAGAGTAAGGAGTGCATATGTTTCGTCCAGTAACCACAAAAGTGGATTTCCCCTTGATGGAAGAGAACGTTCTATCATTCTGGGAAAAAGAAGATATCTTCAAAAAGTCAATAGAATCGAGGCCTGAGGAACATGAGTATGTTTTCTACGACGGCCCTCCTTTTGCAACTGGACTGCCTCATTTTGGACATCTTGTACCTGGTACCATCAAGGATGCAATTCCTCGTTATCAGACGATGAAGGGTAAGCGGGTTAAGCGTGGGTTTGGATGGGATTGCCACGGTCTGCCTGTTGAATATGAAATGGAAAAAACCCTTGGTATCAGCGGACATTCAGCCATTGTCGAATATGGTGTAGGAAAGTTCAATGAACAGTGCCGTTCCATAGTGCTCCGATATACCAAAGAGTGGCAGAATACAATCAATCGCATGGGACGCTGGGTTGATTGGGAGCATGGATATAGAACGATGGATACCGATTACATGGAATCCATTTGGTGGGTGTTCAAGACTCTCTATGAAAAGGGTTATATTTACGAGGGGTACAATATTCTCCCATACAGTCCCCAACTTGCCTCACCCCTTTCTAATTTTGAAGTGAATCTTGGAGGATACCAAGATGTTGTTGATCAGGCTATAACGGTTCGTTTTGCGGTGGATGGTCAAGATAATACCTATTTCCTTGCTTGGACAACTACGCCTTGGACTCTGCCTTCCAACCTGGCTCTTGCTTTTGGTCCTGATGTGGACTATGTAAAAGTACACGATAAGAGTGATGGTAATTTTTATATCCTTGGAAAAGTGAGACTAGAGCATTATTACAAGGATCCCGATAGCTATGAGATTGTAGATGAGCAAAAAGGCAGTTATTACAAGGGCATGCGTTATACCCCGCTGTTCCCGTACTTTGCACATTTGAAAGAACAAGGGGCTTTCGTTTGTGTTGTCGGAGACTATGTTACGACCGAAGATGGTTGTGGCATTGTTCATACAGCCCCTGGATTCGGTGAAGATGATTATCAAGTACTGAAGGGTACCGACATTCCAGTAGTCTGTCCGGTGGATTTGGAATGTCGCTTTACTGATGAGGTCTCTGATTTCAACGGCCTTTTTGTGAAAGATGCTGACAAGCCGATTATCAAGTATCTCCAAGAACGTGGGCTGTTGGTGAAGCGGGAAAACTATTTACACTCGTATCCTTTCTGTTACAGAACAAAAAAACCATTGATCTATAGAGCCATGAGTTGTTGGTTTGTCGATATCCAAAAGATCAAGGCTCATATGCTCGATGCAAACGAACAGATTTACTGGATGCCCGAACACCTGAAGGCCGGCCGGTTCGGAAAATGGTTGGAAGGAGCTCGTGATTGGGCTATCAGTAGAAACCGCTTCTGGGGTAATCCAATCCCTGTATGGAAGTGTGACGGCAGTGAGTATATTGAAGTCATCGGCAGCCGTGAAGAGTTGGAAAGAAAGACAGGTAAGAAGGTTGATGACCTTCATAAACACTTCGTCGATGATTTGACTTGGCCTAGCCCGGATGGAAAGGGTACCATGCGACGTATCGGCGACGTATTGGACTGCTGGTTTGAATCTGGGTCCATGCCGTATGCACAGCAACACTATCCGTTTGAGAACAAAGAGTATTTTGAGCAGAACTTTCCTGCTGACTTCATTTGTGAAGGGTTGGATCAGACACGGGGTTGGTTTTATACCTTGACCGTCATCGCGGCAGGACTTTGGCAAAAACCTGCCTTCACACACTGTATTACCAACGGGATAGTACTTACTGCTGAAGGCAAAAAAATGAGCAAGAGCGAAAGAAACTACACCGATCCGATGGAGATTGTAAAGCTGTATGGTGCAGATTCTTTACGGTTTGCTTTGATGAACAGTGCTGTAGTACGCGCAGAAGACTTGAAATTCAGTGAAGACTCTGTCAAGGAAGTGCTCAAGACCTTGATCATTCCTCTCTGGAATGCATACTCGTTTTTTGTAACATACGCAAACATTGATGGATACACCCCCTCAGAGACCAGTTTTGAGAATTTGACTAACCCAATGGACCGCTGGATCATCAGTGCAACACAGCGCTTTGTTGAAGGTGTGACGAATGCCTTTGATGCGTATGACATCCAAAAAGCTTGTTCGTTGTTTGTCCCTTTCATTGATGAACTGAATAACTGGTATATTCGTCGTAGTAGAAGAAGATTCTGGAAGGGTGAAAACGATACCGACAAGAAACAAGCATATGATACGCTGTACAAGACCCTCATGACGTTTATCAAGGTAGTAGCACCCATTATTCCATTCACAACAGAAGAGATGTATCAGAACCTCAAGACTGAGAATGACTGTTTAAGTGTGCATCTATGCAATTATCCTGAGTATGACAATGTCCAACGAGACTTGGTGCTTGAAAGTCAGATGTCTCTTACACAAAAAGCCATTGCCATGGGCAGGTCATTACGAGCTGCAAACAACCTGAAGATTCGACAACCTCTGAAAACGCTCTTCTTGGTTGACCGAGAAGAACACGAGAGAGAAATCCTCGCTAGTATGCAGGACATCATCGCTGAAGAACTCAATGTAAAGGCTGTTCGCTTGCAAGCTGATGAAACTTCTTTGGTAACCTACAGTGCCAAAGCAAATTTCAAGGTACTCGGAAAGAGTCTTGGAAAGAACATGAAAGAAGTTGCTTCAATGATTGAAGCTTTTGATGGGGTAACCATCGCCTCCATTCTCGATGGAAACGTATATGAACTTTCGTATAGCGCGGGTACAATCTGCCTAGGAAGAGACGAGATAATCGTACAACGCAGTGAAGCAGAGGGCGTGAAGGTGCTCAATGAAGGATCATTGACGGTTGGCTTTGATACAACAATCGACCAAGGGTTGCTTGAGGAGGGTATTGCACGAGACATCATCCGATCCATCCAGAATTTACGCAAGGAAAGCGGCTTTGCAGTTTCTGACCGCATTAAGCTTACTTTTGATGGGGATGACGTTGTACAACAGGTATTTGAGCATTATGGGCAGACCATTGCCAGAGAAACATTGTCTAACGATGTGCGCTTTGGTACACTAGAGGTGGAAGGTTTTGATTGTGGGGATCATATCGTGAGGTTGTTAGTCGAAAAGGATTGACCAGATGAGAAGATTCGCACAGTTTGTTTCGTATTGCACCTTGATCCTTGTACTCTTTACTTCTTGTGCAAGCACAGCAAGAAGAGAGGCTCCTCCCTATTATGATTTTCAAGGTATGGCCCAGCCAGGGGTTATCGTAGTAACTGTCGATGCACTAAAAGAGCCTGAACTTGTAAAATCAGCATTTGAGGGCGTGGACGAGTTTGCCAGACGTGCTCAGCGTGTATCTCTATCGTTGACACCGACAAGTGATGATTATCCTCTTGCTTCTGATGCTTTGCAAGTGTATGGGGTGGTAGAGGGCGATTATCCAAGATGGCTGATGAATACCGGCATGATGTATGCCAGGGAATTATCAAGAACGACCACCACAGACGGTCTTGAGTACTTTACTCAGAAGAGTGGTGATTTTTCCTTGTATGCACCGAGGAACAATAGGTTGTTGTTCACCAACGGTGCATATGAAGAAGCGTATGGTTCGTTTATATCAAGAGGGCAAATCATTGACCTCAATACAGCAATCGATATGACGCAAGCCTCCATTGCTGTATATGTTGCAGAACCTACGACGTTTTTTGATTTAGGGTTGGATTTGCCAGAGTCTGTTATCAAGCAGGCTAAGGTAATGCTTCTCTTGATTCATCAAAAGCCTGAAGGAGGATATTCTTTGGATGCATTCATCACAATGGAGACTCCCAGGCTTGCAACAACGCTGTCGCAAATGGTTCGTACAGGGTACCTTGCTCGGTTGAAACGAGATAAGATCCCTTATAAGATATCTGATTTGATGAAAATGTTTTTGTTAGAGGAAGATCGAGTAACGATCAAGCATATGGATTTGGGAGACGAGCAGATGCAATTACTCAGAGATAGTCTGGGTGGCATGCTTTGACCCATAAGAGGAGATACCAAGGAATGCCTTCATACGAATATGAGTGCCAGCTTTGTAAGGCACGGGTAGAATTGGTCCAGTCTTTGACCAAGCATGAACCACCTGCTGTTTGTCCATCCTGTAATATCGAGCATACGATGATTCGGGTGAATTATCCTTCTTCAAATGAGGCTGCTTCTGAAAAGAATGAAGCAGAGTCAGAAGAGAAGGAGTGAGGACTGTGGACACAAAACAGAAACGGATTTTGACCGGGGATAGAACAACAGGGAAGTTGCATCTCGGTCACTATGTTGGATCTCTGAAGAGTAGGGTGGCTTTGCAGCATGAGTATGATACATTCATTCTGCTTGCGGACGTTCAAGCATTGACAACCCACTTTGAACATCCTGAATTGATCAACAGCAGTATCTATGATGTTGCTATGGATAATTTGGCAGTCGGATTGGATCCAGAAAAAGTAACATTGGTTCAGCAATCACAAATTACCAGTATTGCTGAATTGACACTCTTCTATTCAATGATAGTCACGGTAAACCAACTGAGGCATAATCCTACGATCAAGACTGAGGCTAAAAACTATGGATATGCTGACTTAACATATGGGTTTCTTGGTTATCCTGTAAGCCAAACTGCTGATATTACCTTTTGCAATGCCGATTTAGTGCCAGTGGGAGAGGACCAAGTGCCTCACATTGAACTTGCAAGAAAGATAGTGCGTAAGTTCAACGACCTCTATGGTACCAGCATTGTAGAGCCACAAGTCAAGCTCAGCGATGTAGGCAGGCTCAGCGGTCTTGACGGCAATGCTAAAATGGGTAAGAGCATGGGCAATGCCATCTATCTCTCAGATTCTGCCGATACGGTGTGGGAACGGGTGCGAAATGCCGTCACCGATCCGGCTCGCGTTACGGTAAAAATTCCTGGAAATCCAGAAATATGTAATGTGTACAAGTATCACTGTGTGTTCAATAAAACAGAGAAGGACGACATAGCCGATCGTTGCAGAAATGCCCAGATCGGGTGTGTAGCTTGTAAAAAGAGACTCAACGAGGTCTTAAACCAAATGCTTGACCCAATTCGTGAAAGACGCTCATATTATGAGAACCACAAGGGTGAGGTGCGTGATTTGATCATGGAAGGTACGAGAAGAGCCAACGAGGTTGGTAATGAGAATCTTCGTTTGATCAAGGAAAAAATGCACGTTTTGATTTAGGCAAACCAAGTAAAGTGATTATCCTCAGCCAGTGCGCTGACAAACCGAGGAAGGGTTCTGATGGGGTATACCTCATTGGGAAGCCCTTCCTCAAGCATTGGTTCTACTATCCTCCATGATTCTGCTATCTCCTTCATGGTTGGAAAGAGACTTTTGTCACTGAGTAAGATTTTTTGCACAATTTGCTCATAGGCTTCTGGGGTATTTGCTCCAAAGGTCTCACTTTGATTAAATCTGAAACGAACAGGCTTTGATTTCCAATTGGTGTTCGGGCTTTTTAAATTCATACTGATATCTATTGTAAGCTCAGGATGTATTGTAATGATTACACCGTTTTCTGCGATTTGATCATCATGCATAACCTGTTTTGTAGTATTTTTGAATTTTATATAAATCAGTGATTTGGCCTCTTTTTGCATCTTTCCTGTTCGTACATAAATGGGAATATCAGCAAAATAATACGTATTAACAAAGAGTTTGAATGCTGCATAGGTAGGTGTATGTACTACATGGTCACTGTTGGAGCCGAGAGATTCATAACGACCCATATGAAATTCACTGATCGGGGAGATTGATCTGAGTACTTTTTCCTTCTCAATGGCAATGTCTTCAAAGGTAAGGCTTGCCGGTTCACTCATGGACAGATAGGTTATGATCTGCATGATGTGGTTTTGTATTGTGTCGCGAACCACGCCTATCTTTTCATAGAATCCAAGACGTTGATCCACACCATGAGTCTCATCAAAGATGATCTGGATTGATTCGATGGTCCGATTATCCCATATACGACGGATGATGTCATTATGGAAACGCATTAAAAGAAGGTTCTGCATGAACTCTTTGCCAAGATAGTGGTCAACGCGAAATATTTCTTTGTCAGAGAATGCTTTTTCAAGAATATCATTATATCGTTTTGCACTCTCAAGATCAAAACCAAAGGGTTTTTCCACTACAATCTTCTTGGAAAGGGTGCACTGGCATGAGACTTTGCTCTCAACATCCTGAATCTGTCGTATTGCATCCTCATACAAGGACGGCTGCAAGGCAAGATAGTAGATGAATTCGACTTGGGGTTCTTCCTTGATCATATCCATCAAAGTCTTAGCAAGAGTAATGACAGCATCAGTTGATGTCATATCATACGTAAGGTACGTGATATGCTTTTGCAAATATTGGTGGGAATTGCTTACTGTATGTGCAATAAATGATTCTGTATCTGTAAATCGTCTTCCAAGAGCAAGTACCTCGAATTGAAATCCATTACGTAATAAATTATCATAAGCCGGATACAGCTTTTTTTGTGCAAGATCTCCTGTCCCACCGTATTGAATGATAATTCGTTTCATAGCTCGACCTCCAAATCGGTGATTACTGTTGTATGAAATGGTTCTTTACAAAGAAAAGAGATAGGAAGTGTTTCGGGATTTTCTGTTTGTGAGAGCAAGCGAATGAAAGCCTCTCTTTTATCCTCACCAAATATAAGAAGCCTGATTTGTGCACTTGATGCGAGCTCAAGAAATCCTTCATAGCTTAAAGAAACTCTTCTTTTTGGGGCTTTGGGGCTATTCTCTACAAGAACCGTCTGGTCTTTGGTTCGAACATGATAGGAAAACGGGAAGAGAGATGCAAAATGTCCATCTTCACCACTACTCAAGTAGACAGCATCGAATTGGTCTTGTGAAAGAACTTCTCCAACTTTGGGAATATGAATTTGCTTTTCTTTTAATGTTCTTGTTTTAATCGCATTTTCCAAGCCGTACGCGAGCAATGAGTCGAGGTTGCGCTCTCCCTCAAGACGCTCATCAACCAGATACAGATCAATATTCCTCAACTGTTCGTTCGAGAGACGCAACAATCCTTCGATGAGATATGAAGCACTTCTTCCTCCGCTGACGCCAAGATGCAAACGACCATCCTTGCTTTGCAATAAAGTTTGCAAATGATTTTCTACGTAGAAGGAAAGATGCTGTACTGTATCAATAGTTTGTATTCTCATACTTCTACAGTACTAAAAGTAATGCAAGGAGAATAGTAGGAGATAGCGCAATTTAGACAGAATTTTTAGATTGTAGGTTTTCTTTCGCAATTGAGAGCATCAATTTGATACGATTCTCTTGATTGACATGAGTTGCGGAAGGATCGTAATCGATTGGAACGATATTTGCAGTACCTGCTCTCTCGCTGACTGCCCGAATCATTCCCTTGGCACACACATGGTTGGGCAAGCATCCGAATGGTTGGGTACAGACGATGTTGTTGTAACCGCTATGGATCAGATCGAGCATCTCTGCAGTAAGCAACCAACCCTCTCCCATTTTTACTCCATAATCAAGCAAACCCTCATCAAGTGCTTTCATCTCGGTATACGGTATTGGTACTGTGAATTTCCCGCTTCTAGCCATCGCTTCACGGCTCATC
The DNA here is from genome assembly GCA_964547185.1 of uncultured Sphaerochaeta sp. Taxonomy (GTDB): domain Bacteria; phylum Spirochaetota; class Spirochaetia; order Sphaerochaetales; family Sphaerochaetaceae; genus Sphaerochaeta. Next base: position 31,308 of record CAZJMG010000007.1, read on the forward strand.
CTCTCAACCTTGAAAAGTTGCCTAAGTATGAATTGGGTAACACGGGAGCTGATAAAACGACCACCATAATATGATCGGTCGGTAATGGCATTGTCAGCACCATAATAAAGAAATCCCATCATGGAAGGGACCATCACCTCGCATCCTTGCTCTTCAAGATATCGTTGCAGGTTGTTGTTCCCAAGAGGAGAATATTTCATGTAAATCTCACCAACAATTCCAACCTTGATTTTTTCCTCTTCTCTTGTCTCTATAGAAGCAAATTCATCAGCAATCTTATTTAGGTTTTTCTTCATTGCCCAGCCAATATATCCACGATTATGCTTGAAACAAGAACTTAGATACTGTGTCCATTTTTCAACCAGAGCATCGGCACTTCCTTTTGTAATCTCATAAGGACGAACCTGGTTCGACAAAGCCATGAGCAAATCCCCATATACAAATGCACTATAGGCTTGCAAGAGCATGAAGGGTGTAAGCTTGAACCCAGGATTTTTCTCCATCCCCTTGAGGTTGAGGCTGATTACGGGAATATGGGAGAGATGACACTTATCAAGAGCTTTCCTAAGAAGAAAGAGATAGTTGCTTGCCCTGCAGCCTCCACCGGTTTGGGTGATTACCAAAGCGAGTTTATTGGTATCATATCCTTGGTTTTTTACGGCATCAATGAGCTGGCCAATAACCAATTGGGCAGGGTAACAGATATCATTGTGAACATACCGCAACCCCTCCCTGATAACATTTGGTCCCTGGTTGTCCAGCAAAACCACCTTGTATCCATGGTTTGTAAAAACCTCTTTTGCTATATTGAAATGGACAGGCGACATGTTGGGAATCAGGATTGTATAATCCTTTTTCATTGCTTTGGTGAACGGGATGCTCATGATCTCTCACCCTCCTCAATAGCAGCAAGCAAGCTTCGGATGCGAATTTTAACAGCACCTAGGTTTGCAATCTCATCAATCTTTATTTGGGTGTAGATTTTGTTCGTATGGCGCAGAATATCACGTACTTCATCAGTGGTAACAGCATCAAGTCCACAGCCAAAGCTAACCAATTGAATCAAGTGCATATCATCCTGGGTGGCAACATACCTTGCAGCATCATACATCCTTGCATGATAGGTCCATTGATTTAATACATTGCGCTTTTGCTTAGGCATATGATATGCAATCGCATCCTCTGATATGACTGCACAGCCACACTGCAACAGAAGTTGGTCGATTCCATGGTTTACTTCTTTGTCTGCGTGATACGGCCTTCCTGCTAGTACAATGATCGGCCAGTTTCGTTTTCTCGCATTCTCAATAATCTCTTTTCCATTTTCTCTTATTCCTTCTTGATAGGCAGCCAATGCATCGTACCCTTTTTTGCAAGCCTCCTTGATTGAGGATCGAGAAAAACCATATCGACTTTTCAGTATCTCATGCATCCTTTTCGGTAAAAATGATGGATTTGATATACTTACATAATCACTGATGAAATCAACCTCTTTCGAGGAAAGGGAAGGAATATTATGTTTCAGCACTTCTGGATAATAGGCTACGATCGGGCAATTAAAATGATTATCACCTTTGTGTTCATCAATGTTGTAGCTGCTGCAAGGATAGAAAATTGCATCAACTCCCATTTTTATCAGGGAAATAATATGCCCATGCATCAATTTAGCAGGATAACAGATGGTATCACTGCTGATAGTCGATTGCCCATCTAGGTAGGTTTGTCTATTTGAGGGAGGAGACACAACGACCTCAAAACCTAGATGGGTAAAGAACGATTGCCAAAAAGGCAACTGTTCAAAGAAGTTCAACTGCAGGGGTAATCCGATTCTTCCCCGTTGATTGCGACCTTTTGGAAGCTTGAGAAGATACTCCTGCTTATAGGCATAGCTGTTCAGCGATGATGGCGAGCTGATGAATGTTTCCGGACTCACAATACGGTCACACTTATTGCCGCTCACTAGCTTTCTTCCCCCATCAAAAATGTTGATGGTAAGCAAACAGTTATTTGTACAGCCTTTGCAATGTATGGTTTTCGTTCGATGGGTAAACGTCTTCAATTGCTCGAGGTTGAGCAAGGAGGTATTACGATGAGCTGCGTTGTGCCGCTCTTTTGCATAGAGTGCACACCCATAGCAACCCATCAAGCCAGCCTGCTTAATACGAGTAACATCAGATCCAAGTTCAAGCTCAAATGCCCTGAGTACGGCATCGTTGAGGAACGTTCCTCCTTGTACAACAATATGACTTCCCAGTGCACTCGCATCAGTGGATCGAATCACCTTGTATAGTGCATTTTTTACTACACTGATTGCCAAGCCTGCAAAAATATCTGCTACACTTGCCCCGTCTTTTTGTGCTTGCTTCACAGAACTATTCATAAAAACGGTGCAACGACTTCCCAAGTCAACAGGACTTTGAGCAGTGAGTGCAAGCTGCGCTGCTTGTTTGCTTGTGTATCCAAGTGCATTGGAAAATGTTTGCAGAAATGAACCACATCCAGAAGAGCAGGCTTCATTGAGAAAGATATCATCGATGTTGCCGTCCTTGATTTTGAAGCACTTGATGTCCTGTCCTCCAATATCGATGATAAAGTCGACCTGTTTTTGGAATGTCCTGGCACTTAGGTAATGAGCCATTGTTTCGACTAATGAATACTCGAAATCAAAAGCATTCTTTATCAAGAGCTCCCCATATCCAGTAGAACAGGCTTTGACTAGACGAATCTTTGGATACTTGGTCATAAAATCGATCAAGTATTGGGCAATCAGTTCAACGGCATTACCGTTGTTGTGCTCATACAAGGAAGAAAGCAAAGAGCCTCTTTCATCCATCACACAAGCCTTGATGGTGGTTGAACCTGCATCAACACCCAAAAAGGCCTCTCCTTCATACGATGAAGGGTCAGAGGTCCTCAAAGAAGCATGTGCATGACGTTGTTTAAACACTTCATATGCCTGTACAGTATCGAAGAGGGGAGGAATGGAGGTGAATTTTTTTCCAACTGAATAATGTTCAAGATTATAAATCAGATCATCAAGAGTGATAATTTGGTCTTGATTACTCAAGGCTGAGCCTAGTGCAACATAATACAAAGAGTTTTCTGGATATATACCCTTCAGTTGCAAAGCATCGTCAAATGCTTTTCTGAGTTGGGTGAAAAAGGTGAGTGGCCCCCCAAGATAGACTACCTGTCCTGAAATTTCTCTACCTTGGGCAAGTCCGGCAATAGTCTGGTTTACCACTGATTGAAGAACTGATAGTGCTATATCACTCTTTTGGGCACCTTGGTTGAGCAATGGTTGTACATCACTTTTTGCAAATACACCGCAACGGGATGCAATGCTATAGCTTTGTGTTGCTTTTGAGGCCAAGACATCCAGTTCATCCGCATCAACATTGAGAAGACTGGCCATTTGATCAATGAAGGACCCTGTACCACCTGCACAGGTGCCATTCATTCTTACTTCCATGTTTTTTCCAAGAAAAAGAATCTTTGCATCTTCACCACCGAGCTCGATGACACAATCACTGCCAGGGAGAAAGTGCATTACAGCAATTCTGGTTGCATATACTTCCTGTACGAATGCCAGCCCCAGTTGCTGAGACAGACCAAGGCCTGCAGAGCCGGAAACTGCGAGAGAGAACGACTCGTTCTTATACAAATTACGTATATCTGAAAGCATTGCCACAGCAGTTTGTGCTATCTGTGAGTAGTGTCTACGGTACACCGCTCTAAGGACATTATGTCCTTCGTCCAGCAGCACACATTTCATTGTAGTGGAGCCAACATCCAACCCGATTTTCATCGCGAAGCCTCCGAATGCTTCTACCATAGTGAAATTCCTTGCACTGGTACAGCAGACCCAGGGTGTTTTTAGTCAATATTTAATAGTCTGTCTAACTACGTAGACTTCCATCACAGGTAAAATCAAAAATTTCAAGATCGTTAATGGCAGTTTTCAACTGTTCCTCAATACCCATAGCATAAAAATGTTCAGTCACGATTTCTTTGTGGGGACGAACCAAAGGATGTCTTGGGCTGAACAGGACACAACAATCTTCATAGGGAAGGATTGAGGTCTCATACGTGCCGATCTTCTTGGCAAGGTCCATGATTTCTTGTTTTTCCATCCCAACCAAAGGCCTGACAACCAGTTGCTTGCTCATACTGTCTGTGAAAGCCATACTCTCCAAAGTTTGACTGGCAACCTGACCCAGAGCTTCCCCGGTTACAATACATAGGCCTTCTTGTTCTTCGCTGATGGTGTTGGCTACTTGCATCATCGCAGCTCTGAACATAAGTGTTGTCTCATCTTCTTTGCTATGTGTCTTGATCCATAATTGAGCCTCTGTAAAAGGAATCACATAGAGCCTGGTTCCTTGTAGATAAGGAGCAAGAAGAGAAGCAAGACTTTTCACTTTTTCAAGAGCCTGTTCACTTGTATAGGGATATGCATGAAAATAGATACAGTCCATTTTCAAACCTCGACTCGCCATCTTATAGGCTGCGACCGGGCTGTCAATGCCACCGCTGAGAAGAAGCATTCCTTTGCCGGCAGTTCCAACAGGAAGCCCTCCAAGCCCCTTCTTTGCAGTGGTATAGAGATAGGCTTGATCACGGATTTCGCAATGAATGGTCATATCAGGTTGTTTGACATTCACCGTCATATTTGGATAGGAAGCATGCACGACTTCGCCAAGAACACAGTCTATTTCATAACTGGTGAGCTCGAAGCTCTTGTCTGCACGTTTTGAGATGGACTTGAAAGAACCTACTCCTGTCTTGAACGGCTCATCCTCGATCAAAATCTTTGCAGTCTCTCTGATTACTTGCATATCCTTTGCACAACGAAGACATCGTGAATATCCGACAATGCCGAATGTAGTGGAAAAGGCCATGTCGACCAACTCTTTGGGACAAGCATTCTCAATCTCAAAAAATAAACGTCCTTTCTGTTTGGAAATCTGTGTACGATACCCCTTGAGTTTCTGTTTAATATTGTTTTTCAATCGTTTTTCAAAAAAATCACGATTCAGTCCTTTTAGAGAAATTTCTCCAAGTCTGATGAGATACAACGTCGAGTTTTTCATGCGTGTTCCTTATAAATCGTAGTGATGGCTTGAATCAAAGCCTCTACTTCATCATCGGTGGTATAGTTGCTCAAAGAGATTCTTATACTGCTCTTAGCCAGTTCTGATGAGAACCCCATTGCCTGTAAAATTCCTTCGCCTTTTTGCTTGGCATTCGCAGAACAGGCAGAACCCGCACTTACGCAAAAGCCTTGATCATACAGCATCCGGCTAAATACTTCACTGGGGAGTTTAGGAAATGAAAAGGCAACAATATAGGGTGAACAATGTTCCTTGGGTGAGAGCATTGGAAGGAAACCAAGACGATGAACCATCATCGTTTTCAGCATCCGTATTCTATCTCCTTCTTGTTGTTGCAGCTGAAGGCTTTTCTCAAGAGCTGCATGCATTGCAGCAATACCTGCAAGATTCTCGGTACCTGCACGCAAGCCCGATTCTTGCAATCCTCCACGGCTGAGACTCATGATTGACCGATCAGTATTGTATAAAAAACCAACCCCTCTTGGTCCATGAAACTTATGGGCGCTGAAAGAGGCACTGTCCACCCCGAGTTTTTTCAGATTGAAATCTATTTTCCCTAAAGCTTGTGTCGCATCGGTATGAAAATGAATTTTTCTTCCTCCTGCTTTTTGCTCAAAGGCCCTTACTGCAGAAACCAAAGCCTGTATGTCTTGAATGGATCCTGTTACATTATTGACCAACATCAAGCTTACAAGACGGGTATTCTTGCTTAAAGCTTCTTTCAGGTCTTGAACGTTGATACATCCGTTTGGGGCGTTCAAAGTCTTCACTTTCCAGCCAAGGTGTTTCAGAAGATGAGAGTATTCTTTAACCGAAGGATGCTCGATATTGCTGAGTATCACCTCTTGTTTCTGCATTTTCCAGATGAGACTGTTAAATATAAGAGCATTTGCTTCGCTTGATCCGCTGGTGAAGAAGATATGGGAATCCTCTACCTGCAACAAGGATGCAATCTGTTTTCTCTTAAGTGAAAGCAGTTCTTTAGCCTTCAATCCCTCCTGATGCAATGATGAAGGATTACCGATATAATTTGTAGCAACATCAGCATAGGTTTTCAAAGCCTCATCGCACAGTACAGTTGTCGCAGCATTGTCAAAATAACGTAACGTAAGCATAGGTGCTATTGTGCGACAACACTCGATTTTATGCAATACAGCCAATCATACTGTATCTTGTCTTGATAAGCCAATCTGGAGTATAAAGGGAGGTATGAAGACCATGATGACAGCCACCCTTGCACATGGACAGCAAAGCACTGTTCTTGTTGCTGATGACCTGAAAGATCTTGCTTCCCACCTCGGCTCTTATGGCCGTTTGGTGATGTGGGTATTTGACACCAATACAGCGAAGTTGTTTAAACAACTTCCTCCGAATCATATCGTTCTGGAAAGTGGTGAAAGCTCTAAGAATTTTACTTCACTTGAAAGAATCATAAGTGCAGCTCTAGAAGAAGGACTTGCCCGTGATGGCAGAATAATCGGTTTTGGTGGTGGTGTAGTGTGTGACATGGCTGCATTCGCAGCCTCGATCTACATGCGTGGATGCCATCTTACCTTGGTTCCCACCACCTTGCTTGCGATGGTTGATGCTTCCCTAGGAGGAAAGACCGCCATCGATTACAGGGGTGTAAAAAACATAGTTGGTTCATTTTATCCTGCAAGCGAGATTCTGCTCTGTATTGATACGCTCAGGACGCTCAATGAAAAGGAGTATCTAAACGGCCTTGCCGAAGTGATCAAGCATGCATTACTCAGTCAGGATGAGGACCTCTACAGGTTTCTATTGGTCAAGAAGAATGAAATCCTCAGTAGGGATGTCAAAACCTTGGAGGAGATGCTCATGCTCTCCCTAACTGTGAAGAAATGGTATATTGAACAAGACCCCACCGAGACAAAAGGCCTCAGACAAATGCTGAATCTTGGTCATACCTTCGGTCACGCCTTGGAAAGTTCTTCGCACTTCAGTCTTTTTGGTCATGGCGCTTGTGTGGCATGGGGTACCTGCCGTGCTCTTGAAGCCGGTGTTGCTCTAGGTGTCACAGATAAATCCTATGGGGTGGGAGCCACAAAACTGTTTAAAAGTTATGGATATGCAATAGACCATCGCATCGGAAGAGGGGACTGGATTGAATTTCGCGACCACCTCTTGAAAGACAAAAAGAAAGTCGATGGCAAGGTTCAGTTTGTTCTCCTTGAATCACAGGGAAAAGCAGTACTTCGCCCCCTTGAGTTGCAAATGGTTCAGCAATTGGTAATTGCCAAACCAATATTCTAGACTATTCAACCAGTTTTAATAATTTGCCATAGATCTTGCCGACTTGTTCGGCCAATTTGGTCTGGTTTGTACTCTCAAGCGCATCGCTCAAAATTAATAAGGTATACAGAGATGTATCAAGGGCATCAAAACAATTTGCAACAGAACTGAATCGGAAATTACCATTCCCACTCTCTTCAAGGGCTACAAAATGAAGTTGTTTTCTCTCTTTCTTGCTTTTAGTGAACGCGAGGATCCAAGAGAGGTTGTCTAGCAAACTTTGTGCTTCATTGACAGTATAGATACCACTTGGGCTGTTGTCCAGAATGCCTTTTTCCGGTTTGAGTTTACCATGTAATTCTAAAATAGAGAAAAATTTGTCGCCATAGTGGATATAAAATCCTCTATAGAGAAGAGCACAGCGGAAATTTTTTGGCCTTTTGGGTGCTTTCTTATTGACCGATGCAAGATACTCAAGATCTTCAAACGGAATGATAGCGATAGGCTTTTCTTTTTTCTTGCCGACGACCATGGTTGGGTAACTCTTTTTATACACCACCATAGAGCTCTTGCCTTGTTCCTGATGCTCAATACTGATGGCTTTTTTCTTTTCTTTTCGCTCTTCTTTTTGTGTTCCCTTGTCTTTCTTCACAAGCGCAATGAGCATCGGATACAACTGCTTGGAAATATCATCCAGCCAAGATTTGTCCAAAGGGCTGACACTTCGTGCATATAATCTACTCGTCTGAACAATTTCTCCTGCTATAATGAATTCAGGCAACGTTTTGAAATACGCACTTCCCGGATGGATATACACCTGGTCTGCGGTCAGGCTCTTGTACATATTTCCTCTTGCACGGATGCAGACATACTGCATCAATCCGCTGGCTATGCAGCAAAGGTATTCCCGAACAGAGCCCCCGCTAGAGAGGGGAAAGCCGATATCGGAACAAATTTCTCCAAGCTGTTCATCAACATGGACAATTTCCTGCATGCCTTGAAAGTCAAGATAGTGTTTCTTGCAGAACTTTTGTTTTGCTTCTTTGTTTGTATTTGCTGTGTATTGACGATAAATATTGAGGTAGGAGACAAAATCCCCATATTCAGTAGTGTTGAACCGTTTATGAGCCGCTCTGCTTAGTTCTTCTTCTCCCACAGGAAACAAGAATGGAGTCTTCGTTGAAAGAAAGGATACCGCAATCAAAACCTCATCCAATACATCAGGGTGATTCATCATTGCTTCTACGAGCACACGAGAATGTCGTGGCAAAAGCGGGAATCTGCACATCAAAGAGCCGATGGAAGTAAGTCTTCGGTATTCATCAATCGCCCCAATGAAACGAAGGGTTTCTTCTGCACTGTTGATGGCGCTATGCTTGGGGCGCGTGATGAAAGGAAAGTGTTCATAGTCATAGATTCCCAAATCACTCATTCTCAGCACAACTTCGCTCAGGTCTGTACGTAAGATTTCCTCTGTACCGTAGGCAAGCCGGCTGTTGTAATCTTCTTGGCTGTACAGCCGATAACAAACACCAGCTTTAGTACGTCCAGCACGTCCCTTTCTCTGCTCACAACTGGAGACACTGATGGGAAGGGGAACCAGACTTGAGGTAAAGTCCTTTTGGTTATAGAAGTTAATTTTGGCTATGCCACAATCGATGACCGAGGAAATACCATCAATCGTCACCGAAGTTTCCGCAATATTGGTTGCAACAACCACCTTGGTCTTACCCTCGGAGGTTTCATTGAAGACAGACTCTTGCTCTTCTTTGCTTAATCTTCCATACAACGGATAAATCTCGAGAAGTTGTTGCACATCTGCCATATAGAGCGCGTTGACACAACTGGTAATATCGAATTCACCACTCATAAAAACAAGGATATCCCCAGAGTTCTTCTTCGCTTCTTTCATGACAATGTCGACAATAGCTTCAATCTGGAAGTCCAACGATTCTCTTTGTAATGGCCTGTAGAAAACTTGTACAGGATAGACCCTGGCATCAATGCTGATAATTGGTGCCTTGTTGAAGAAGTCGCTGAATACTTTGGTATTAATAGTTGCGCTGGAGATGATGACCTTGAATTCAGGCCTGTGAGCCATGACATCCTTAAGAAGCCCAAGGATGAAATCAATATTCAGCGAACGCTCATGGGCTTCATCTACAAGGATGACTGAATAGGAACGAAGCAAAGGATCAGCTTTCAGTTCCATTAACAGAATACCGTCGGTCATCACCTTGATTCTTGTAGTATGATTGGTAGTATCCTCAAAGCGCATCTTGTATCCTACAAATGCATCTTCGTCTCCAATTTGCTTCTTGATGAAATCACAGACACTCAGGGTTGCGATTCTTCTTGGTTGGGTGATGCCTACCTGCAGTGTATCTGCATAGCCTGCTTCGTGCAGAATAAGAGGAATCTGCGTAGTTTTTCCACTGCCGGTCGGACTTTCTACAATAATGACTTGATTGTCTTTTAGGGCATCAAGAATTTCTTGCCGGTGTTGATAGACCGGCAGATGTTTCATGTTTTTCAACGTTTTTCCTTTGTAATGTAGGCACATACCTCGTTGAGATTCTTGCAATTGTACAGTTTGCGTGTAGCTAATTCCTTAAGGGTATAACTCTGGTTCTGAATATCCTCATCACTAAGCATGATCACAAAAGGTATGGCATTTGATTCAGCCCATTTGTATTGGGCCCCGATTTTCTTGTTTGCAAGGTATATTGCCACTTTGTATCCATTGAGTCGCAGTTCTCTTGCAAGTCTGTCGTAATGGATGAAGTGATCCTCTTGTAGATTGAGAATCGCTACGTCAGCAGACCCTGCGCTTTCCACTAGAGGGCTCTTCAGCTCCTCAAGGGCGGCGAGCAGTCGATCCAATCCAATGGAAGATCCAACGCCTGGGAGCTTTTCTTTGGTATAGAGGCTGGCAAGATTGTTATACCGCCCTCCACTGCAGACCGATCCAAAATCAGGAAGTTCTGTGAGGAACGTCTCATAGACTATCCCTGTGTAATAATCCAAGCCACGTGTAATGGAAGGGTCGAGCGTGAAATGATTGGCGATGCGGGCATTCAAGAGATAACCGTATATCTTTTCCATGCGCTTTGCATGTTCGTTCTCACCACCAGAGAGGGTGACAAGTCGTTCCAAGGTGGTCATGAAGGTCTCGTTTTCATCCTCCTTGGAGATGTATTGAATGATTGCTTGTGCCTTCCTTTCGTTTTGGGTAAGCATCACAAGCTGTGCATAGACTTCCTCTTTGCCGATCTTGCGAAGTTTGTCCACAATCCTGAGAATCTCAACACTAAGATCTTGAACATTCAGATGTGCCAAAAAGGCATTGAACATCCCTCGGTGAGCAAGGCAGAATTGGTAGTTCTTTACACCGATGACAGAAAAAGAGCTGTTCATCATAGAGAGGATTTCATAGTCAGCCTCAGCATTATCCACCCCAACAATATCAAAATCACATTGGGTAAACTCTCTGAAGCGCCCCTTTTGGGGATTTTCACCCCTCCATACTTTATCTATATGAAAACGCTTGAAAGGCATTGCAAGCTGACTTTGATGTTGGGCTAAAAACCGTGCAAAGGGAACGGTGAGGTCAAAACGAAGGGCCACATCCCGACCACCATTATCTTCAAAATGGAAGATTTGCTTGTCAGTTTCTCCTCCACCTTTTCCAAGCAAAACATGAGTATACTCCAAGGCGGGAGTATCAATAGGAACAAAACCATAGCAACTGAAATGATTGGCAAGTTTTTCCACAATTGCTCGTTTGGGGATCTCAGAGGAGGGGAGGAAATCCCTGAATCCTTTGAGAACCTTTGGTTCAATGATGCTTGCTGGTCTTGTTTCTTCCTGCATTGAAATATACTCCTGTTGTGTTTTTAGAGTGGATGGTGTACAAAGAGTGTATAACGAATCGCTTGTTCACTGCAATACGCGGTTCTATTTCAATACTCCAATTCATACTAGAGAGATCTATGCTGATACGATACAAACAAGACGAACAAGGAAAGACTCTGCCTGTTGCAAACATTTATACGCAATCAGAGCACAAGATCCAAACCCACCTGATCGACAAGGATGCTCTTTGGGCGATTAAGAAATTGCAAAGTTCTGGAGCTGAAGCCTATTTGGTTGGAGGAGCTGTACGGGATTTGATGCTTGGCCATGTTCCCAAGGATTTTGATATTGCCACAAGCGCTTCACCGAGGCAGATTCAGAGAATGTTCTGGAATGCAAGAATCATTGGGAAACGATTCAAGCTGGTACACTTGGTTTTCAAGGACAAGGTTCTTGAAGTTTCTACCTTTCGCAGCGGTGAAGAGTCTGCTGATGGCAACAATAACGTTTTTGGATCCATCGACCAGGATGCTAAACGGAGGGATTTTTCCATCAACAGTTTCTATTTTGATCCCACCAGTGGACAGCTTTTGGATTTTAATCATGCCATGGAGGATTTTAAGAAACGAAAAATCAGCTCCATCATCGCATTGGATGAATCCTTCACAGAAGATCCTGTAAGAATGGTTCGAGCCATCAAATACTCAGTATCTACCGGTTTTTCCCTTCGCTGGAATGTGAAGATGGCAATCAGGAAATATGCAAACGAGCTTTCTCGAGTTTCAAGCAGCCGCCTTACCGAAGAAGTGCATAAAATTCTTGCAAGCGGGTACAGCCAACCAATTTTCAATGAATTGCATCGGTACAAGCTGCTGGCATTCATGCTTCCTGCCTTTTCTGTCTATGCACAATTTCCGCAAGTGCAGGCTAGTTTGAAAAAAATGGACAGCCAAGTCCAGCTTGCCAAGCAAGGTCAAGCAAATGAAGTGGTGCTTGCAGATATGCTCAAAGCCATGGTCGATCCCTTGATAGTATTTACTGATGATCAGATGTCTGTAGATCAAAGGTTCAAGGAAACCTTCAGACAGATTAAGGTCTTGATCAGCCCCATCACTCCCTCCAATTACGATGTTGAACTTGCGAGTCAAAGGCTTCTTACAGACAGGGGCTTCAAAACCCCGCGAAATTGTGTACGTCTGCAACGCCCAGTGAACAGAATACCCCAAAAAAGAGGATCTTCTGCTTCCAGAAAGAGTCGTACAGAACCTTCTGTTGATGTTCCGAAGTCGAGAGGCAAGAAAAACAATCGGAAAAGAGGGCCTAAAAAGAAATCAGCTGATGCTGAGAATCAGCCGAAAAACAGTGCTGAGGCACACGATCTCTAGCCCCATTCTTCAATCTCGATATTGACGCTATACACAAAAATTCCACCATACTTCTCCAGGCTGTCTGCGATATACTCCTGCAGTTCTCCAAGTGTGGTGGATATTTGGTGTTGTGTAGGAACCCGTAACTTAACGGTCAAGGCATACCCCTCAGCCTTGATGAACACCTGCACACGCTTGACTTTTATCTGACTGTCAAACTCATCTAGGCAGTGAGCAATCATCTGAGTCAAGGCGGCCTCGCTGACAGTGGTCTTGCCATATTTGCTGAACTCAGGGCGTACGATTGTTTTTTCAAAGCCTTGATGTTGTTTTCTAAAGGGCACTTGCCGCTTCTTGCGAAGAAACACACGCATTGTATCATATACGATTTGAGGGTAGTTTCTGGTAATTTCTATAGACGGCACTGGGATTACATGTTTTCCTTCAGAATACCTGCTTCTCATTGCACTTTCTATCTGTTCTTTGGTAGCGATATCCTCGATCCTGAATAATTTTTCCGGCTGTGGAAGATTCAGTCTTCCAGCAATTTTATATACCATTTTTTCGCTCGTTCCAATTATCAGGATTTTGTGGTATTTTTCATTTTCCAGAGCTTCTTTGACTTGGTTTTGGTGTTCTACATCGTCAAAGACAGCAGTTCGTACAGCTGAAAGGACGTTGTCTTCTCTCTTTGCCGATTTGCCGCTGAGAATACGGTCTCCGCGTATGAGAAGGCCATCGTCTATTATTAAATCTATGTGATATTTCTGGGCTACCAGCTTGGAACGAAAGCTTTTACCTGTTCCGCTCTTGCCGACCAAGGCGTATACTTTCGTACCTTTAAGCTTCCAGAAAGCATATTTAAATACTCGATTCATGGTTTTCATTATACTGGATTTCTTGTACAATAGAACAGTATTTGTGAAAAATGCAGTCTGTTCTTATTATTACCATCACAAGGAGCGTTATGCATGCAAAGAGTACCGACGTTCAGTAAGGGTGGAGTCCATCCTGAAGACAATAAGGTATATAGCCGCTTACAGTCTATTGAACGACTACCTATGCCGAAAGAGTTGATAGTAGCTTTGTCCCAACATCTTGGCTCTCCCGCAAAAGCCCTGAAAGCGAAGGGCGATAGTGTTGCAAGAGGGGAAAAAATCGGTGAAGCAGCCGGCTTCATCAGCGCTGATGTCCACAGTCCAGTCAGTGGAACCATCAAGGAAATTCGCAAAGTAAGTCTAGCAAACAGTGTTGTTTGTGATGCATTTGTGATTATCCCGGATGAGGAGCAACCAAGTATAGATGAATCTTGCATCGATTGGAGAGAGCAGAGCAAAGACCAATTGCTTGCAACCATAAAAGATTTTGGAATTGTAGGTCTTGGTGGAGCGACCTTTCCAGCCCATGTTAAATTTTCAATACCCAGAGACAAGAAAGTAGATGTTTTTGTCGTCAATGGAGTGGAGTGTGAACCTTATCTTACTGCCGATTATCGCATTATGCTCGAACAAGGGGAGCAGGTTCTTGAAGGTGCAATGATTTGCTCTAAGATCATCGGCTCAGAGAAGATAATCATCGGCATAGAAATGAACAAGCCCGATTGCATCAAGCATCTTTCTCAATTGGTCAAAGAAAAGGGTTATCCTATTCAAATTGTAGGGTTAAAGGTCAAGTATCCACAAGGTGATGAAAAGCAGCTGTTAAAAGCTACAATTAAAAAAGAAATACCGAGTGGTAAATTACCTTTAGATATTGGTGCTGTTGTTGCGAATATTGGCACATGTAATGCGGTTTATGAAGCTGTCTGTCTAGGAAAAAGCCTTTATGAGCGTGTTGTGAGTGTTACCGGAGAATGTATTTCCAAGCCCAAGAACATTCTTGCCCCGATAGGAACAAAGGTAAGTGACTTGTTGCAATTCTGTGATGGATTTAAATCCGAGCCAGAGAAGCTTGTCAGTGGTGGACCGATGATGGGTTTTTCATTTTTCGATACAGAGACTCCCATCACCAAGGGATTTAGTGGATTGCTTGCCTTGGGGAGCCAGAAAAAATATCGATCCTCCGCTTGTTTGAATTGCGGAAGATGTGTCGCTGCATGCCCCATTGGCTTGATGCCTGCAAAGCTGTATCGCTACATCACCCATGGCCAGTATGAAGAGGCTATGAACACTTCGTTGATGGACTGCAAGGAGTGCGGGTGCTGCAGTTATGTATGTCCTGCTCAACTGCCTTTGGTTCACACCATGAAAACAGGAAAGAAACTTGGGAGAAAGAAGAAATGAATAAACCTAGTTTGACGGTTTCCTCCTCACCGCATCTTCATGCGAAGGCGGATACTGCTTCAATCATGTACAGTGTAACATTGGCACTTGTTCCCGCTACTCTCTGGGGTGTCTATGTCTTTGGTCTTCGTTCTTTGTTGGTCCTCGGCGTAGCCATCTTTTTTGCAGTGGGTTGTGAGTTTGTCTTGTCAAGAATGAAGAAGGAGCAGGTTCTTTGGGATGGCTCTGCCTTGCTGACAGGCTTGTTGGTAGGCTTGAATATGAGTTCTAGCGTTCCTCTCTTTATTCCTGCAATCGCCAGTGTCTTTGCTATTTTTGTAGTGAAATGGAGCTTCGGTGGGTTGGGGGCGAATTGGATGAATCCAGCCCTTGCTGGAAGAGCTTTTGTGTTCTTCTCCTTTACGACACCGATGAGCAGTTATACGACTCCTAGAACCTTGATTGCTGCCATGCCGGAAGCTCTCAGCTCTGCAACCCCTTTAGGGTTTCAAAAGACCGCAATTGCTTCAGGAAATCTTGGTATGGGTACCAATGCATTGCTTGAAAGTGTGAACTATCCATCGACATCTTTTGCGCAGTCGATTGCATCCATCACTGGTTTTTCTCCTTATACCATAGATACATTTTTGGGAAATGTGGGTGGATGTATTGGAGAAGTAAGTGCTTTGGCCTTGTTGATCGGCGGCATTTATCTATTGATTAAAAAGATAATTACTTGGCATATCCCTGTAACCTATCTCTTTTCGGTCGCCTTCTTGAGTTGGGTGTTCGGAGGAATCCCCTCATTCGGGACTCTCTTCAGTGGAGCGTTTTTCCCTTCGATGTTCAGTGGTGGCCTTATGCTTGGTGCCTTGTTCATGGCCACAGACTATGTAACGAGTCCTATTACTGCAAAAGGGCAGATTATGTATGCGTTGGGGTGCGGTTTTTTCACCTTCCTCTTTAGATACTTCGGAAGTATGCCCGAAGCGGTTTCCGTATCGATTTTGTTGATGAACGTGGTTACTCCTACCATTGATCGTTATATCATCCCACGCAAGTTCGGTGATTCGAGAAAAAGAGAGCGCAAGGAGGCCAAAGCATGATAAAGAATATCAAGTATGCATGCATATTGCTCAGTATTTGCGCTGTCTGCGCTTTTGCCCTGGCACTGACCAATACAATTACTGCACCTGTTATCGCACAGGCTGAGGCTGAAAATCGCATTCGTGCTCTTGAGGCTGTCAGCGGAGGCTTCGAGATTGGGATACAAAATGACGTCAGTGGACATAATTTTGTGACGTATACGATTGATTTGTTACAGGATGGAGAAATCGCAGGATACATCATCGGACTTAGAACGTCAGGATATGGTGGACAGATGCTTATGGTGGCATCGTATGACAAGGAAGGGGGAATGTTGTTTGCCCAACTGTTGAGCCATAGCGAAACCCCCGGACTCGGAAAAAAAGCTGAAGAACCATCCTATATGGATAAATTCAAGGGAACCGGGTCTAATCGGGCAGTTCCTACCTCGAAAGACCAGCTCTCCAGCTCTGATGCTCAAGCTGTCAGCGGTTCTTCAATTACCTTTACAGCCATTGCCAGAGCTATTGCAGCGGGTAGTGAATTTGTAAAAAGTCTCGGAGGTGCTCAATGAAAGGAAAATTGAATGAATTAACAAAAGGCATCCTCAAAGAAAATCCGGTTTTTGTTTTGGTTCTTGGCTTGTGTCCGGTTCTTGGTGTCTCCTCACAGGTTTCCAATGCTTTGGGTATGTCTATTGCGGTTTTGTTCGTACTTACCTTCAGCAATATCATCATTTCATTATTAAGAAAGGTGATTCCTGCAAGCATCCATATCCCGGCATATATTGTGGTAATTGCCAGCCTTGTCACTATTACAGAGATGGTGATGCATGCATTCGCTCCCTCGATTTACAGCTCCCTAGGCGTCTTTTTGCCTTTGATAGTTGTTAACTGCATCATTTTGGGAAGGGCCGAAGCATTTGCAAGCAAGAACACTGTTTTTGACAGTATCCTTGATGCTGTTGGCATGGCATTGGGTTTTGCATTGTCAATTACCCTGATTGCCTTGATTCGGGAACTGATGGGGGCTGGAACTATAACCTTGTTTGCTGTAGGGGATTTTAGTGGTGTTATAACCATTCCTTGGTTTATCGACAATCCCATACGTGTCATGTCCCTAGCTCCAGGGGCCTTGTTGATAATGGGATATCTGAAGGCGTTCTTTGACTTTACGGCTTCACGAAAGAAGGACAGGTAAGATGAGTTATATTGCAATTATTCTCACATTTGTTTTTATCAATAACTTCATTCTCGTACAGTTCTTGGGTCTTTGCCCTTTTATCGGAGTTTCCAAGAACAGTGAGAATGCCATCGGCATGGGTGCATCGGTTACCTTTGTCATGACAGTCGCTTCTGTAGTTACATGGGCAATTTATTACTTTCTTTTGGTGCCGTTCAGCCTGCAGTACTTGCAAACATTGACCTTTATTTTGGTTATTGCCAGCTTGGTCCAGCTTCTTGAAATGGTCATCCAAAAAATTAGTCCGTCCCTTTACAAGGCTTTGGGTATTTACCTGCCTTTGATTACTACAAACTGTGCCGTCCTTGGTGTTGCAATCATTAATATTTCAAACAGCTATAATGTCATGGAGGCTTTCACCGGAGGTATTGCTGCCGGGCTCGGTTTTACCTTGGCGATTGTATTGATGAGTAATATTCGTGAACGGCTTGAACTTCAACCTGTGCAAAGAGTCTTTAAGGGAGTACCGATTGCTTTCATTTCAGCAGGATTGATGGCTCTCTCTTTCATGGCCTTTGATAGGTCATTGTTGACAAATCTTCATTTGGTATAAGGAGGACAGACGTGAATATACTTCTAGCAATACTTGTTGTAGCCGTTCTGGGCGGTTTGTTCGGCTTCGGTCTTTCTTATGCCGAAAAAAAACTGGCCATTAAAAAAGACCCGAAGGTCCTTGCTCTCGAACCTATCATGCCTGGCGCTAATTGTGGTGTTTGTGGATATGCTGGGTGCAATGCTTATGCAGCTGCAGTTGCAAGCGGGCAAGCGGAAATTGGGCTTTGTTCTCCTGGTGGGCCGTCCTTAGTGGAAAAAATGGCTCAAATCATGGGTCTGAAAGTCGATGCAAACCTTGATGAAAGAAGGCAAGTTGCTCATGTAATGTGCAGAGGGAGTATTGAAGCAACCAATCAGGACTTTGCCTATTCAGGGCTTGAGGATTGTAATGCTGCGTTTTTGCTTCATGGGGGAGAGTTTTCTTGTAAAAGTGCTTGTCTTCATCTAGGTTCCTGTATTAAAGTCTGTCCGGTCGGTGCCATATCAAAAGATAAGGAAGGATACATTGTTGTTGATGAAAAAAAATGTATCAGTTGTGGAAAGTGTGTACAGATTTGTCCTACAGGTGCAATGCACATGATATATGAAGACAGTGAATATGTGATTGAGTGTAATAACCATGAATCAGGTGCAAAGGTAAGAAAGCAGTGTACAGTTGGATGTATCGGGTGTAAAATCTGTGAAAACAAGTATCCAGAGTCGGGATGTAAGGTTGATCGATTTTTATCTTCATTTGATCAGACATTGCCGCACAGCCAGATTGCTGAAGCTGCACAGGCGTGTCCGACCAAATGTATCATCAAGCGGTAACTGATGAAACTTTTAATTGGTGCTTACAGTCAAATCACCCATGCAGAACCAGTGCTTGTTTACGAACGGGCACTGGATACTGTATTCAAGCCTCTTCTCACACATATCCATACTTTGGATGATGTGATTCTGCAACTTTCAATATCCATTCCATTTTTAGATTGGCTTGAAACTGCAGAAGCTTCAATGCATCTATTGATCAGTGATTTGGCTCGTTGTGGAAAGCTTGAGCTGCTCAGCGGTCCATATCACCAAAGCATACTTAGTTTTCTTACCCCTAAAGATCGTTCCAATCAGATTGAGATGACTACAACATATCTCAGGAAACGATTTTCACAACGTTCTAAAACTCTCTTTAGTTATGGTCAGGTATTTACACCGCAATTGATTAATACCGCTAATCTTTGTTGTATTGACTCATTGGTTATTTCCACGAAAGACTTGTCAAAAGATCAAAAAGGTTTCACCGAACCTTTTGTGATGCAGGAGCTGGGAAAAACTGTCTCAATAATTCCGACGTATGATCCTATCAGTGAACTGGTTATGCTGTATGCTCAAAAACAAATCAGTTTTGGTCACTTGCTGCATCAATGCAAGTTGCAGCTTGAAAAACAACCAGTATTTTGCATGGCTATGATCAACTTGGACCAACTGATGCAGGGAGGAATCCAGTCTGAACAATTGGTGCAGTTTTTTTCTCTTCTCTTCAGTTTTGGTTCTAGTTCTGTGGAAGAGGTCCATGCTGCCCAGCAGCTGGTCAAAAAAGGATATCTGCAAGCCGGCTGGTATGGGTATGATTCGGTTCGTACAAATTTGTGTTGTATAAATGATGTATTAGTCAAGGATGAAAGCCTGGCATATCTTTATGGGAGATATACCAATAGCATTGAGACTGCACGCATGTACAAGAAGGACAAGGATGTTCGCAAACGCCTTGAAAGCCTGATTCAAAAGATGTCTATAGGCAGTCCCTTTGTGTGTGATGCAAACGCCTCTATGCTTCGTAGCTCAGTGAGGAAGTTGTTTTGGCGTTCCATAAGCGAAACTGATTGCATCCTCTCTTCACTCAAAGATTATTCATATCCTAACGAGGGCGACTTCGATCATGATGATCTTACTGAATATTTATTTATAGGAAAATATCTTAGTTGTGTTGTAGATGCAAAGGGAGGCTCCTTGAGTGAGCTTACTTATCTTCCTTCCTTGTTTAATTATGGAGATACGTTTGTTCCTCTTTTACCATTTGGCAAGAGCATGTCAACGTTGCATACAGTCCAGGGAGGTACAAAACAAAGGCTATTCACCGATGTGTTTCTTCCTACATCATTTGATTTGAATGAATACTCGAAAATGGATGAAAAAACCTGTCTCGACATGGGAAAGGTAGTGTATGACCTTGCAGTCTTGGACAGAAGAAATACTGAATACAAGCTTACTGCGAGAACCTCCGATCACAAGATCATCGGCGGGGAGCTTCATATCTCAAAGCATTTCAAACTGAGACAGAACACTGTTTTACTCGATATTACACTGAACAATATCAGTGACCATCCTGTCCAATGCATCTATGGTTGTGAGATTCCTCTCTCCATCGATTCACGCTCCTTGCCCATCGTATTTTTGCAACTGGAAAATAAGCATGCCATCAGTCATGAGGCTCGGGAAATTGAACTGGACGAGGTCAAGTCATTAAGGATATATGATGAGCCGAACAGTACTTCCCTGACGTTGGTCTCAGACAGCCGCTTTACCTTGCTCAAGGAAGATTATACTATTGAGACCCAAACGATCCTCGGAGAAGAACAGTTGTACCAACACACACTCTTTTTGGCAACATGGCCACTCTGTTTGGAAGCTGGGGCGGAAAAGAAGATTACCTTAGGATTACGCATAGAGCGTAAATAATTTAGTAGGAGTAAGAGATGTATTTTCAAAACAGAGGACAATTTGAAACAATGAAGGAAGAGGCTTATACTGTTTGGAGGCGGCTTTGACCCGGATTCCGTTCAAAAAAAGATAACAGAGCTCGAACAGAAGACACTACAGCCGGGATTTTGGGATGACCGTAAGGCTTCAGAAGAATTATTTGGTATTCTCAATGGCTTGAAGGACACTTATTATCCATGGAAGGAATTGATCGAGCAGATCGATGAAATGGGTGAATTGATAGAGTTGTATGCTCTAGAGGATGACAATCCGGAAGAAGAGCAGCAGATAGACCAACAAATACTGACATTGATTGAAAGCTATCAAAAATTGAAGCTGAAGACGTTGCTCAGTGGTAAGTTTGACAAGAATGATTGCTTTTTGACCATACATGCCGGGGCAGGAGGCACCGAGGCAAGCGATTGGGCAAATATGCTTATGCGTATGTATCTGCGCTACTGTGAACGAAATGGTTTTAAGAGTCAGATCCTTGATCTTCTTGAAGATGAGGGAGGGATCAAGAGTGCAACGATCAAGGTGAGTGGCCCATATAGCTTTGGTTATCTCAAAAGTGAGGCAGGGGTTCACCGATTGGTGCGTATCAGTCCCTTCGATTCTCAAAAACGCCGCCATACCTCATTTACCAGTGTGTATGCATCTCCTGTTGTTGATGACAACATTGAAATTGATATCAAGCCCGATGACTATCGGTTGGATACCTATCGAGCCGGCGGAGCCGGAGGACAGCATGTAAACAAGACCGACAGCGCCGTTCGAATTACGCACTATGCCACTGGGATTGTCGTGCAATGCCAGAACGAAAGAAGCCAGGTCATGAACAAGGAAGTGGCGTTCAAGATGCTCAAAAGCCGTCTCTACGAGTATTATCGTGAAGAAAAGGAAAAGGAACATCAGAAGAACGCTATAGAAAAGAAAGAAATTACATGGGGT
The DNA here is from genome assembly GCA_964547185.1 of uncultured Sphaerochaeta sp. GTDB lineage: Bacteria > Spirochaetota > Spirochaetia > Sphaerochaetales > Sphaerochaetaceae > Sphaerochaeta. The sequence goes on from CAZJMG010000007.1 coordinate 52,728, forward strand.
AGCCAGATTCGCTCCTATGTATTCCAACCGTATACCATGGTAAAGGATCATAGAACAGGAACCACCATAGGAAACATCCAGGCAGTGATGGACGGGGAGATTGAGCCATTCATTGAGAGTTTTCTGCAATGGGCTCAGAAGGAGGAGTAGGCGATGGCCAAATCCTCAAGATGGGCTCTTGTTCTGCTTCTTTGCCTGCTTCCCTATTCTTTGCTATCCGATGCGAAAGTTCCTTTTCGCATCGGTATTGTTGCGCTTTCTCCTGGCAGCGAGTCTTTGCAAACAATGGTTGCAGATGTTCTGAGGACGTATCAGGATGTGTTTGTATTGCATGAAGAACAACGAAATGCAGTACGAGAGAAAGAGCAGATGCAGCGTCAGCTTTCTTGGGAGAAAGAGTTGTATAATGCCTATCGAGGACCGGATGAAAGAAGAATCAAGCAATTGACAGCACAAAGTATTCCATCGATAGAAAGTTTTACTTCATTTTCTGTACAATATGAGGAAATTTCATATAACAAAGAGTTGGCTTCTGCATTCTTGCATGATACCCAAGCAATGGATTGGTATATATCAAAGCATAATCTTGATTCTCTCATATTACTCGAGGTAATTAGTTTTGATGATTTTCAGAGGGTAATAATCTCCAATTATGAGAGATATTTTCTAGAACCTGAAATACTCTTTGACAAATTGGTACAACACTCATTCTTTAGGAGCATGAGAGGACAACTAGAAGAGACTCTGTTTCGTTTCAGTGCTAAAGGTGAGTGGAGTGCTGTGCTTATAAAAAGATCGCTTGCGGGGTTGGAAGTTTTCATAGAAGGAAAAAGACAGCCTTTGCATCAAGATTTATTGTTCTTGAAACCAGGAGAATACAATTTGCTTCTTTCTGCTGTGAGCCATGCCAACAAGGAGATAGCAATATCTCTTGAAGGCAATAGCTTACTTGTTCTAGACCCGAGTCTTGAAAGAATACCACAAAAGAGTCTTACGTTAATTTCGAATCAAGGATTGGTCCAATGGTCGAAGAAGGGGACTCTGCTCGATCAAGGACTCTCGATTACTTTATCAGACCCGCAGTATCCATTGGTGCTTACAGTCAGCAAGCAAGGCTTTCAAGAGAGAATACTGCATATTGACGCACCTGTATCGAAAAGCTTGTCTGTAACTATGCAAATCAATGAAATGGCTTCAAATACATTGCTATTGTCTGTCCAGAAGGACTTTTATAAAAGGTTGAGAAACACTATCCTGTTGTTCGGAGCATACGTAGGGTGCACCGCTTTATCACAAACCTTCGACAAAGCTAATCCAATGTGGCAAATTGGTCTGGTGACGAGTAGTTCAGCTGCTCTGGTGAGTTTGACTGCCTTGATTTTTGAATTGACCTCGTATGCCAATTTGGCTACTGATGGAGCATCATATAAGTAGGAGTAAACAATGCTAAAAGGATTTGGTACAAAACTGAAAGCCCTTTTTGGGATCAGTACCTTTGATGAAACATATTTTGAGAATCTTGAGGATTTTCTTATTGAAGGAGACTTGGGAGCGAGACTCGCGTGTACCATCAGTGAGGAAATACGAAAAACAGCAAAGAGTGAGAAATCAAAAAATCAAAAAGATTTACAGCTTTTGGTGAAAAATTTACTCTCTGATAAGATTTCTGCGTATGAGCCTACTGTTGCGCCTGATCAGCTTACTGTATTTTTGGTGCTTGGAGTCAATGGTGTCGGAAAAACAACTTCAATTGCCAAGCTGGCCCGTTTTTATCAAAGACAGGGTAAACAGGTCCTCCTCGCTGCAGCCGATACCTTTAGAGCGGCGGCAATAGACCAACTGGAGGTGCACGCTCAACGTCTAGGTTGCCGAATTGTAAAGCAAAAGAGCGGAAGTGACCCAGGTTCTGTAGTGTTCGATGCAATCACTTCAGCTCAGGCGAGAAAAGAAGAGCTGATCCTGGTCGATACTGCAGGAAGAATGCACAACAAAGAAAATCTTCTCCGAGAATTAAGCAAAATCGACAAGATTGTAAAAGGACGGGGAATTGATGAAGTCCATTACAAGAAGTTTTTAGTTATTGACAGTACTACAGGTCAAAATGGAATTAGTCAGGCCCAGCTTTTTCATCAGGCAGTACACATCGATGGGTTGATATTAAGCAAGTATGACAGTCTGGCAAAGGGTGGAGCCTTGGTCCAAATTGGACAACAGTTCAACATTCCTGTTTCCTTTGTGGGAACCGGTGAAACGTATGATGACATTCATCCTTTCAAAAAAGAAGAGTTCTTGAATACCTTGGTAGGGTTGAGCGATTAAGATGAAAAAAGTCTTTCTGATCGTTTGCATGTTGGTACCTTCGCTCTTGATATTCGGCATTGAGATGAGACGTTCGAATGCCATAGGTCAAGATTTAGGCATGCTTGACGGTCAGCAGGATTATTATTTAAGCAAAGATGAGAACAGGACGCAATTGTTTGGTCCTGATGGGCTTGTATGGACTGAAGAAGAATTTTTCGATGCTGATGAAAAACTGGTGGTGCGCTCGTATCACCAAAAGGATTTGCATAGCAGTTTACAGTTTGTAAATGGTATCCTTCAAGCCAAAATGGTTGGTGATCAAACTGATTATTATCGCTATTCAGATGATGGTAAATTAGAACAAATCACCCGATTCGTAGATGGAGTATTACGGTATTCAAAAATCTTTGCTTATGACGAAATAGATGGTAGACTGCTTCATGTCATAACCCTGGAGGAAGACCGGCAGAGCATACGGTATTTCACAAGATTCCAAGATCGCTCGTATCTTACTGCTTTTTCTGCTGATGGTGGTCAGAGTTTTATTCGAATAGGACCTGCTGCACTGATAGAGTTTTCCTTCGCTGTCGATGATTTGACCAACTTGGTCTCTGTAGTAGCTCGAGAAGAAGGAGGGTTCTTGGTAAATCGCAAGGGTATTGTACAAACATATGATGCTTCAGGACTGCTCATCGAAGAGGCCTCTGATGGCTCTGTGGTAACATATCTGTATAATGAAGAGAGATTGTTGATACAAACACATACCAAGTATGAAGATCATCGGGAGCGCATCATCACCTATGAACAAGGAGAAAAGCGAATGGTTGAAGAACGAAGGGGACCTCTTGTAATCTCGATGACAAAGTATCTAGAGGATGGAAATATGGTCAAAACCCTCTTCAGCGGTGGTCAGGCGTATAGTGATATTACGTATGGTCAAGATGGCATAAAAGTCCTTGCTATCACCTATTATTGATATGCGACTTTTGTTGAACCTTTCTTTCCGGTACGCCTTTTCCAAACAGAATCGGCATAGAGGGACCAGTGTGCGCATCGCCTTGGGTCTTGGATTGTGCCTTTTTGCTCTCCTTATCGTCCTCTCTTTCATGCAAGCTCTCCAACGCAATCAATTCGAGGATATCAGGACTTTCGAGTCTTTTGATCTGCAGATACCGCTATACATAAGCAACTACCAAAAAGCTGGGGAGATGGTTCAACTCATTGAATCGATTCATGGAGTTGATGCGGCTTTTGTGTATGCGGATCTTCCTATCATCGCCCAGAACAAGGATGGGACCTCCCTGCCTGGAAGGTTGAGGGCCATAGAAGGAAAAGGACGGTTTTTGGATCAACTGAACAGTTATCGGGGCAACTTGTTTGAATCGGATAAAATCAGCAGCTCATTCTCCAATTCCTACACCATACGAGTATCTGACATGCTGAACATTACTTATCTGAGAAAAGGAAGACAGGCAACTGTTGTACCTTCCCAGAAAAGCATGGAAGTTGGATCAATATTCTATACAAGCAGTTATGACTTTGATAGAAATACGTTTCTTACAGATATCCCAACCATATTATCCTTGAATCCAGACCTGCCTCTTTTTATTGGGATTTACTCACAAGGCAATGTAGATGAGCTGAAAAAGGTTCTGGTTTCTCATGGATTTACCGAAACACAAACATGGAAAGAGGTGAATGCTTCTTTATATGGAGCAATGGAGTTGGAACAAAAGATGATGACCATCATGTTGTTCTTGATGGTCGTTGTAGTTTTGGTACATATACGAAATAGTTCTAGAAGGCTGTTGCTGGCAAAGCAACGCGAGATAGCAATGCTTCGATCAATGGGTATGACCAAAACAAACGTCAGCCTTATCTTTCTCATGCAGGCATTCATAGTATCTTTTGTAGGTTTGTTTGCTGGAATGCTGCTCAGCTATGCGGCTATAGCCTTCTATCCTTTCTTATCAAAGATTGCCTATCAGGCTATGGGAATTCATCTTATACTTGAGATACAAATCGAGCAGTTGTTGATCTTGGTTGGATCCATCTTGGTCTTCAGCCTTTTTGCTGCTTATCTTGGTACCCATAGAATCCTGAAAGCCGATATCATGGAGATGTTTGCACATGACGAGATCAACTGAAGTTCTTGATTTACAAGCAGTATCAAAGAGTTTTCCGGCAACATTGCGTGGAGGGGAACCAATACAAATTCTCGAGTCGGTGGATTTTGTTCTTAATCGATCCCAAAGTATTGCAATTACTGGAAAGAGCGGTAGTGGGAAGTCCACGTTGCTTCAGATCAGTGCAGGTCTGCTTTCCGCCGACAGTGGAACCATCTTGTTTGAAGGAAAAACTCTCACCTCCCTAAATGATGAGAAGCTTAGTTCCTTACGATCAAAATTCATGGGTTTCATATTTCAAAGCAGTCTTTTGTTGGATGATTTTACAGCACTTGAGAATGTCATGATTCCTGCCATGATTGCAGGATACAGCGAGAGAGAGGCAGTTAAAAAGGCAAGGACTTTACTTGATTTGGTGGGGTTGCAAGATCGTCTTACGCATACAAGCGATCAACTCTCTGGTGGAGAGCGCCAACGGGTGTCCATCGCACGGGCCTTGGTCAATGATCCTTCAGTTATATTTGCTGATGAACCAACCGGATCTCTTGATGAACGAAACGCCTCTCTGATTGAAGATCTCTTGTTCTCATTGGTGTCTCAAAAACAAGTGGCTCTTATGCTTATAACCCATAACAATGCTTTCGCAAATCGGTGCAGCAAGGTTTACAATTTGCACAATAGGATGTTGGAGGAACTGTAGTGAGTCATAAGCTTGTACGCATGATAGTTCTTCGCAAGCTTGGCTTTCAATCAAGCAGAGCTGCCAAGAAACGAATATTGTTCAACATCCTGCTCATATCCTTGGTGGTTTCTGCTTTGGTCTTTGCACAAGTGTTTGTTGTTTCAATGAGCAGAGGCATTGCTGATAAGTATGCTTTGCTCGGCAATGGACATATTCAGGTGCATATGGAAGATGATCTTTTTATATCGGACATGACGAACGTATTGGATGTTCAGAAAGTAGCTCAAACCTTTGCCTTGATATACAGTCCCCAGGCCAATAAGATGATTCGGTTGAAGGGAGTAGGGGAAGGATATTTCAATGAGTTACGCAGTAGTGCCATCCGCTTTATTGAACCTGTTGTAAAACAAGAGACTACATTACCGAAAATCTTGCTCAGTACAACCTTGGCTCAAGAACTCGATATTGTACAAGGTGATCGTGTCGCCTTGATGTTGGTCAACAACCGAAGTATCCGGCCTCAATTGTGCATCGCAGAGACTTTTTATGATTCAGGATATCAGGAACTGGATGCTTCATTGGTCTTTTGCGATTTTGAGCTGGTGCATCGTCTTTTTGCGGGACAGGAAGAGACATATTTTGAATTGCTGGTTGATTATGCAGATATTGAGACTGTCAAGCTATCGTTGCGACAAAAAGGATACCCTGTAACTAGTTGGGATGAAGAAAACTATGCAGTTGCTACAAACCTACATACAAGCAGACAGGCCGTTCTTGGCGTTATGATAGCTGTTGCCATCTTATGTGGGTACTTTATCAGTGAACTGAGCAGGGAGCTCATAGAGGATGACAAGCACAAGATTGCAATGCTCCGACTGTTGGGTGCTCGACATACATTGATCAAATCCAGTTATCTGACTACTGTCATGATCGTAACCTTGATAGCTATCCTATCAGGAACTCTTCTTGGAATCCTGCTGGCAAATAATCTGTCTCCTCTTCTTTCCTATGTAGCCCGGCAATCCATCCCTGCACTGGCATATTATCTTTTAGACTTCACTGTAGTAATTCCCTATGCTGATATTCTCACAATTGTGTCTGTTTTGTTTGGTGTCAGTTTTTTTTCAGTACAGTGGAGTTTGCGACGCGTTGTTTCCATCGCTCCTCTTATGTGTACACACTTTGATTAACCTCCAATATTCTGTATACTGCTTTCATGAATTTTGAAGTATTTGTTCTCGGGACCAGCGGCATGATGCCTCTTCCCAATAGGTATCTAACCAGTGCTATGGTTCGCCGTGACGGTGAGCTCTTCCTTTTTGACTGTGGGGAAGGGACGCAGGTTTCGTTGAAGATGCTCAATTTGAAATGGAAGAAAATTCACTCCATTTTTATCAGTCATATGCATGCAGATCATGTTACAGGTCTCCCTGGGATTTTAATGCTATCGAGCCAGGTCGATCGAGATGAGCCGTTGTATCTCTACGGTCCTGCAAAGCTGAAAGAGTACATTGATGCTAATCGCAGGATTCTTGATATGTATATCAACTATGAAATTATCGTCAAAGTTGTTCACCCCGGTACAATTCTTGAGACAGCGGATTTTTTTGTGAAAGCAATAGCTCTAGAGCATACAAAACCCTGTTTCGGATATGTCATGCAAGAAAAGGATAGGCCTGGAGAGTTTCATCCTGAACTTGCCCGCTCCTTGGAGGTACCCATAGGCCCGATGTGGGGTTCCTTGCAAAAAGGGAATACCGTTACTCTCTCAGATGGAAGGATTGTCGAAAGTCATCAAGTAATGGGAGAGAAGAGAAAAGGTCGTAAATTCAGTTACATCACTGATTCTTTGTATATGCCTTCAATAGCCGAGCACATTAAAGAGAGTGATTTGCTTCTCTGTGAAGGCATGTTCACCAGCGATATGGAAGAAACAGCGATAGAAAAAAAACATATGACCGCTGGTCAAGCAGGACAGATTGCAAAGGATGGACAAGTAAAGAAACTGGGGCTTTTGCATTACAGTCCAAGATACAGCGATCGTGAACTACGTTATTTGTTCAAGGATGCAAAGCGGGTATTTGAGCACACCATCCTCACAAAAGATCGCATGTGCTTTGACATTCCTCTCAAGGATTGAGTCAGGGTGATGTTTGTTGGTCGCAGGCAGATTGCGCTTCATGTACAAGTTGTTCTGCTTCCAGCATTCTCTGGTTGCGTGATGCATATCCAGTATTGATTTCGGCTGAGCTGAACTCTTTTCTACAACTATCCAATAAGGATTCAACGAAATTCCTGGCTTCAATTTCGTTGTAAAAGGGCAACAACATTGCTATCAAACCGCCTTCAAGAGAGAAGCTGTATGAGAGTTCACCGCTGAGCATCATCAATTTATTGGTGATGGGCATCACAGGACCACTGCTGATATTGATTATGGCCAAGGAAATGTCATAATCCATCTCCTGCGCATTTGTCAGTTCAAGTGCTAGAATAGTCTTGAAGTCTGTCTTGTAGGTAATGGTTTCTTCGACCACTGCCACGGGCTCTTCAATTGTAGTCTCTGCAACAGGTGCTTGATCGACCATTGTGGCCATTTCACCAAGAGGCCGAATCTCCTCCATCTCAAGCTTTTCTTCTTCTATCTGTTGCTCTACAATGAGAGGCGCTGTAAAAGATTCCCTATTTACAGGACTTTGCGTGTGGACCAGGTTTTCACTGTGAAGATGAGAGGGGTCGTCTTGGGGAAGTATGTAAAAAGGCTTGTCATACGCGTTCGGAGGAAGCTTGTCTACTGTATCTGCAAAATCCTCATCCCGCCTTTTAGCCGTCATGACTCCAATTTCAATCATCACCAATCCAATGAGTATAGGAAATAAACGAACTAGAACATCATAAATTCTCTCTTGGTTTATATCATACAGGGGCAGCAAGTAACGAGCGGCCACGAACAGGACTGCAAGTAATAGAAAAACGGTAAGAAACAGGCTGAGAAAAATCTGCCGTCCGTAGTGTTTGTTTTCAGACATTGCACCCTCCACGTCAACTTTACACCAATATTGATCCTATAGTACCATATTAAGTATATAGATTGAAGGATGGCATGACAAGAAAATTTCCTCTAGTATTCACGCTTAGTCTTGGTATCTCGTTTTTTTTGCTGCTTGGCTTTTTAGGCAGGGGCGGGTATTTACATAATCAGGAACTGAAAAAAGAGATTGAGCAAAAAAAATATCAGACACAAGTACTTGGCTTGCAGGTTGAATCCCTATCCAGGCAGAAAAAGGAAGCATTGAGCCAGGATGCTTTGAAGGATGCCGCTTTTAAGTATGGATATCAAAAAGAAGGGGAGCAGGTGTTTTATTTCAGCTTTGACGATCAAGATGCTGACATCCCTATGCAAAAGCCACACATAATGGTAGAAACGAAGTACTTTACCGGAATCAGGCCAATATACATATTTTCAATTGCACTAGCAATTTCCACCTTGATTACTGTATGCTTCTATCTTATCGAGAAAAAACGAAAAGGGAAGGGTACATGACCGAAGCGCTACTGTTATACAAAAATCAAAAAGATACAATTCAAAAAACAGTCAGTATGCTGAAATCCGAGACTCTCGTAGTGCTCCCCTGTGATACGATTTACGGGTTGAGCGGGAAGGTTGGGCCTTGCACGTTTTCTGCACTGAAAGAGCTCAAGAAAAGTGTACAGCAACAACAATTTGCAATTCTTGCCACCTTGGAGCAGGCTCAGGACCTTTGCTTCGTGCCGGACATACTGTTGGAGCATTGGCCATGTGAGCTTACTGTCGTGCTCCCAAACAGGTATGATCAAGGAAGCAGTGCGGTACGGGTACCTAAAGATCCCTTCATGCAGCAAATTTTGACAGAACTTGGTTCTCCGATTTATTCAACTGCAGTGAATCCCAGTGGGTTCACCATTACCAACATCACCGATATCATCTTCACATACAAAAACAAGGTGCAGGCGATAGTAATCGATCCTGACAGGCAGAGGGATACTCCCTCCACCATGATCGATATGAGAACACAGCCATGCACCTTGCTTCGTTGCGGCTCCTATGATGCCTCAGCAATCCTCAATCAATACTGAATTTTTCTTGCTTCCAGATAATATCGTTTTTCGTGCGCTTCTCCCATGGAGAACGTTTTTCTTGGCAGCGCATTGTCCTTTACGATGCTCTCGAAGAATGTATCCTTGGAAACCTGCGGAAGAATCAATCCGATATTGCCGTCTTTCTTTCCCAGTTCAACAGTCACTCGCTCGCCGTGTATATAGTCAACGGTAGCCTTTTTATCAGACAAAAGCCTGTCGATGACGATTTGCAAGGTTCCTGCAGCAATCGAGGCTTGTGCTTCGATGAGTGTGACGGCTTGACAACCATTCTTGTCACAATACCCAAAACGTTGTTTGCCATCATCTTTTGCAAGAACTTCTGAGAGGTGTTTTACAGAATCAACGCTCTCACATGTGTATTGAACACATACCTTCTTGATCTCATTAAAGAATGTATCAGCATCAAGATTGAACAAAACCCGATGAATGGGCTCAAATTGCAGACCTGGGTCAAATATGTTCTCTAACTCAACCAAGGCCCAACGTGCCGGATGATTTTGCTGTTCTTCCTCTGTAAGGGTAGCTTTTATATCCATCCAACAGCTTTTCGCTGTAGCAAGACTATGGTTGCCATCTCCCATGGCAAAAAGCAGTGGGTTGCTTTTGTCCAGCTTGTTGTACATGGATTCAACAGCTTGTGCAATGGTTTCTTTGTCTTCATCATCAGAGACGACCCAAGCGCTTACAGATCCACCATTTGCCATCAAGTTGGTTTCATAGGCAAGCGGCAGCTGCTCTGTTTTTGCAATCAGTGGCTCGATGACGGAGCGTAGCTCGTCATTAATTAAAACCATGATATGAGGAAGCTCAAGAGGAGCTGCCTTGCGGATCTCCTTTCTTGGAGGAATCCTGCTGAGTATTGTTCCTTCGGTAGCCCGTATCAAGCTTCTTGAATCCGGAGCATAGTCATATTGCTCTAGATCGAGTGCTGCCATCAATCCCCAACGACCTATGGGATTGTTGTCAGTGACTCTATGGACAAGGATAAACGAGTCTTGAAAAACCTCGAACAGATCATCATCGAGATACTTTTTCATAGTTGCGTTGATTGAATCGATACGTTTTTGAGGTTCATCTTCCTCTAGATATACTTCAGGGTAAATAAGGTGGAAGGTTGAAGGTTCTTCTTTGACTAGATTTTCAACCTGTTCCCAATATTCAGGTTCTGAAGTATACTGGTCACAGGCAACGACTGCCCATTTGGACAGGTCAATTCCTTTTTTAGGAATCATGATATCAGCGCTCTTGAGCGCGTACTGGGCTAGATGTTGAGCAACATTGGACATGGTTAATCCTCTTTTTATTTAAGTATGTAGTAATATACTATTCTAATATTGCAAAATCCGCAACATAAAGTGAGGAAATATGAGCAAAGCTATAATATTTACTGGTGGTGGAGCCCCTCTTTCCTTGCCTCATTCTCTCTATGAAGATGGTGATATTGTCGTTGCTGCGGACAGCGGGTACGATACGGCCAAATTTTTTGATTTCCCTGTTGATTTAGTTATCGGCGATCTCGATTCTACAAAATTCTTCGAAGAAATCAACCGGTTGGCTTTTAAGAAAAGTCCGATGGACAAGGATGAAAGTGATACAGAGCTGGCGATAAAGGAATCCATTTCACTTGGATTCAATGAGTATGTCCTCATCGGTGGAGGCGGCTATCGGATGGACCATCTGTTTGCACTGTATGGTTTGTTTACACGATACAAACCTCCTATTTGGTGGCATACAAAGTATGAAAGTCTAAGAAGGGTAAGCTCTTTTGAACGGTTCAATGATATTGCTATCGGGCAAACAGTGAGTTTTCTCCCCGCAAGGTTCAATGAAACAGTACTCGTTACAGCTAAGCAGCTTGTCTGGCCGCTTAAGCAATTTCGGCTTTCCTTTGATAATATTTCACTCTCAAACAGGGTGACCGATTGTCCTTTGGAAGTATTTGCGGCAAACATGGCAACACTCTTTGTCGGTTTTCCAGTTGCCCCCAAGCACCTATAGGTGCTACCATCTTCCTATGTTGCAGACACGACGATTACTGGCTTTCTCAAGCAGAGTACATACCTATACACTTCTTTTGTATCTCTTTTTCTTTATTGTGTACATTTTCTGCAGTTATTTCCCAGTAGGTGAGAGTTTTGTCCTCCTTGTACAATTTTTCTTGTACCTGATCAGTTGGACGAACCTCTTGTTTGGCATCTGGATTCTGGTGTTTTCGTTAATTGTATGGAGTCATGACCGTGTAGCACCTGTTTCTGCAATGGTTTTGACCGTGCTTCGGATGTCTTTTGTTTTTGTCCTAGGTTTGATGGTTGCGTTTTTGGAACATTTGATTCATAAAGGTATTTTTCTAGGTTAAAAGAGGTATGCAATGCTAGGTTCTGCAAACAGTGCCATAAGAGGTGCTATCTGTGTCTTTGAAGATAGGAAGGATTTGATAGATGAGGCTGCCTGCAAGCTGTATAAGAGCATGTTGGCAGAAAACAATATCTCAGAAGAAGATATAACCTGTCTTCTCATTACCCAGACGAGTGATCTTCGATCACGCAATCCTGCTACGGGGTTGCGTAAGGGTGGGTATTGTGCAAACATTGCGCTCTTTTGCATGCAGGAGTTGGAAATTGAAGGAATGCTCTCGAAGGTTATAAGAATGTTGTGTCTGACTAAACGAACAATTGAGAGGCCGAGAAATATGTATCTGGATGGAGCTGAACAGCTTCGCCCCGATTTGGTGTTGTGATAAAATACATATCTATTGTATAAATATGCTTAATATTGCATAGTATGGGGTAATTTACAGTAAGAGGAATTACCATGCGTGTACATGTCCAAAAAAGTGCGCTTTCTCATACAATGCAAGTACCTGGATCAAAGAGCCATACTATTCGAGCAGTCCTTTTAGCAACGCTTGCAGAGGGTACTTCTACGATTATCAACCCGCTTGCCAGTGGTGATGGGATAAGTGCCTTGAATGCAGCCAAGTCCTTTGGAGCCGAAGTGCAAGTGTATGATGACAGATGGGTAATCCATGGCTTGCAAGGAAAGCCAAAGGTGCCCGATACCTGTATTGATACTAAAAACTCTGGAACCACAACCTGTTTTTTTACCTCTGTAGCAGCCCTTGTAGAAGGTGGATATACGGTTATCACCGGTGATGAACAGATTCGACGCCGTCCTTTGAAGGCGTTGGTTGATGCGTTGAACGAACTCGGGGCCACGGCCTTCTTGACCCGCTCAGAGAGCACAGCTCCACCGGTTGTAATTAAAGGACCTTTGAGAGGAGGGAAGACAACCATTCAAGGGTTCAACAGTCAATATGTATCCTCACTGTTGCTTGCTTCTCCCTTCTCGCAGACAAGTGTTGATCTTTTTGTGGAAAATGCCTTGGAAAAACCATATGTACAGATGACACTTGATTGGATGAAAAAGTTCGGCATTGATGTTTTAAATCCTGATGATTATTCACATTTTTACATACAAGGTGGACAACGCTATCACAGTGGAACCTATACCATCGCAGCTGATTGGTCAGCTGTAGCTTTTCCCTTGGTGGCAGCCTCAATAACAAAGAGCGATTTGATTCTTACTGGATTGGACTTTGATGACAGTCAAGGCGATAAACGGGTGATTCAGATTCTTCAAGATATGGGTGCTCATCTTGTCATAGACGAAAAGGCTGGAACGCTCCGTGTCATCGGAGGAACACCTTTGAAAGGTGGGATGGTCATCGATATGTCGGATATTCCAGACGCTTTGCCGGCTCTGACGGTTGCTGCAACGCAAGCACAGGGGAGGACAGTGTTCACAAACCTCGCGCATGTCAGACTTAAGGAAACGGATCGGGTTTTGGAGATGCAGCAAAAATTGACACATTTGGGATGTGATATTCAATTGCAGGACGATACATTGGTTGTACAAGGGCCAACGCCTATTCAGTCAAGGGAGGTATCCTCTTCGTTTGACCATAGAATTGCAATGGCTTTGTTCTGTGCAGGATTGAGTGCTGAGAAAGGGTTGGTTATCAACGATGCCGAATGCGCCTCTGTCTCCTTCCCGAATTTCTTTGAGTCTTTTCAAGCCTGTGGGGCGCATTTGCATACTGAGGAGGCATTGCGGTGAATTCCAAGGATGTTACGATTACCGACGTTGCCCTTCATGCAGGGGTTTCCATAGCAACTGTTTCAAGGGTAATCAATAACTCTCAAAGGGTTGATCCTGCATCGGCCAAGAAAGTCAGGGAAGCAATGATTGCGTTGCAGTATGTTCCTTCAATTAGAAAGAAGAGCAAGGAAGTCTTTGCGGTGGTGGTGCCGAGTCTTGAGAACCCTTTTTTTTCCAATGTGGTAGAAGGGATTATGACGTTGGCGAACAAGCTTCAAAAAACAATAGTGGTATACTCAAGTGAAGGCAAATCAAAACAAGAACAACTCTGTCTTCAAAATGCTGCAAGCCTGGGTATCAGCGGACTGATGTTCTGTCCTAGTTCAGAGGAAAACAAGTTGCTTGTATCGGCTCTCTTTTCTCAATGTCTTCCAAAAGTGATTATGTACCGCCGATCCTACATCCCAGAAGCAACTCACGTGTACTACAACAACGAAACAGGAGGATATCTCGCTGCAAAATATCTTCTTGAGGGTGGTCATCGCAACATTGCCTTTTTTGCCAGCTTCTGGGAAGCTCCTGCCCAGGATATGCAAACACTGCTTGATCTTTTGGATAGTCCGAACCGTGGCAGTTATTCTTCGCTCGATCGACTTTGTGGATATAAACGGGCCCTCAAGGAATATGGTCTTGAGATAGATTCAAGGTATCTCTCTTCATCTGGCTACAGCTATTGTGATGGATATGAGATGACCATGCAACTCTTGTCGCATTCTCTAGAGTTCACAGCTATCATCTGCTCAAATGATACGGTTGCCGCAGGAGCGATACAAGCTTTAAGGGAACAAAATATTGCTGTACCGCAACAAGTTTCAGTTATTGGATACGATGATTCGTATCTCACAAATGTCACTGCGGTAGCCTTGAGTAGTATCGCCCAAGATCCTAAACAACTGGGAAGTGTCGCCTTCAGCGAGCTGCAAAACTTGGTACGCGGAAAGAAAAACACCGATATAGTGCTAGAACCATCTTTGGTCATCCGAAGTTCAAGCATGCCAATCATATAAAAAAGACATACCATATCTGGTATGCCTTATGGTGAGCCGACTGTCAGGATTGAACTGACGACCCCGAGATTACAAGTCACGTGCTCTACCGCTGAGCTAAGTCGGCTTGACTGTGTGCACTATACCGATAGAAAAAAAGTCTGTCAAGCTCCTTGTGAAATTCACGCTTATAATAAGTTTTTTTTGAAAGCTGTTGACAAAACGATAGATACTTTGTAATGTACGGTTGTCTTTTGGCATGGAGAGGTTCCCGAGCGGCCAAAGGGGGCAGACTGTAAATCTGTTGGTTACACCTTCGAAGGTTCGAATCCTTCTCTCTCCACTTGGAGGCCTTCTTCTTTAGAGGAAGGCCTTTTTCCTGTCTTGTATTGCAAATTGAGGTGCTGATGCGTTGCTTCTATGAAAAAGGATTAAGATTTTCCTGCGTTGAGGGATGCAATTACTGTTGCAGTTGTGAGCCTGGGTATGTCTTTCTTTCTCAAGAAGACTTGACGCGGTTATGTGAGTACTTGCAGCTTACTGAAGAGCAATGCATTGCAACTTATTGCCGTATTGTGAGAATGGGCTCTTTCTCAATGATTAGTTTGCTCGAAAAGGAAAATTTTGATTGTATTTTTCTTACCCCTCGAGGTTGCTCTGTATATGAAGCCAGACCGTTGCAGTGCAGAACGTATCCTTTCTGGCAACATGTCATGGAAGACCAGGAAAGTTGGGATGCTGAGAGCAAGAGCTGTCCAGGAATCGGACGGGGAAGGCTGTATACAAAAGAGGAGATAGAAGACCTACTGCGCAAAAGAATCGGTCAAGAGCCGATAATCCGTACATAGGAAGGCCCATGGCAAAGATATCGGATTCTGTACTTGAACAAATCAAGTCACGTATCCTACTTAGTGAAGTAGTCTCTGATTATGTAACCTTGAGTCCAAGGGGAGGAAGACTTTGGGGCCTTTGTCCTTTTCACCAAGAGAAAACCGCCTCTTTTTCTGTTGTGGATGAACAGGGTTTTTACTATTGCTTCAGTTGTAAGAAAGGCGGCTCCATGTTTGACTTCATCATGGAAATGGAGAAAGTCAATTTTGCTGAATCAGTGCGTATACTGGCACGAAAGACAAATGTGGAGATTGTAGACCAAACACCTGAGGATCGTCACAAACGAGATCTTCATGAAGCCTTGTATGACCTGTATGAGAAGATTGCAAATTCATTTCATTATTTGCTGACCACTTCGACGGCAGGGGAACATGCAAGGGCATATCTCAAAAAGCGCAATGTATCGATGCAGATGGCAGAAACCTTTCATCTTGGGTATGCACCTTCAGATCCTTCTTGGTTGTATCAATTTCTTAAGAAACATCACTATAGTGATGCATTACTCAAGCAATCTGGATTGTTTTCACAAAACAATGCCACCTATCCGCTGTTTCGTGATCGATTGATGTTTCCTATCAGGACATGGCAGGGAAGAACAGTGGCTTTTGGAGGAAGAGATCTTTCTGGAACTTCCAAGGCTAAGTATATCAATACCCCTGAAACTGTAATTTATAGCAAAAAAAATAATCTTTTTGGCTTGTATGAGTCATTGCAAACCATCAAGAAAGGACAAACGGCCATACTGTGTGAAGGGAATTTTGATGTAGTCGCTCTTCATCAGTGTGGTTTTACGAACGCCATGGCCCCTCTTGGAACTTCATTCACCAGGGAGCAAGCAAAACTGGTCAGAAGATACTGTTCAAGTATAAAGATCCTATTTGACAGTGATCAAGCAGGAAAGAATGCAGCAGAAAAGTCATTGGTCTTATCACAAGAGCTGGGTATGGAAAACTCAGTCTTTACGCTTACCTCAGCGAAGGATGCTGCCCAATTAGTGGAGGAAAAAGGTGAAGAAGCTTTAAAATCCGAGTTACAACATGCTGTGCAAGGGTTTCGTTATCTTGTAAATAATGCGGTAAACCAGTATGATATACTGACGCCCAAAGGCAAAACTGCTGTTTTTACAGCGGTTAGACCATATTTGGATGCTACGCAGTCGGCAATTGAAAAACAGGATATGATACGATCCTTATCTGCGGTGCTGAATGTCCATGAGTCATCTATCCTCGATGATTATGTGCATAAGGTGAAAAAGGTTGCCAAACCGGTTGTTCAACAGGAAAAGCAGCAAATCAAAGCGCTCAATCCTGCAACAATTTCGGTTGATTTGTATGCAATGTTGACGTTGGTCAACAATAGGGATTTGTATCTGAAAGCCAGATACAAGCTATCGGTTGAAGATTTGGAGGATGAAAGGGCTGAGGCTCTTTATGATGTTCTAGAAGAAGCAGCACGGGAAGGGGTTGGCAAGCTTGATGAATATATTCTGCAGATGATTGAAGATCCTCAGTTGCGCAGCGACGTATCAACTTCATTTACAATGGAAGAGTTTCGGATGTCTCCTGAAGAAATTATCAATGAGGCTGTGAATCGTATTCAACTTAGGACCTTTGAAAAGAAGCGTTTGAGCAATAAAAGGCTTTTGGAAATCAGTCTTCAGGACGGTACTGAAGATGAGGGAATAGAGGATTTGCTTCGAGAAAAAACTGAGATAGATGCAAAAATCAATCAACTCAGGAAGACTCTTGGGCAGGATATTTAAACAGGGTAGGTGACGATACAGATGCTTGATGAAAACATTACGCAGGCCGTTGTCAAGGACATGGTGGCGCGCTCAGCAGAGACCGGACATGTAACCAAGGAAGAAATCAGAAAAGCTCTTGGTCCGCAAAATGCCACGGATGAGGCTGTGGATGAAATCATGCAGACTCTCAGTGAATTGGAGATCGATGTAACTGAGAGTGATGGTGCAAATTCAGTGGGTATCTTTGTAGACGGGCCTTCTGTTGACGATATTGATACAGAGCTCGATGTTGAAGAGGATGATGATCTCCTTGACGATGATCTTGATGCGGACTCTCCCCTTATTGTCGATGATATTATTGACGACTTTCCTGATCATCACGATGACAAAGATGAAAGTGGAAAGAAGAAAAGCAAGGGTGACGATGACGATGACATCGATGAAGAGGATGAGGCTGATGAGGACGATGATGACGCTCCATCCATAAAGCATGCATGGAGTGGAATCGGCACTGATGATGATTCAGTTGGTGGAGGCGAGCGTTTCGTAGATATCTCCAACTTGGATGACCATGATGGTGACATTGATCACATCAGGCACAATACCATCTTGGGAACTGATAAAAGCGATAGCAGTGGTGATGACCCAATCAGGCTGTATTTACGTGAAATCGGTAAGGAAAACTTGCTGACCGCCGACCAAGAAGTTGAACTGAGCAAAAAAATGGAAGACGGGGCCTTGATCATCAAGGAAGTCATCCAGGAAAGCGGAGTAATGGTTACCCGTTTCTTTGAAATCCTCAAGACGCTCAACACCAAAATTGAAGGTCAGGAAGAAGAGTACAATGCCAAGGATTACAAGGAACTGGTAACGAACCAAAAGAGATTCTCCCAGTTCTACAAAGAACAATTGAAGGATGTTCAGGCAGTTTTAAAGAATTATATCGTCAAGAAAGACCAGATGATCAGCAGCGGCGAGGATGTACTGAAGGACGATGGATTGCAGAAAACCAGGGTGACCTTGCTTAAAAAGCTCTCAAAAATCGATTTGCAACCTGAGGAAATCACCTCTTTTACACATGATTTCATTGATGCTGAAAATCGGATTAGGACTTATAAGGAAAAGAAACAGCAGTTGGAAAACAAACTGCACATCTCTTCCGCAAAAGAGCTGAGACAGCTTGGACGCGACTTGGCCACTCAGAGCAAGAGTGCCAGCATTGAAGAGGAACTTCACTTAAGCAGTGATACCATCAAGGATTTGATACGCGAACTGCAGTTGACAGAGAAAGAACTAAAGCAGATTGAGTACCAATTCGAGGACACTTGTGAAAACATCCTCGTTCACGCCACCAAGATAAAGTATGGCCAAAAAATGATGAAGGATGCCAAAGATCGTTTGATCAGGGCAAACTTACGATTGGTTGTATCAATTGCCAAGAAATACACAAACAGAGGGTTGCATTTCTTCGATCTTGTTCAGGAAGGCAATATCGGTTTAATCAAAGCAGTAGAGAAGTTCGAGTATCGTAAAGGGTTTAAGTTCTCAACATATGCAACGTGGTGGATCAGACAGGCAATCACCCGTTCCATCAGTGATCAAGCACGCACCATCCGCGTCCCTGTCCACATGATTGAGCAAATCAACAAGGTGGTACGTGAGAGCAGGATGCTGATGCAATCTCTAGGCAGAGAGCCTACCGATGAAGAAGTGGCCGAGAAGCTCGGATGGACGGAAAGCAAGGTCAAGGCAGTGAAGAATGTTGCTCGAGAACCCATCAGTTTGGAAACTCCAGTTGGAGAGGAAGAGGATTCCTTGCTTTCAGACTTCATCGAGGATAAGGAAGTGGAGAATCCGGCTACTCAAACGGCATACTCCCTTCTTCAAGAACAATTGAAGGATGTATTGGCTACACTCCCAGCAAGGGAACAAGAGGTCTTGAAGATGCGTTTTGGTCTTGAGGATGGATATTCATTGACACTTGAGGAAGTTGGATTGTATTTTGAGGTAACAAGGGAACGTATCCGTCAGATTGAGGCAAAAGCGCTCAGAAGACTGAGACATCCAAAACGAAGTAGAAAACTGAAGGATTTCATTTGATATACAGGGAGAAGATGATGGAAGAAGCAGAAGTATTTGAAAAACTCAGCCAATTGCAGGAAGACCTGACCGCACGGTTTGTCCTTGAGGATGAGATTGTCAAGTTGCCCAGGGATCTGAAAGACAAGCAGATGTTGCTTGATAAGATCAACTTGGAATATATTGAAGAACACAGCAGGAGTGAAACTGCTAAAGAAGAATTGAGAAGTCTGCGCGTCCAGTATGAAGATGCGGTTCGTGCACGTGAAAACTCTGAAAAGCAAATGGAGCTGATCTCTACCCAGAGAGAGTTTGAGGCCCTTGAGAAAGAAATCAAGGATGCTTCTTCCAAAGAACAGAGCCTCTTGAAGCAACTTCATGTGAAGGAAAAGCAGGTTGCTGATTTTAGTGATAGGCTTACAGAAAAAGAGCAATTGATGAGTTTGCAAAAACAAGAAGTTGATTCTGAGGCAAGCAAGATAGAAGCTCTCCTTGCTGAGAAACAGAAGCAACTTGATGAGCTTCAGGCCAAATGTCTCAATTATATTGGATCTGATATTGATGAAGATCTGTATCATAAGTTTTGCAATATTGTAAAAAACAAGAAGGGTAAGGGTATCGTACCTATCCATGGGCTTGTGTGTCAGGGCTGTCATATCGTTCTTCCTGTACAGTTTGTCAATGTTGTCCGTTCAGCAAAAGATATTGAGTTTTGTCCATATTGCAGTCGTATCCTTTACTATGAGGATGTTGAAGGTGCTGAAGAGCAGTTCAGAAAGCATATCGATGATGTTGACATTGAGGAGGGTGGCCTCTCCGACTTTGTTGACAGCAGTGAATTCGACGATTTGTTGTAGGTTTTTTCAAGGTAGGCTAGATGATCGCGGGTGGCTTTCAGCCGCTTGAGGAAAGTCCGGGCTCCATAGGGAATGATGCCGGGTAACACCCGGCAGCGGTAACGCTAGAGAAAGCGCCACAGAAAATATACCGCCGGTTTCCGGTAAGGGTGAAATGGTGGGGTAAGAGCCCACCGCGACTATGGCAACATGGTCGGCATGGCAAGCCTCGTCAGGAGCAAAACCAAGCAGCAGGTAGGGTGTCCCGTCTATAGCCTGCGGGTCGGTTGCTACAGTATATTGGTAACAATATGCGTGGATAGATGATCGTCATAAACAGAACCCGGCTTATTGCCTACCTTGTTTTTAGTGTAATAGGAGAGAATAGAAGATGTTGAGAACACGTATGTGGCCCATTCTTCTGTTCTCTCTTTTATTCTTCAGCTGCACGAAAATGCAACCAAGCATGGTTGCATTGGCAGAGAGCGGTCAATATGAAAAGTTATTGGAGGTTTCAAGAAACCAATTTTCCAAGGATTATCAACCGAGTTCGCTGTATTATCTTGCTTTGGCTCAGGCACGAACCAACAGAATGGAACAAGCTTATCATTCACTATTGTTGTACGACCAGATGGTAGTACCTAGCCAAAGAAGTGATGCTTCGTTGCTTTTAATGATACAGGTCGCCATAAATATGCAAGATTATGAAATAGTGTCGGAGAAGGCACAAGCCTTGGGAAAGAAGAATCTGCTTGATACGCAATCAGCTCGGTGGTATCATGACGCGTTGCTCAAACTCGGCAAACAACAACAGGCTGATACTGTTTTGATGACGTATTTAAGGCACACTCTTGATCTGCAAGATTATCAAAGAAGGCTCTTTCGTACAGATACATCTATTGACGTTTTACGACAAGTACTGGATGGTATTGAGGACCTTGATGAAATCATTACATTGCTTCAGATTGCAAGCCGTCAGGATAATACCCAAGAGCGAGCACAGGTTCTTTTCTCTCTCGCAAATACCTACGAGACGCAAGCAAGGGAACCGTCTCAAATGAAAACATTGTATGAGATACTCATGAACCTAGCTGAGCAAGCAAATTTAAGGGTTCAGGCAAATAAATATAGAACTTTGGCACAGAGAAATTGAAAGGATACATATGAATATACACGAATCACTGGCATCGGAACTTCTTACCATACAACAACCTGGAAGATATACAGGTGGAGAATTCCATCTCGGGGATAAAGATCTTTCACAAATCGAGATTTATGCAGCCATGTGCTTTCCCGATTTGTATGAGATTGGTATGAGCAACAATGCAATGCGCATTCTTTACGATCTATTAAATAGAATGGATGAGGTTCATTGTGACCGAGTGTTTTCTGTAGCTCCTGACTTTGAGGCCTTGCTTAGAGAAAAGGAAATTCCTCTCTATACGCTTGACCTGAAAAAAAGCTTGAACACCCTGGATTTTCTTGGATTCTCGATTGGGTATGAATTATGTGCAACCAATATATTGCAGGTTTTGGACCTTGGACATATGAGCCTGTATGCGAACGACCGCAAGGAGAATGATCCTATTGTGTTCTGCGGTGGCCCTGCTGTTACCAATCCTCTCCCTTTTGCTCCTTTTGTTGACTTTGTATTTATTGGTGAGGCCGAGGGAGGCTTGCAAGAAGTCATGCAGATCCTTCTTGAAGGAAAAAGAAGAGGCCTTACAAGGGAACAGCGGCTTTCCTTGCTCAAAGAACTACCTTTTCTCTGGTATCCAGAGAAAAAGCAAGCAATTCGCTTTGTAGATAGCACGTTTGGCAAAAACAAAACGACAACATATGAACACTACGTGGTTCCTAATTTCAAGGTAGCCCAAGACAACGGTGTTGTAGAGATCATGAGAGGCTGCCCTAACGGTTGTCGTTTTTGCCATGCCGGTCAGTATTACAAACCTTATCGCCAAAAGACTTACACATGCATACAACAAGAGGTCGAGCAATACGTACAGGACCTGGGATATCGCGAGATTACCTTGTCCTCTCTAAGTAGTGGAGACCATCCGTATATAAAAGAAATAATAGAGCAGTTGAACAATGAGTACAGCAGTAGACATGTATCGTTCTCCCTGCCAAGTCTTAAAGTGACTTCATTTTCTCTTGGAATTCTGGAACAGCTTTCTCAAGTAAGAAAAAGTGGTTTGACCTTTGCCATAGAGACTCCAAAATTGGCTTGGCAACGCGCCATGAACAAGGAAGTTCCCTTGGAGCAAGTCATCGACATTGCCAAAGAAGCTCGCAGCAGGGGATGGAAAGTTGCAAAATTCTATTTTATGGTCGGCCTTCCTTTCGTCGATCGAGAAATAGAAAACCAAGAGATTGTAGATTATCTAGGAGCAATCTACGATGCTACTCGGCTGAACATGAACGTAAATATCGGTACATTCATCCCGAAAGCCCATACTCCGTTCCAATGGTGTGAACAACTGACTATTGAACAATCATATCAGCAATTGTCCACCCTGAAAAAAGAGATCAATGCGCGAATCAGGGGCTGTAAAGTCAGCTACCATGAACCGAGCATCAGCTATCTCGAAGGTCTTATCAGTCGAGGGGATCGGCGGTACGCAAAGGTGATAGAAGCGGCATATCGCAAGGGCTGTCGTCTTGATGCTTGGGATGAACACCTGAGAGCAGACTTATGGTTTGAAGCTATTGCAGAATCAGGTTACGATCCTGCTTCAGCGATATTCAAACAGTACGACCTCAATGAGCCTTTACCTTGGGACTCTGTGAGCATGCGGGTGAGCAAGAATTTTCTGAAACAGGAATATGAGAAAGCTCGCCAATTGTTGCTCACTGAACGTTGTTCTGAAGTATGCGACCATCTTTGCGGAGTGTGTTCGAAGAAAACTGAGGTGGTAGACGTATTGGATAAAGATCCTGATGTACAGAAAACCCAGGTCAAAAAACCTCTTGAAAACGAGCTCAAAACGGTCCAGGCGGTTGTTACCTATGCCAGACACACCAGTTCGCTCTACATAAGCCATATCAATGCGATGCGGAATTTTGAGATGGCCTTGCAACGCAGTGGCCTCTGTGTGCAGTTTACACAAGGCTTTAATCCAAAACCAAAGCTTGAATTTGTCAATCCATTGAGCATAGGGATTGCCGGAGAGCAAGAAGTTATGCTCATTGAGTTCTCGGCAACAGAATCTCTTGATGCTACGACGATACAAAACCGGCTGCAACGAGCACTGAATGAAGGATACGTGATCAAGGACGTGCTTCTGTTGGAGGGCATGCAGAAAAAACATACGCTTGCAAAATACCTGAAGGGTAGTCTTTACAGTATTGACGCCCGAGATGACGAGCAGTACAAGCAGTTGCTTGTGCAAGCGTGCAACAAGGAAATTCCTGATCTTAAGATTACATTTGATCAGGAAGGGTTGTTCTTCGTGCAAATAACAGGCGAAAAGAATTTGGTTAAGCTGCTGTTCGGAAAAGATGCAGATAAATTTGAGGTTGCAAGTCGAATCAAGATAACCCGGAAAAATCTATTTGCAGGATCCTGGCAGACTGACTACAATGCTTTCTTTACGAATATGCTGGAGAATCAAGATAAGAACTCGTGAGTTTTCTCTAGGACATCTTGGGGACCGACCATCATCAAGATGTCCTGGGCTTGCAGATTAAACAAGGGCCCCGGACTGAGATGGATTGTTCCCTCTCTTCGTATTGCTACAACCGTAGCATGAGTCTCCTGCCAAAATTGCAACTGACCAAGGTCCTTGTTCACAGCTTTACTGTTCTGTGGAATCTGATATTCATAGATGGGGAATGGGTTGGTTTCCCTAAAACGATTGTTGATAGTAAATAGATGTTTTCCCAAAAAATAAAACTCACGGTCAAGAGTTTCATATTCATCGAGAATCTCTTTCATACGTTGGACGAGATTCCTTGATTCATCATGTTTTTCATACTTTTCAATGAATAACTGTGCATTACCCTTGCTTTTGACTATCACTCCGCTGTTGTGGATAACGGTAACTACAGAACGTTCTTCCAAAAGTGCAAAAGACCTTCGAATTGTTTCAGGGGAAACGCCATATTCACCACTCATCAGGGTACGACCTGAGAGTTTTCTCCCTTCTTCCAATTCCCCCTTATAGATTCTTTTCGCTATGTCCAATGCTATTCGTTCATAAGCCGCACTGGTTTCTTTCTTTTTAAGAGTTTGTTTTTGGCTCATTATGTCACCCTAGATGTTCTTTTCTTTTAATATCTTGCCAAAGCTCTTCCATCTGCTGGATATTTTCTTGCTTCATTTCGATATTCTGCACTTTGGCTTGTGCATACAGGGCATTGAAGCGCTTTTTCATCTTCTGATTCGATCGATGCAGGGCAAAAGATGGATTGTAGCCAAGAAACCGCGTCAAGTTCACCACAGCAAAAAGCAAATCACCCAGTTCCATCTCAAGATCTTCCTCGAGGTTCTGCCGGTCTCTATGAGCTTGCACAACTTCATCAAGTTCCTCTTTGACCTTCTCTATGACTCCCTGTACTTCAGGCCAATCAAATCCGACTTTCCTGATTTTCTTTTGAATTTCATTGGCCATCTCCAAGGGAGGGAGCGAGGAGGGGATTCTACTGAAAAAGTCAGAATCTTCACTCTTTTTGCCCTCTACTTCAACCTTGATGGTATTCCATACATCAATGACCTGCTTGCTGTCAGTGGCCTTCGTATCCGAGAACACATGAGGATGTCTTCTGATCAACTTAGCACTTACTTCATTGATTGAGTCAAGCGCATTTTGCATTGATTGCTCCTCTTGTATTTCAAGGAGCATCAATGCATTGAGCAATACGTCACCAAGTTCTTCCAGCTCTTCCTCAGGGTCATTTTTAGCAATTGCATCGAGCAATTCATATGTTTCATCGAGGAGATTGAAACTCACACTCTTTGCATCCTGCTCCCTATCCCAGGGACATCCATCCTCACTGCGTAGTAGTGTAATAATCGAATATAGCTGCATCAAGGCCTCTTGGAGGCTATCTTTTTTTTCAAACTCAAAATCTATCATATGTACAGTATATCGATTGTAACTGGTTTTGAAAACAGGCGCAGGTATAGGGTTGACAATCCGTATATACTGTATATACTGTATATAAACAGTTGAGGTACATAGTGGACATTATACTTTCAAATGCAAATCCTGATCCCATCTATATACAGATTGTTCAACAAATGAGAGCTCAAATTGTTTCTGGGATTCTCAAGGAAGGGGACTTGCTTCCCTCAATACGAGTATTGGCAAAAGAGCTGAGAATCAGTGTTATAACTACCAAACGCGCTTATGATGAGCTTGAACGAGAAGGGTATATTGAGACTATTGCTGCAAAAGGGAGCTATGTTGCAAGTCGCAACCATGAACAAATAAAGGAAGAGTACTTAAAGAAAATTGAAGATCATATGCGTTCAATCATGTTGCTATCTGAATTCGTCGGGTTGAGCGATGACGAACTTGGGATGATGTATCAACTTCTGAAACAAGGGGAATTATAGGATGGAAGATGCTATTTCGTGTTGCAATCTTGAGAAGCAATTTGACGGTTTCTCTTTAATACTTTCTGAATTTCATGTACAAAAAGGAACCGTACATGGATTGGTTGGAGCAAACGGATCAGGGAAAACTACTACTTTGAAACTATTGCTTGGAATGCTTTCACCCAATACCGGGACCATTTCAGTATTGGGCTCAGAGTATATAGGCACTGATATTTCAATCAAACAGAAAATTGGGTTCATCATAGAGGAAGCCTCTCTACCAAGCTTGCTCAACCCCTTTGAAATAGGAAAAGTAATGAGCGGTATCTATGATCGATGGGATGCAGAAATGTATTCATCATTGCTCAAGGATTTTCATCTTGATGAGAAAAAACCGTTTCGAAAATGCTCTAGGGGAATGAAGATCAAGATGCAGCTTGCGATAGCCTTAAGCCACGGTGCGACCCTTTTGATTCTTGATGAACCAACTAGTTCTCTTGATCCTGTGGCAAGAGAAGAGATACTCGATTTGTTAGGAAATTTCGCCAAGGATGAGGAACATACCGTTTTGATCAGCAGCCATATCACCAGTGATCTTGAAAAACTGTGTGATTACATCACATTTCTCGAAAATGGTCGGATTAGAATCTCAGAGGAAAAGGATAATTTGCTACAATCTTATCGACTCATTAGAATTTCCCCTAACTACCTCGAAGATATCGAACCTTCAACTATTCTCGGAATGAAAAGAAATGCTTTTGCTGTGGAACTATTATTGAAAACCGAGGATGTCCCATCTTTTGCAGAGGCTAACAGGATCGATCTTGAGACGTTAATAATCATGTTGGCTCAAAAAGGAGACTGGTCATGAAATCATTGTTATTAAAAGATATCTGTATAATCGGTAAAAGGGGAGTCCTCATTCCACTCTTAGCCCTGTTTTTTGCTGTTTTTGCTGCTATGCAAGCCAACTTTCTCTATTTTGCGATGACAACAATGATGTTGATGATGCTTTGTCTTTCTACCATGGCATATGATCAGAACGATGGGTTTGATGCCTATATCCTGGCCTTGCCAATCCATAAGCAAGCGGTTGTACTTGAAAAATATGTACTAGGCCTCCTCGCTCTTATGGTATCATTGTTGATTGTGCTTATCTGCACCCTGGTTGTTGGAAGACAAAAAGCCGACATTCCATCATACCTTTTGATGCAAAGTGCCATTGGATTCATTTTTATGGCGATCAACTATCCTCTTATTTTTAGATTTGGATTTGAGAAGAGCAGAGTCTGGTATATCTTGATTAGCATGGCACTCGCTACATCAACCGGTATTGCAGTCAATCTCGGCCTCTACTATACCATACATACTGCAATAACCATCATGCTTCCGTTTTCAGCCTTAGCTTTGGTAATTATTAGTTATCTTGTATCATTGCACATCATAAAAAATAAAGAAATTTTTGAAAATTAAGGATAAAGGCATAGTAATTCAAAAACAATCTGTGCTACTAAAGAAATATCTTTTTTAATTATAGAGGTGCTGTATGTGCGGAATAGTCGGCTATGTGGGGAATACAGAAGCTTCCCAAATACTTTTGGAAGCATTGAGAAAGCTCGAATACCGCGGTTATGACTCGGCAGGGATTGCCCTCATACAGGAAAACAAACAATTGCAAGTTAGGAAAATCAAGGGACGACTGTCCAACCTTGAACTGCTTGTACAGCAAAATCCTATCTATGGAACTTGCGGCATAGGGCATACCCGTTGGGCTACTCATGGAGAACCCTCGGACGTAAACAGTCATCCTCACACTGATCATCTGCAATCTATTGCTGTTGTGCATAATGGGATCATAGAAAATCATGGACAGCTCAGAGTCTGGCTTGAAAAACACCACGTAGAATTTTCCAGCCAGACGGACAGTGAGGTCATTGCACATCTCATTGACTTCCATTACAACGGTGATTTACTGCTTGCCGTCAGGGAGACGGTCAAGCGTCTAGAAGGCTCTTATGCAATCGCTGTAGCATGTGCAGAACAACCCGGGTTGCTTGTGGTTGCCAGAAAAGATAGTCCTTTGGTCATCGGAAGAGCTGAAAACGCAACTCTGATAGCCAGCGATGCTCCTCCGTTGCTTTGTCACACGAGAAAAGTACAGTACCTCAAGGACCTTGAGATTGCAACGTTGCGAAGTAATGAAGTGCACGTTTACAACATCGAAGGCGAAGAAATCGAACGAGACATTGAAACCATTGATTGGGATATGGAAGCAGCTGAGAAGTGTGGGTATGAGCATTTCATGCTTAAAGAAATCTGTGAACAGCCCAAAGCCTTGAAGGATACCCTCCGAGCCAGGCTGAGTGAAGCTCACCTCAGTTTTCCAGAATCGGTTGATACACTGCTTAAGCATGCAAAACATATTGTAATCACCGGTTGCGGAACTGCGTATCACGCCGCAATGGTGGCAAGTTATGTAATCGAGCAAGTAGCCGCAGTCCCTGTTGAAGTAGTAATTGCCAGTGAGTTGCGTTATAAGTGCAGCGTAAGGAAGGAAGGGGAAATCTGCATCTTGATCAGTCAAAGCGGAGAGACTGCCGATACCATTGCGACGCTGCGCTTATTCAAGAGCCTCGGCATTCCAACCATTGCATTGACCAATGTGGTTGGATGTACCTTGAGCCGGGAGTCCGATTACGTCTTGTACACCCAGGCAGGCCCAGAGATAGCGGTAGCTTCAACTAAAGCGTTTACCACCCAGTTGCTCAGTCTCTTCACAATTGCTGCCTTACTGGCAAAATCCGACCAGACAGCCTTAGTGGACGACCTTTTGAAACTTCCAGCTCTCGCACAATGCTTGCTCGACAGGCAAGAGGATATTCAACGATTTTCTGCTAGCCAATACAATAAGACCAAGGTTTTCTTCATGGGAAGACTGGTTGATTTCGCTCTCAGCCTCGAAAGTGCTCTGAAGCTGAAGGAGATCAGCTATACACACAGTGAAGCTTTCGCGGCCGGTGAGCTGAAACATGGCCCGATTGCCCTTGTCGATACTTCTACCTTGGTGGTTGCGCATTGTACTCAACCGGCCTTGTATGCAAAGATGGATTCAAACATCAAGGAAGTGAAGGCCAGGGGAGCTACGGCGATGGTAATAACCTTCGAGGATGTCCATGCTTTTGATGATACGGCAGACATCATCATCAGACTCCCTCAAACACATCCATTGTTCAGCCCTATACTTAGTGTCATTGTAAGTCAGTTGTTTGCCTATTATTGTTCTGTACATAAAGGAAATGATCCTGACAAGCCAAGAAATCTGGCAAAAAGTGTAACTGTCGAATAACAAAGAGATTGCACTTTTATAGCATTCTGTTTCTTGACTTGGGTCTTTGCTTGCTTCACCATGTAATGGATTGCGAGATATCAATATTGATGTCTTGCTAAAAAGGAGGAAAGACGTGAAGGTACTAAAGACGATTATCTTGGTATTGCTTGCCTTGCTGTTTATTGTGTATGGCTTGGCATTCATGACGTACCGAGGTATAGATGCTACGTTGGTCAGCCAAGACTACTACCGATCTGTAGTCGAGGATTTTCGTATTCCACGACTCATTCGTGAACAACTGATGGAAATGATTCCTGAGATTGTTCGTGATGGTCTTACCGGTGGTGCAGTTATTGATGATCCTCTGATGAAAGCGGCTATAGAATCGCAAGTTGAACTGATCAGCATGGCCATGATCGATGCATTCGATGAGAGATGGATTGCTGATCAAGCTGCATTGGTAACCAATGACCTCGTCCGAGTTCTCGATGTCAAGGCTCAAGGATCATTCTCTGCTGTGATTGAGATTGAGCCGAAGCTTGCTGAAATTGAGAAAAACATCGCCCAAGGTCTAGAAGCGTACTCTGATCAGCAACTCATGGGTATGTTCGGTGCACCCAAAGCATTCATCCCGATGATTGCTCAGCAAATTGTATCCCAACTCGGTCTGCCTGAACGTTTGGTTATTTCCGAATTGGTGGATGAGATGGCCCCAGGTTCTATTCAGATGGTAAGAAGCTATCTTATCATGCTCAACACTTGGCTGGGCTTCTTGATTCTAATACTTGTATCTCTTGTTTTCCTTGGCGTCTGTATTTTGTTTTTCAAGCTCTCCTTTGGTCTGCTCTGGTTTGGTATCAGCGCAATGCTCAGTGGAGGCTTGTTTCTCATGGTCAAGAGCCATTTCTCGAATCTCAGCACAATCAGTACAACAGGAAATGTTGACTTCTCCTCATTACCGGTATCCTCAGATACGATACAAGGAATCATTACATTCACCTTTTCAAAAATGAACCTGTTCCCGATTATTTTCCTGGCTTCAGGAATCGCAATTGCAGTTATTGGATTACTCTTGGCAAGAAACAGAGAGTTGGAATCTTAAACCAAAGAAAGCATCGTTTGTAGAAGCGATGCTTTTTGATTGCTTTCTAGTTTACAGAATATATATTATTTACATTATTATTCCAATTCGATATTTCCAATATGAGTCAATTCTGTCCAGAAAATGTTGGAGGAAGTAACGCTGAATGCTGCAAAAATATGCAGATACAACTTATCACCAGGTTGAGTGATTGTATAATCAGGATACTCATCTTCTCGCTGAATGATTTTAGATTGATCTATTGAGAAAGGATCGCCGTTAAAACGTCGAAGATTTCCAATTCCTTTGTAGGTGTACAAATTTGAATCAAAGCTGAGTTGCAGAGAATACTCCGAATTAGCTTCCTCAATTCTTGTTATATGAAATGTTTCATTTACTATGGTCTTATTATTTGCTAGAGCATGATATTCAGGGGCCCTGAATGAAGCTTTACTCTCGTCACTGAGTATATGCAAGCGATAAACTTGAGAGGAACTGGTGACAGAGAGCAGTTCTTGTGATCGGACAGGAACGCCATTAGATATCTGTTTTCGATAATTTGTTAGAAAAGGTGAACTAAAAGCAGGAGGATTCAGTGAATTGGTTATGATATAGGAGAGCATCAAACTAGGCCCTTTCCCAGGACTAATCTTATCCAGTTCTCCTTTATTGTCTGTAACTTGGATAGATCCGGATACCTTTGTTTTATCTGAATCCACTTTCGTAATTTTTGCATCTTCCAAGTAGAAAATGGTGGCAATCCCACATGAACTGAAAAGCGTGATAATACAAAAAAAGACAGAAACCATGCGAAGAAGTCTAGTATGCATCTTCATCATAGCCTCTGTCTCCTTTCAACGATGGGTGTATTACTACACTACCCTATCGTGAATCCTATAACAGTGCAAGTCTGTTGGTCGCAAGCTTGGCAAATTCACTAGCTGGGAATTGGTCGGCAAGCTGACGCAGTGTTGCACGTGCCAGTTCAGTGTTTCCTGACTGTTCTTGCAGACGTGCTTGGGCGAACAATGCCTTTGGTGCTTCGGCTGCTGAGAAGCCAAATTCATCAATAACCTTTGTATAGTACTCAAGGGCTAGTGAAGTATTCTTAAGTTCTTCTGCAGCGACTGCGGCGTTGGTAAGAGAAAGTGAGCCAAGGTAGTTGCCCTTTGCATTGCTGTATACTGATAAGAAAGCTTGCATTGCATCTTGATATGCGCCCTGTTCAAAAGAGAGCATTCCCAACATGTATTGGGCCTTGAGATTAGGGTACTTCTTGCCTTTTGCAGAAAGGTCAGTAAGCGAGGCGACCAACGCATCATACGTACTCTGATAGGAGGCATCCTCTGTGTCAATCATCAAGAGTGCTGCGTAATTAGCCTGAAGCTCATCAATCGTGTTAAACTGTTCCTGGAGATTTTTCTGATTAACAGCAGAAATAATTCCCAATGCAACAAGACCGATGACAACAACGGCCAAGATGATGATCAACAGTTTCTTATAGCGTCCAATAAATCCATTCAGTGATTGTTCGATTCGTTCAGCCAAAGTCAAGTCAGCTGCTTCTTTCTTATTTTTACTCATGGCATTTCTCCGTTATCAAGGGTATATGAGACAGGCGGCGACAAGCCGCCTGTTCAGAGGGATTACAAATTAATTGTCTTCCTTGTCTTTGTCCTCATCCTTGTAACGCATCAAGTCAGCCAGTGAATATGTGTCACTATCAGAATCTTCCTGGATGTATTTTGCAATTTCGGACTGCTGTGAACGCTTTACCATTTCCTTGATGGAAAGGGAGAGCTTCTGAGTGCTGGGATTGCATTCTACAACCATTGCGGTGATAGGATCGCCGACATTGAACTTCTTGAGTACTTCATCGGTATATTCTTCATCTGGTCCAACCAAGTTGTACTTGCTGATCAATCCTTCGATATCACCCATGACCTTAACGAATACGCCGAAGTCGGTGACATTGGTTACTACACCACTGATTGTACTGAACTTAGGATAATCATGTCTGAGTGTATGCCAAGGATTGCCCTCAAGCTGTTTGACACCAAGACGAATCCTTCTGTTCTCAGCCTCAACACGAATGACCACTACATCGATGACATCGCCCTCGTTGCAGAAAGAACCCATGTTCTTGACTTTCTTGGTCCAGGAAATATCATCAATGTGCAAGAATCCATCAATACCTTCTTCAAGATTGATGAAAGCACCACTATTGGTAATCTTAACAACTGGCTTGGAGAGAGTCATGCCGACAGGATAGCGTTCGATAATGGTATCCCAAGGGTTTTCCTCAAGCTGCTTGAGGCCCAACGAGACACGCTTCTTATCCAAGTCATATCCAAGCACTTTTGCTTCGACTACATCACCAACCTCAAGCATTTCCTTGGGATTGTTGATTCTTTTAGTCCAGGAGAGCTCAGAAATATGAGCAAGCCCTTCAATGCCGGGTTCAATCTCGATGAAAGCACCAAAGGTGGTAATTTTAGTTACAGCAGCCTTGATGGTGTCACCAACATTGTATTTATGCTCAAAAGTAGTCCAGGGATCTTCCTGCATATGCTTGAGAGAGAGATTGATTTTTTGTGTCTCAGGATCGATATTGATCAGTCTCAGTTGTACAACCTGGCCTTTCTTTACGAAATCCTTAGGACGGGTGACATGGCCCCAGCTCATGTCATTGATATGTAAAAGTCCATCAAAACCACCGAGGTCGATGAAAGCACCAAAAGACGTGAATGATTTTACCACACCTTCGACAACATCACCAATCTGAACGGTTGAGAAGAACTTCTCTTTATTTTCCTTGATTTTCTGATCTAGGTATTCTCGTCTGTTTACAACGCTCTTGAGCTTCGTCCCGCCATGGAACTTGTCAATGATGAAATAATCAGTCACTCCCACCATTGTCTCTGGATCTTCTACACGAACGACGTCAGCTTTTGAGAGCGGACAGAAGCCCTTGTAATCGCCACCGAGATCAATCTCGAAGCCGCCTTTGATCACTTTTTCGAATTTGCCCAAAACAGGAGCTCTGTTCTCAGCTGCCACCTTCAATTCATCTGTACGTTCCTTGAAGTCTGCACGCTTTTTGGAAACGATGATTTGACCACCCTTTCCTTCCTTGTTGACGATTACCACGCGAACTTCATCGCCAATTTCAGGAACCGTAGTGAATTCATCACGGGGAACAGTTCCTTCACTCTTGTAACCGACATCCACGAATACATTCTCGTTGTTTACCTGGACAACAGTACCGGTCACGAGCTGACCGTCTTCGATTCCATCAAGAGATTTAAGATACTCCTCCTGCAGCATATCCTGCATTTTGGTATTCTGTTCTTTCATTTCTTGTTCTTCAGCCACTTGATTTCTCCTGATCCTAAATTTACCTATTTACTTCGCCTTTTAGCGCAAAAATAGCAGATAACACTTTCTCACAAACTTGCACCATAGTCAAGTACGAGGTATCTATGTACAGAGCATCCTTGGCTATCTGAAGAGCGCCAACTTTCTTCTGTAGATCGATCTCATCCCGCTTCAAAATTTGTGCAAGAACTGTCTCATAATCGGGCCCATCTGGATTCTGGTCAAACCGTCTTTTAGCCCTCACTTCCGGCTTTGCATCGAAATAACACTTCAAATTCGCATCAGGAAATACTACAGTGGTAATATCTCTTCCTTCAACAATAACATCCATACCCTTGCTGATAGCTCTCAACTGCTCGTTGATATAACTTCTCAAAGGAGGATATGAGGAAACCTGCGCGACCACCTTGTCTACCTCATGGGTATGTAAAAAACCTTCAACATCTGTGCCGTCTATGTGTATATGTTCATTAACAATAAATAATTGTGTGCTTTTAGCTACTCGAAGAACAGCTTCAAAATCAAGAGGGTCTACATCCTTGAGCAAAGCAAGATACGTATATGCACGATAAAAAGACCCACTATTGAGATAATAGAAGTTGCACTGTTTTGCAATCATTCTAGCTATGCTGCTCTTTCCTACACCAGCAGGCCCATCAATAGCAACCACCATTTAGTACGACCATCCTTTCTGTTTCTTTACAATCTCAGTTTCACCCTTGAGCAGAGCATCAATCTCAGAAGAACTGACTGATCGATACTGAGCAGGTTCTAGATTACCAAGTTCAATACACCCGATTCTCATGCGAACAAGCTGCTTGATGTCGTAGCCGAAATAACTAAATATTTTTCTGATTTCTCTGTTTTTTCCTTCTGTGAGTATGATTCTTACCCACTTCTTGGAAAGCACTTCAAATTTCTTTATCTTATATGGCTGTTTGATATCGATGAAAATCCCTTTCAACGCTTGTTCAAGATCTTCCCTTCTTACTTCCGAAGTGCAACTGACCAGATACTCTTTCTCAATCTGATGGGAAGGATGCATTATTTTCTGTGCAACATCTCCATCATTGGTAAAAAGTATAAGTCCACTGGATTCCTTATCCAGCCTGCCGATGTGGAAAAGCAAGTTCTTATCAGGGATGTTGATTAAATCCCTTGCATACAGCTTTTCATTTGGGTCGTAATTGGTGCAAACATATCCACGAGGTTTATGCAGGGCATAATAATAGGTACGGTCACTGACCTCAATCAGCTGATGATCGACCATAACCACATCATCCTCTCCCACCTTCGTTCCCAACTCAGTAACGGTCTTCATATTGACGGTAACCCGTCCACTTGTGATCAAGGTCTCACAAAAGCGGCGTGATCCACAACCGCTTTTTGCCATATAGACTTGGAGTCTGATCGGATATTCTGGTTTCATGCGTTTTCCTTCTCCTGTGTTGATTCCGCTTCGAACCGTTGTCTATCAATATCCGAAAGCTTGGGTAGTGCACTTATGCTGGTCAGATTGAACTCGAAGAGGAATTTTCGTGAGGTTCCATACAAGCAAGGATGTCCGGGTACGTCTTTCCTTCCCACTACCTTGATATATTCCCGATCTCTAAGCAAACGGATTATGGTATCACTGGCAACACCACGGATGTTGTCAATTTCCCTTCTGGTAATTGGTTGGCTGTAGGCTACAATGGATAGCGTCTCCAATGCTGCCCGAGAAAGACGTCTATCTACCCGTTTTCCGTAACAGGAACGAAGACTATCATGCAAATCCCCTGAGGGAAGAAACTGATAAGAGCCTTGACTCTCTGCCAAATACAAACCGTGTAAGTGTTGCTGGTAATGTTCACGGATCTCTTCGACAGCTTTCTCAATTTTGCTTTCATCAAGAGAGGTCATCTTGGACAGCTTTTGTAAACTGACCGGCTCATTTTCTAAAAAGAGAATAACCTCTACCAGACGTGCTTCAGTACTCAAGAGGGAGATTTGCGGCGACAACTCCTTCTTACTCTTTACCAAACCCTGCTCCTTTACTCGTCAAACTCATCATCAAGGATGATTTGTTCAACCTCACTCTCTTCATCATACAGAAAAACTCTTCCGTCGTCAGTAGCTTGAGGGGGAATATTTGCATCATCATCAAAATCTTCTTCATCATGCGACATTAAAAGTTCTGTAGATTCATACTCTTCATCATAAACCTGACTAAAGTCCTCTTCTTGGACATCCTCCCGTTTTCTTATCAGAATTGGTCCGAAAGGCTCTTGCTGTACCAACAGAATCATCTTTAGCTTGCAAGCATCCAAAATGGCCATGAAAGAGCAAATAATGTGCAGAATATTGTCAAGATGAATTATAAGCTGTTCAATGGTGATATAATTCTCATTCTCAAATAATTCCTGCATCAAGGCAATCTTTTCATTTACCGTTACCGATTCATAGACGTTGAACACTTTGTTTGGAGTGATGGTTGTCATCAAGCGAGTGAATGTACTGAGCAAATCCTGAAGAGAAATATCAGCAAACAACTCCTCATCCCCGAAAGGAAGGCGAAATTCAGAATTTTTTCTGCTTATGAAAAATTCAGATGTTCCGCATGAATTGGTCAATAGTTCTGTATATTTTCGAAATTTCTGGTATTCAAGCAATCGTTCCACCAGTTCATGGCGGGGGTCTTGGTATTCTTCATCAAATTCCAAATCGACGGGAAGCAGCATCCTGCTTTTAATATACAAAAGATCACAAGCCATCTTATAAAACTCAGTAAGATCACCAAGTGCAGTTACTTGATTGTCATTTAGATAACTAAGAAACTGCTCGGTGATCTCACTTATAGGAATGTCATAGATGTTGATTTCCGATTTCTGGATAAGAAACAACAAAAGGTCCAAAGGTCCGTTAAAACTGGAAAGATGAAAAGTTGTCTTACCTTGATACTCTTTTGCTTCCTGCACACGTTACCCCTTCATTCAGTTTTGGACACTCTCTTTTGCAGGTGCCTTCTTTCTGTTGGGGAACATTGTATCTCTCAGCCTAAGATCGAGATCTGCAACAATGTCTGGATTGTCTTTTAAGAAATCGAGTGTCTTGTCCCTTCCTTGTCCAATCTTTTCCCCGTTGTAGGAATACCATGATCCACTCTTATCGAGCATCTCATATTTCAAGGCAGCATCAAGTACACTGGCAATATAGCTGATTCCTTCGCCGAACATCAAATCAAGCTCCACCTTCT
The DNA here is from genome assembly GCA_964547185.1 of uncultured Sphaerochaeta sp. GTDB lineage: Bacteria > Spirochaetota > Spirochaetia > Sphaerochaetales > Sphaerochaetaceae > Sphaerochaeta. The sequence continues at coordinate 89,235 of CAZJMG010000007.1, forward strand.
TGAATGGAGGGGAAACCTTGTTCTTAACAATCTTTATACGGACGCGGTTTCCTATTATGTCATCGGCACCCTTGCTCAAAGATTCAATCTTGCGCACTTCTATACGAACTGAGGCATAAAACTTCAAAGCGTTGCCTCCTGTTGTGGTTTCAGGATTGCCGAACATTACCCCAATTTTCATGCGAATCTGATTAATGAAGATAATGGTCGTATTGCTTTTTGAGAGAAGTCCTGTGAGCTTGCGTAATGCCTGGCTCATCAGACGAGCTTGCAGACCCATATGGCTGTCACCCATATCCCCGTCAATTTCTGCTTGTGGCGTAAGAGCTGCTACAGAGTCGACGACAATGATGTCCACTGCTCCGCTACGGACCAGTGATTCTGCGATTTCCAGCGCTTGTTCTCCACTATCGGGTTGGCTGATCCAAAGCTCGTCAATATTGACACCAAGTTTTTTTGCATAACTGGGGTCCATCGCATGTTCTGCATCAATGAAAGCGGCAATTCCTCCTGCTTTCTGGCTTTCTGCAATGGCATGGAGGGCAAGAGTCGTTTTTCCACTGCTCTCAGGTCCATAAATCTCAATGACTCGCCCTCTTGGATATCCACCTATCCCCAGAGCTTCGTCAAGCAACAATGAGCCGGAAGAAATGTATCCAATATCCAAGTCTTCCTTGCTGTCACCGAGCTTCATCAAGGACCCTTTGCCGAATTGCTTGTCAATTTGAATCCTTGCTGCTTCAAGGGCATCACGTTTTTGTCCCTGGTCGGTTGGGAATGTCGTCTCTTTGCTTTTAGCCATATATTGCTCCTCGTTCTGTTCTTCCATACCTACCAAGACCCCTGTTCAGGGCTCTTGCTTCAAACTCATGTTTCAAGAATGAAAGTTACTGGTCCATCGTTGGTGTATTGCACCATCATATGTGCGCCGAAAGAACCGCTTTCCACTGTATAGCCAAGGTCTCTAAATCGTTGAAGGGCCATTTCATAAAACCTGTTTGCCGTTTCAGGATCAGCAGCATCATCATAGCTTGGCCGGTTTCCCTTTCTCAAATTTGCCAGAAGGGTAAATTGGCTGACCACCAACAAAGATCCTCCTACCTGTGCCAAGGAAAGATTCATTTTCTGTTGTTCGTCACGAAATATTCTCAGTTTCACAATCTTTTCACAAAGCCAATATAGCTGTTCAATAGTATCACCCTTCTGGACCCCCAGATAGACCAACATCCCCTGTTTGATACTTCCTATTTTTTCTTCTGAGACGGATACGCTTGCATCAACAACTCTCTGGATAACAGCCTTCATGACCTGATGCGCTCCTGCATTTGGTTGATGAATTGCTTTCTGTCATCTGCCCCAAAGAAGGCACTCCCACATACTGCTACATCAGCTTTACAGGAAACAATTTCTTTGATGGTATTCAGATTTACCCCACCATCAACACTGATAAGGTATTGATAGTTATGTTGTTTGCGAATTCGGTCAAGCTCCCTGATTTTATCCAAGGTACTGGGTATGAGGCTTTGCCCTCCAAATCCGGGATTTACCGTCATGACAAGCACAAGGTCAACCATATCGAGCACAGGTTCAATCTCCCCTACTGTGCTTGAAGGAATGAGTGATACTCCTGCTTTGACCTTGCGGTTCTTGATCATCTGCAATGTTCTGTGCAAGTGAACAGTAGCCTCTTTGTGCACTGTGATATAATCACTGCCGCAGTCGGCGAATAAATCAATATAACGTTCTGGTTGATTGATCATCAGATGTGTATCAAACACCAAATCAGAATGAACTCTGAGATCTTGTATGAATTTCGGCCCAAAGGTAATATTAGGTACAAACATGCCGTCCATGACATCCAGGTGTACCCATTGAGCCCCGCTTTTGTTGATTGTCTTGACTTCCTGTTCCATTTTTGAGAAATCTGCAGACAAGACGCTCGGTGCAATAATGAATGATGATGTTTCCATAGTAGTTGTTATAGCAGGTAGAAGAAGGTTTTGCAACGTATTGATGTAAGGAATACTATATATTTGTTAATATGTTTAAGCACCTTTCACAAAATCAATTGCTTGAAATTTCAAATCGTGGTATAATAGAGAAAACGTGAATGATACAGCAACCCGAGCAGGCTATGTCCCGGTCTGCCCGGTTTCTTTTACGCCTACGATTAGGACAAATATGTTTGGAGGAAGCCATGGGATTCCAAGAGATCGAGAACTTACTGAAAGAAGAGCAATGGACCAGATCGACAGTGAGTACCTATACTGTTACCAGCCTGCAAGCTCTTGATGCTCAGATCAAGGAACTTGATGAAGAGCAACGAACTGAAGCAAGAAACCTTTGCGAAAAACACCTGAATGAAAGGGAACGCAACAGTATCATTGCAATGTATATCAGCGGTTCCATTCAATTGGAACGAAGAGGAGCTGACGACTATCTGCAATTGCTAAATCTGATTGAATCATTCATCGAACATAAAAAATGGAATATTGTTGAATTTTTATGTAATAAAATACTTGATCGAAGCGAGAACAAGCATGCCTTAAGATTGCTTGCAGATGCTTATGACCAGACTGGAAAACAAGAAGAGAAAATCGCTCTTTGGGAGCGGTTGGTCAAAGTAGATTATGAGGAAGTGGAGATTGTTCGTCAACTTGCCTATTATTCCTATGAAAAAGGCAACAAGGATAAAGCAATAACCTATTTCAAGAAGGCAATACACCGTCTCATAAAGAGAAAGGATGTCTCTCCTGTTCGTTCCTTGTTCACAACACTGCTTGAGATCTTGGATGATTCTTTTGGGTATTTTTTAAATGTCGCAGACCAGGTATCTGCAGTGAGCAAGAGCACTGCAGTGGCATTGCTGCGCGACCTTGAATCAGCAAGCAAGGAAACAATCGATCATCAAATTGAATGTCAAAAAAAGATGCTTGAGCTTGATCGTGAGGATGCCTTTGCCAGAGAAAACCTAATTAGAAGTTATAAACTCAAATATAAACATCACTCTCGCTTGAAGAGCTGTCTTGAATCCAGTGCTTTGACAAGCAATATAAACAGGGATATCTTGCGAAGCATTGAAGATTTTGAAACAAACATTGCTTTTGACAAAGGAACGTTTGTTTTTCAGAACAGCACCAATCGAATAGGTCGGATACGCTCAATCAACGAGACGGAAGTAATTGTTGATTTTGCTGGACAAAGCTCCAAGGAAGGAAGCAGAATGTCTACTGCTATGGCATTCAAGAGCCTTCAGGCTCTTCCTAAGAGCCATATCTGGGTTCTCAAGAGTGCTCTTCCTAGAGAAAAGCTGAATAAGAAAGTGATGGAAGACATCCCTTGGACCCTGAATACATTAATGAGCAGCAATGGGGGAAGAATCAGTCTCAAGGAAATGAAGAGTGAGCTTGTCCCTTCTATTCTCGACGCAAAGGATTGGACTGCCTATCTGAATCAGGCGAAGAAGGAATTGATGACCAATCCTCTCTTTGACCTTTCCAGCAATGATGTAGAAACCTACTTGCTGCGTTCAACTCCCGTCAGTTATGAGGAGAAGCAGTTATTGGTGTTCAGGAATGAGAAAACATTCTATGACAAGGTAAAAAGCTTGAAAGAATTCATATCATCAAAAGGTGATGTCGAAAGTGATTTCTTCTTTGAGATGGTAAAATACTTCAGTGATCTTTTCTTTGAGGAAAATGGATCTCTTAAGCCTATAGTGGTTGCAACTGACATTACGTTCAGTTCTTATCTCTTGCTTGAGGACTTGGTAAAGAGACAGAACATGAACTTTCTCACCTTTCCAGAAAGCCTGAGTTTTAGCATGCTCTACGAGCGAGCAGAGAGTGTAGAAACCTGTTTTGCCGCTATCAAGGATCCAGAGCTGAAAAAACTATTTATCGATCACGTGGCACAGGAGATACCAAACTGGACGAAGGTTTTGGCAGCGCTCTTCCCGCATTACTTGACAGGATATATTCCCGATATCTTCAGACAAAACAAAAAGCAAAATGAATTTGTCAAGGTCTATAAAGATGCTGTTGAGAATTTCAAGGAAAACGGAAACACCTTGATTTACCTCCTGAAAAATGGTGATAAGAAACTTTGGGCTAAATCAGGAGTTTCTAAAGAACAGTTGCTCTTTGCTGAGTTGCAGTTGCTCGATTTTATCAATAGATGTATCGACAATCGCAAAGATGTACAAGAGAATCGTAAGAATGCAAAGACCTTGATGGGAATTCTTTTCGATGAAAAAGAAATCCTGCAATACATCAATGAAGGGAAAGAAGAACACGCCCAAAAAATCTACTCTCTTGTGGCCAATGTGTTTGCTCTTCCAGGCGGAAAGAAAATCGAGATCAAGCACGCCATCAGTGAGAGATATCCTTCTTTCAGATTCTTTGATGAGGTAGTCCCCATCGATAAGGAATCTGTAGTTCCTACTGGATTGTTCTGCACTGTGGCTTCTTTGGATGCCAAAAAGAAAGAGCTTGATTATATTCAGCATGTTGAGTTGCCTGAGGTTGCGAAAGAGATTGGCATGGCCAGGGAAATGGGTGATTTACGGGAGAACAGTGAATACAAGTATGGCAAAGAGAAGCAATCCTTGTTGAACAATACCCTACGCCGACTTGCCGAAGAAATCGAACGGGCAACAGTAATCACCAAGGATAAGGTCAATCCAAACAAGATTGGATTTGGAACCAAAGTAATATTACAAGATCATCTGAATGATGATAAAGAGATAGTGTATACAATCATGGGCCCGTGGGAATCAAACCCAAATGAGAATGTCATTAATCTCTCTGCTCCATTTGGACGTGCTTTGATCAATCACCAGCAAGGTGAACGATTTAGTTTTATACTCAATGACCAAGAGTATGACTTTACGGTTAAGAAGATTGAAGTCGTAGATTTCTGATTTACTCAAAGCCTCCAATGCACATTGGGGGCTTTGCTTTTCATAGAGGATTCCCTAGAGTTTAACCATGCAAAAAAGGTATTTTATCGATCCAGAACATGTACTTGAAGAATATCCACGACCCCAGATGGTCCGTAGTTCATATACCTGTCTCAATGGATCATGGGAATTTGCCATACGAAAGGATACTGTATTTCCAACACTCTATCCCTACACCATATTAGTGCCTTTTTCACCACAAACTGAATTGTCCGGATTACAAAAGAGTATCGGCAGTGATGAGGTGATGACGTACAGAAGAACCTTTTCCTATCCTGCACTACCGGATGGGCATCATCTTATCCTGCATTTCACAGCGGTGGATCATCAGTGCACTGTATTTGTAAATGGATATATAGTAGGAAGCCATAGAGGGGGATATCTACCCTTCTCGTTTGACATAACAAAGTACGTGAAGAAAACAGGGAACAATGAGTTGATTGTCCAGGTTAGAGACCCTGGTGACACTGAACCGATAATCAGGGGAAAACAATCAAAGAAAAACACTGGAATCTATTATTCAGGCCAAAGCGGAATCTATCAGACCGTTTGGCTTGAACAAGTGCCAGAAAACTATATTCATGAGCTCATCATTACTGCCAATCTGCCACAGCAGTGCTGGTATGTTACAGTTGTGTCTACTTCGAACAATCAAGAAGTGACCATAAGCTTCCTCGATGGCCAAAAAAAGACGAAAGGACTCGTTGGGCAACGTCTGTGTTGTCAGGTGTTACACCCCAGAGCGTGGACAGTGGAAGATCCATATCTCTATCATTTTACAGTTGAGATGGGTGAAGATGTTGTGCAAAGCTATGTAGGTCTTCGTTCATTTGGGGTTTCTGATGGTATGTTGCTGCTCAACGGCAAGCCGTACTTTCATCATGGAGTTCTCGATCAAGGATATTGGCCTCACAGCCTTTATACACCGGTGTGCGGCCAAGCAATGCTTGATGATATCAAGCTAATCAAAAAACTTGGATTCAATATGGTCCGCAAACATCAGAAAGTCGAAAGCCTCAGATGGTATCATCATTGCGATACCCAAGGATTGCTTGTCTGGCAGGATATGGTTCGGGGAGGAAGAAACCCGATACAGCCAATAATGAGCGGTCCCCTGCTCTTTTCCGACCTCAGCATCAAAGACCATCACTATTCGCTTCTGGGCAGTCAGGATGAGCAATATAGAGAAGATTATGAAATGGAATTGCGTGCGATGATCAAGACCCTGTACAATTGCACCAGTATTGCAATGTGGGTCTTGTTCAATGAGGGTTGGGGTCAATTTGATGCAAAGCGACATTTGGAAATGGTCAAGACGCTGGATTCAACGAGAACCATCGATCCCACGAGTGGGTGGTATGATCAAGGCATTGGCGACTTCAAGTCTGTACATACCTACTTCAAACCTTTTTCAATGCAAGGCGATCGGTACGGTCGTGCAACACTACTCTCTGAATTCGGGGGTATAGTGTTCAATCAACCCAACTGTGCTGAAGTTGGGCAGAAACCATTTGGATATGCACAGGTCAAAACCAGGGAAGACTTCAATGAAGCGTTTTTCTCTCTATACTCCACACAAGTATATCCAGCTAAAAAGAAAGGTTTGTCGGCAAGTGTATATACCCAACTGACCGATGTAGAGCAGGAAACCAATGGTCTGATTACTTTCGATCGGCTGTATTTGAAGCTGGATGAATCAGTTGCTCTTCAAGTTGCCGCCTTGCTTTTTATTGAAAAGAGCCCTGAAGATGTCGATTCGAAAGAGGTGATACGAGAACAGCAGAATCAAGACCGCTGTCGATCCAATCAAACAAAGATATAATAAACCCTTGAGAGTCGATCCTGCGACATGCCATTGAAGCGCCAGACTGCTATAGAGAAAACAATATAAAAATAGAGGAATATTGGCCAGGAGAATACGCAGACATCCCGCATAGAGTTGTTTGTCTCGATAGATAGGATACACATCCTTGAGCAACAAGATCAGAAGAATCAGCCCAATACAATACGATATTCCGTTGGCCAAGGACAATGAAATGAGCCCATACCCTTGTTGTAGAAATATCCACATCAAAATAATATCGATTAGATTTTGCACTACGGCTATGATGGTCATCATTGCATAGCGATTTGTGCTGTATCCAAGACGCAAAAGCATCGCATACCAAGCTGTTGTGCTCATGAAAATCAGATAGGGTCTGAGCACGAGAGCTGTTCGTTGTACATCCTCGAAGGTGTAATTTCCACTTTGAAAAACCACAGCAACACATTCCTCGCTGAGAAAGAAAAGAATTATCGTGCTTGGCAACAACAAGGCAAGAAGGTTCTTCAAGGCATTGCGTACGTACAAGCGCAGCGTATCATGTTGTCCCAACGAGGCACATCGACTCATCAATGGCAGACTGACCGCACTTATGGCGTTGAAAAAAATCCCATATGGAGTTTGATAAAATATGGTTGAGTTGGAAAAAGCAGTGACACTGCCTGCTTCTAGCCTTGAGGCAAAATGAAAGCTTATCAACTGCGTCAAAACCTGCATACCCATGCCAAGCAATACCAAGACCCATGCTTTTGCAACAGATACCATAGGAGTCTGCCCTACCTGCAGGGCAACCTTCATACGATACCCAAATTTTCGGAGCATCAAATAGGAATAACTTCCTTGCAGGATACCTCCAAGCAGGGCTGCCCAAGCCATACTCATCGCACCTAATGAATCAGAAGTTAGCAGAACGCCAACAATTACAGTGATTGAAAAAAGCAAAGGGGAAAGATACGCAGTAACAAATTTTTGATGTGCCTGCAAAACACCATTGAAGATGGCACTCAAGCTGATCGCTCCCAGATACACCATGAAAAAGGGAAGGAGCCTTCCTCCAAGTCGCACCTGTTCTGCCTCAAAATCGCTGAGAAAGGCAATTATCGGCTCAGCGAATATGTAGGAAAGTAAAATCAGGGGAAGCAACAAGATACTCTGATACGTGCAGAGCAAGGCGAACAGACGGCGCGAACGAACATCTTCCCCTCTTCCCAACAAGGATGAAAACGTCGGAATCAAGGCAGAATTCGCAGCACCTTCTGCGAAGAGTTTTCTGAAGTTATTGGGAATATTGAAGGTGAAGTTGATGACATCCGCTGTAGCAGTCGCTCCGAATACAGAACTCATAACTCGTGCCCGAAGAATACCCAGCAATCGACTGAGCAACGTGCAGAGCATGATCACCAAACTGTTTGTTGCATCTCTCTTATTTTGCGTAGAATCTGGCAAGGTAATCCCTCTTGAATGAGGAAAATCTATCTTCTCTGATAGCCTGACGAACCTTCTCCATCAAACGATAGAAATAGGTAAGGTTATGTTCTGTGGCAAGCATGCCTCCCAACATCTCTCCTGTTTTCACCAAGTGATGCATGTAAGCGCGACTGTACTGAGTGCATGCGCGACAAGTACACTGTGACTCAATCGGTCCCTGATCGAATTTATGGATGGCTTTCTTGAGGGTGAGAACTCCGTCATCGGTAAAAACCGCACCATTTCTTGCCATTCTCGTAGCAAGAACACAATCGAACATATCAATGCCATTCTCTACTGCTTCGAGAATATAATCAGGACTTCCGATTCCCATGACGTACCTTGGCTTATCTTTGGTCACCAAGTCAGCTGTATATGAGAGGAAATGTGAGAACTGCTCGGCAGTCTCCCCTACAGAAAGTCCGCCGATAGCAATTCCAGGGAAATCCATTTCGTTGAAAAACTCTGCACTCTGTTTTCTGAGGTCTTCATAAAAATTCCCCTGCACAATACCGAAAAGATTGCCGCGGAACTCACTTCCCAGGTTCTTGCGGTGATTCAAGGCTCTTTGTGCCCATTTGTGAGTTATCTGCATGGCTTCTTGAGCTGCACGATGATTAATATCACTCGGTGTGCATACATCAAGACACATGGCGATATCGCTTCCAATCACTTTTTGTGTATCAACAACACTCTCTGGTGTAAAAACATGCCGAGATCCATCGATATGACTTTGGAACGTTACACCCTTTTCCTCGATTTTTCTCAAGCCAGAAAGACTGAATACCTGAAAGCCACCGCTGTCAGTAAGGAGATTTCTATCCCAGTTTGAGAATGCGTGCAGCCCTTGGTACTGTGATAGTACTTCAAGACCAGGACGAAGATAGAGATGATACGTATTGCCGAGAATCAATTGATACCCTATTTTCTTGACATCCTCATGAAACATTCCCTTGACCGTACCGTTGGTACCAACGGGCATGAAAACTGGTGTTTCTACTGTCCCGTGACCGAGAGAAAGTAAGCCCAGACGTGAGCCGCTGGTGCTATCTTGGTGTATTTCTTGAAATATGCTCATCTGTCCTACCTCTATGAAACGATGGCTCGTTCTGCCAGTGCTATGCATACTATCACAATCATGGGGATTACCATACCCCAATATGGTGCTATGACTCCTTGTTTTGCCATGATCAAGGTAACCATTTGGACCACATAATAAATTACTGCTATTGCAAGACTCGTAATAATGCTGAATAACAGAATGTTTTTCTTATACTTGTAGCTTATGGCACAAGATATGAACAACAATATGAGTGGATTAAGACTATCGAGGATACGTTTTGCAAAATCTGTTGCCATAGCAGGGTATTCAGAAGGATTGAGAAGCTTGATTTGTTTCAGATAGTCGGAAGCAAGAAAAAGATCCATTGTATTGATATCCTGAGCCATGTTTCTAAAAAACCCCGGATCAAGAGTGAAGTTTGGAATATACATCACCTTCTCCTCTTGATTGTGCACGATCATTGCTCCCTTCTCAATTCTCTGTACCCTTGCACGCTCAAGTCTCCAGATCTGATTGTCCTCTTCCCAAAATGCCCATGCGGCATCAACACGAGCCTGTAAGGAACCATCCTCATTTAAAATGGCAAGAAGCACCTGTGCAAGACGTTTTTGTCCATCATTGTACTGTTTTGCATGAACAATATAACCTTCATAAGGATCTCGCAAAGTGATGTTGCGATTATCATATGTACTTCTCAATCCGAAAAGTTGGTCTTCTGCTATAGCCCTGCTGCGTGAAGCTGGGATTTGTATCCGTTCACTGAAGCCGAATTGAAGCAAAGAGAGCAAGGCCCCAAGTAAAAGAATAGGCAAAACGATTCTTCTATAGCTCAGAGAACTACCCAAAAGACAGATATACTCATTATTTGCAATCAATTGTGAGAGAAAATAAGAAGAAGAAAACAACAAAGAGGGGCCCAAGGCAAATAAGATTGCTTTTGGTGCATACAACAAGGTCATTCTAAGAATCGTCAAGAATGGAACGTTGTTTGTAACATATGAGTCAAGATTGGTAAATAAATCTACACTGAGCAACATAAGGGTGCACAGCAGCAAAGTAAAAAAAGCTACCACAGAAACAGATTTTGCAATGTAACGGTCATGCAACTTCATAGACGCCTCGCAAAGAGAAGCAATACCAAACCAGAGGCAAACATTACGCTGTTGGGAAGCCAGATCCAAAAAGCCGGGTTAAAAGCAAACTTAAAGATTTGCAGCTGAGAAAAGAAAAGGAGATACCAGTACAATACAGAGACCAGCATGGATAAGCCGAACCCTATCAAACGACCATGTTTGACACGGAAAAAAGAGAGAGTGAATGTAAGAAATACCAACATGAAACAGGCGGCACTGAGAGCAAACTTTTTATGCAGTTCTGCTCGATAATACTGGTAATAGAAGTTTATAATTCTTCGTTCTTGAAGTACTTTCAGTTCGCCTTGCAAGCGTAATACTTCCTCTGATGACACCAAGCTTTCCGTAGAAGCTGCAGAAATCTCAGCTTTCTTTGCCTCAATCCTTCGATTCAATCTTTGTTGCTCTTCTTCCAAAGCAATTTTGTGAACAGCTATCTGTTCTCTTAATTCTTTGACTGAAAGTTGTGAAGGCAGTGCTGAAGCAAGATTTGCTATTTGACCGGAGAAATTCAAGAAAAATTGTGCACTCTCTGCTTTGGACAATGCCCACTGCCCATCTTGTTGGGTTTTCATAATGAGAGGGTCTGTGAGTTCCAACATATAAATGAATGATTGCAAGTCATATAGTGTTACTTCTGCAGAGGGAGAGCTTAAAATCTGTCCGCTGAATGAATTGGTGGTATCGAACAGGATAATGTCTGAAACAATATTACCTTCAACATTCTTATTCACCATAACGGTATTGCCGATGGTGTTGGTTGTATTGCTCTTCAATTCCAGGGTAGGAAGATCCCTCATCAATTGCGTATAAAGTTCACGATATTTCTTTGTACTGTAAGGGAGGGCAATATCAGCAGTAAAAAAAGTCACCACAGAGAAGAGTATTGACAACACAATTATGGGCCGATATACGTGCTTTAGGGATATGCCGCTGCTGCGTAGGGCCAAAATCTCATTATTTCCTGACAGATCGCCAAGAGACATGGATGATGCCGTCAGACAGCTGAAAGGAAAAGTATAGAGTAAAAACTGTGGGACAGAGAGCAGGATCAGTTGAAGAACACTCAAATAGTCAACTTGTTTCAGAAGAATTCTTTGAGCAATCAACAGAATCTGATTGATGAAAAAAATGAAAAAGAAAAAAAAGAACGCCACGACGAACGAGAGCAAGTACTCTCTTCCGACATGGCGATATACTAGATTGAATCGAGCGGATGAAGCCAATGCTATACTCCCGTCGAACCAAAGCCTCCACTGCCGCGTTGTGTTGCATCCAACTGACTAGACACTGCAAAAGAGACTTGTTCACATGGTGCAATTACCAATTGGGCGATTCGATCCTGATGATGTACAACCACCCTCTCCTTACCAAGATTGATCAATAATACAAGTACTTCACCGCGATAGTCCGCATCGATGGTTCCTGGACTGTTGAGTACCGTTATACCATGTTTGGCGGCCAGACCGCTCCGGGGCCTGACTTGTCCTTCGTACCCTTGAGGGATTTGTATACTCAGACCGGTAGGAATTTTCGCATAACTGCCCGGTTCAAGTATAATGTCTTTCTCCAGACACGCAGAAAGATCTGCTCCAGCACTCATTTCAGTACCGTAGAGAGGAAGCTTGGCTCCCTCTCTCAGTATTGTTGTCAAGACAGTAATAGGCTTTCGATCCATCTTATTTATTCAAAGTAGTGATTGCATCAATATAGCTAAGATTCAAACGGTTTTGCCGATCAATCTCCATCAGTTTGACAGGGACTACCTGCCCAACAGAAAGCACATCCTCCACATTCTGGACTCTTGTTTTAGCAAGCTTTGAAATATGGCAAAGCCCTTCCTTGCCGGGAAGAATCTCTATGAAAGCACCAAAGTCCATGATTCTCTTGACCGTTCCTTCATAAATTCTGCCAACCTCAGGTTCCTCGACGATTGATTTAACCAAATCCTTGGCCTTCTGGGCTGCTGCATTGTTACGGCCATAGATGGTGATGGTGCCATCATCGGCAATATTTACTTCTGCACCACTTTGTGCTGCAATTGCCTTGATTGTTTTTCCACCAGTTCCAATGACTGCACCAATCTTCTCTTCATCAACTTTCATGGTCAAAATTTTTGGAGCATGTTCATTGATTTCTGAACGTGGGGCATTCAAAGACTCTTCCATGATCGAAAGGATATGCAATCTGCCTTGTTTAGCCTGTTCCAAAGCCTTTTTCATGATCTCAGGAGTAACTCCTGCAATCTTGATATCCATCTGGAATGCTGTAATGCCCTCACGACTTCCAGTTACCTTGAAATCCATGTCTCCAAGGTGGTCTTCTTCCCCAAGGATGTCACTGAGTACTACATATTTGGCATAATCAGCACCTTCGGTAATCAAACCCATGGCTATGCCGGCAACAGGCTTCTTGATTGGCACTCCTGCATCCATCAAGGAGAGACAACCTCCGCAGACTGAAGCCATGGAAGAACTTCCGTTGGACTCCATAATCTCACTGACCACTCGCACGGTATACGGAAATTCATCCTTTGAAGGAATGATTGCTTCAAGAGCACGTTGTGCAAGGTGTCCATGGCCGATCTCACGACGACCAGTAGAAAGCCTGCCGGTCTCTCCCACACTATACGGAGGAAAATTGTAGTGCAGCATGAAAGAACTGAACGTTTTTTCACCATCGATGGTGTCAAACATCTGTTCATCACTTGCTGTACCAAGTGTCGTTACCGCAAGACTCTGGGTCTCTCCTCGGGTGAAGAGGGCAGATCCGTGAGTTCTGGGCAATAACCCTACTTCACAGGTAATTGGCCGAATCTGGTCCACTTTTCTACCATCTGTACGAACACCGTCGTTCAAGATGGAAGAGCGAAGAATCTCATATTCAAGGTCTTCAAACAGAGAACTCAATTGTCCAGGTCTTTTTGCATCTTCCTCAAGCAAGTCGGCGTATTTTTCTTTAATCTCCGATCGTACTTGAGCAAGAGCAGCATAGCGCTCCATTTTTCCCTTCACAAAGGAAGCTTCCTTGATCAAGGGATATGCATCAGCCTTTACAGGCTCGAGCCAAGAGAGATCGACTTCTGTTTTGAGAACCGGAAGTTTTTCTTTTCCAGCAATCTTGCGAAGTTCAAGCTGTGCATCACAAATCTGGGTAATAACCGGTTGTGCATACGCTATAGCCTCAAGCATCACCTCTTCGCTCACCTCTTTTGCACCACCTTCAACCATGGTTATGCCATCTCGTGTACCTGCGACGACAATATCAAGTGTGCTTTTTTCAATCTGGGTGAATGTTGGATTAATAACAAATTTACCATCCAAAAGAGAAACCCTGACTGCTGCAATCGGACCAGCGAAGGGAATATCACTGATGGTCACTGCGGCACTAGCTGCATTGATGGCAATCATGTCGGGAGTATTGTTCATGTCTGAAGATACGACAGTTGGAACAACTTGAATCTCTCGGCCGAAAGCCTTGTCAAATAAAGGTCTCATTGGACGGTCGATTAATCGGCTGACAAGAATTTCCTTATCCTTCGGTCTTGATTCACGCTTGAGAAATCCTCCAGGAATCTTTCCTGCTGCATAGTACTTTTCATTATATTCAACACTCAGTGGGACATAATCAAGAGCTTCATTGGGCTCTTTGCCACAACAAACGGTGGCAATCACTGCGCTGCCTTCGTAATGGGCATAGACAGTGCCATTGGTCTGTTTTGCGATTTTCCCGGTTTCAAACACCAGGTCGGTATCGCCAATCCGAACGGAAACTTTTTTTACTTCCATAATTCTTGTTCCTTTCTTCGTTCTTTTAGTTCTTTCATTGCCAGTATATCGTACCAGTAAAAAAGCTCCAATAGCCAAAGGAGCTATCGGAGCCAATCAAAAAAAGTTTTACAGGTGATTCAGTACCATTACTTTCTCAAGCCAAGCTCAGCAATCAAGGCACGATATGCATTGATGTCATTGTTCTTGAGATATCTGAGCAATCTTCGTCTCTGCCCAACCATCTGAAGCAATCCTCTGGTACCTGCATGGTCTTTAGGATTCTGCTTAAAATGAATCTGCAAATCATTGATGCGAGCGGTCAACAAAGCAATCTGTGCCTGGGTTGACCCGGTGTTCTTCTCATCGCCGCCAAACTTAGCGATGATTTCCTGTTTCTGTTCTTTAGAGATCATGAACAACTCCCCTTAGCCAATAAGCTAAGTCTTTTTGTACGAACTGCTGCCGAATCCCACATTTTTTCCCTGATCTGTATGAGCATTGATTCTGACTCAAGTCGAACATCAACATCCATACAAGACCCATCAGAAAAAGAAAGCAGGCCATCATAAACTCCCTCTTTCGGGAGCATCTGCATAAAGGAAGCAGTACGGTACAGCAAACCATTTTCAACAAATTTGGATGGATACGCCACCAAATCCAGTTCATATGGCCTGCCGAGCATACTTTGGACTTCTTCCAAAGCGCCCTCAAGAAGTTTTTTACGCA
>CAZJMG010000008.1:0-103575 GCA_964547185.1 uncultured Sphaerochaeta sp.
TTGCACAATACATGAAGCCAGCGATGCGGGAAACATCACTGGCTTCACTCTTTGTGGAGGATCAGCACGTTATTAAATATCTATTTTCTTATAGCTTTTTTTCAACGGGTAGGCTTGCGCGACTATATCATCCCAGTCAAAATAGGTTCGATACTCCATGTCACTCAGTTCAGGAACAGCAAAAAGACGCTGTAAAAACATCATTGCCGCACCTTTGGCAACCACCGCTTCATCTTTCGTATCAAACAACAACTTGCACTGAGTCTTTTTCAGCACATCCAAGAACTGCGGACAAGAGTCTTGCAGAAACAACAATAGTTTTTCTTCATCACTGAACGGCTTTCCATGAACAAACACAACTCGCGGATCGAGAACCGACACCACCGGGACAAGCGAGCTGAAAAGATCTTCCATATACGCTTTCCAAGCCGCCTCATCAAAAACCGATCGAACAAGCAACTCTTTTGATAAACCGGTCTGTCCAAGATGATCGCCCCTCCAACTGAGAGTGCGTATCTCTCCACAACTATAATGAGATCCATGATAGACCTTCTTTTTAATCGATAGGCCGATTCCTACTCCGATTCCTGAACGATCGTCGAAGCTGTAATGCCCTTCCCTATAGTCTGCAAGGATGCACATGAAATCACCGAGGCTCACGTTTCTATTGATCGTCATCTCAAGCCAAGCTGTACAATTTGCATCATTTTCCACAAAGGCCAACACATCATAATGCTGTGCAAAAAAATCATAGAAATCAAAATTCCTGATATCAAAGGGCTGAGCATACCGAATTATTCCCTCATCTGCATCCACAATCCCAGGAATTCCTGCAACGACCGCCAAAAGAGGGAGGCCCAGCGTTTGAATTGTTTTTAGTACCTGATCCATCAAGAAAAATATGATGTTCTCAAAATCCAGCAAGGGAAGCGTGCCTGCGTGCTGAAAGAGCAGCCTGCCACTGATATCCAGAACGACTGACCGGTAGTGTGAAGGTTGGATATCAAGACCAACCACACATCCAAATCGTTCATTGAGCCTGAGAATAATCGGCTTACGACCTCCGGATTTTTTGCTAGCACCTTCCTCAGCCTCATATACGAGATCATCATCAATCAATGATGAGATGATATTGGTTACCGTCGAACGGTAGAGATTCAACTCACGTGCAATACCGACCCTGCTGATACCTTGGCTTTTCCAAATCAGCTGAGCAACCAATGAGGTATTCGCATTTCTCTGGAAATCATTATTGTTTATTCTCATAATTACCTTTCATTAGTTCACGCTTTGTACAAATACAAGGCTAACACTGCAAAAAAGGGCTGTCAAGATGGACTGGTTTGGTTTGTACAAGCTTTGTACTTGACTTGAAGAACAAGGCATGATAGGAAGGATGTATGCAGAACCAATTTAATAAAACAGCAAGCGAAGTACTGCTTCCCATGCCAAAGCGTGTTATTGACCGTGAAGGTGCATTCCGTATTCACCAGACTACCAGCATCGCATCCGACCCCTTGTTTTGTGAGGTAGCCGATCTTGCAGCACAGCTGCTTGATTGCAAACGGGGAGGAGAAGACATACTTTTCAAGCTCAATGACCAACTTGAGCAGGAATCCTACCTCCTTTCTGTGTCCAAGAAACAGATAGTTATCACTGCCTCTGACAGTTGTGGCGCGTTTCGAGGATTTTCTACGCTCAGAAGACTCGCTTTGACGATGGACAACCTCATTTCCTGCTGCACCATCGAAGACAGTGCAGACTTTACGTGGCGTGGATTCATGATCGATTCAAGCCGTCATTACTTTTCGATCGATTTTATCAAGAAAATAATCGATATTGCCTCTTTATTTCATCTCAATCGCTTTCACTGGCATCTTACTGATGACCAAGGGTGGAGAATACCCAGTAAGAAATGGCCAAAACTACAAACCATCAGTGCAAGAAGACGGGAAATCCAATATATGGATAACACCTACTATGGCCGCATCTATACAAGAGAAGAGATACTTGAGGTACAAAAGTATGCACACCAACGCCATATGCTTGTAATACCTGAGTTTGATACCCCTGGCCATGTAAGTGCACTTCTGGCCGCCTACCCTGAATTTGGTTGCACGTCAGGACCGTATGAGGTACAGGGGCGTTGGGGAATTTTCGATGAGGTCCTCTGTGCAGGCAATGAGAACACGCTCACCCTCCTCAATAGCATAATCGAGGAAATCGCAGAACTGTTTACCGACCCTTATATTCACATCGGTGGAGATGAATGTCCACACACTGCTTGGGATCATTGTCCAAAATGCCAAGAAAAGATGAAGCAACTGGGATTGACAGAGAGCAGGCAACTGCAAAGCTATTTAACAAAAGAGGTCTCCCGAATGGTCCAAAAGGTCGGGAAACGACCCATCGGTTGGGATGAAGTATTGGAAGGCACAGAAACACTTTCGCTCCCTGAAAATCTCATTGTGATGTCGTGGAGAGGAACAGAAGGAGGACTTGAAGCGAGCAAGAGAGGCCATGAAGTGATCATGTGCCCAAATACCGAAGGCTGTTACTTCGATTACAAACACATCGACAGTGAAGAGGAAATCGGAAATCTCGGAGTCAGTACCCTGAAGCAGGTTGCATCCTTCAATCCCTGGCCGCCACAGATGGAGAAACCTCTTGGAGCACAGGCAAATCTCTGGAGTGAAAAAGTTACCTCTTCCAGACTCGCTGAATATCTTCTCATGCCTCGACTGATGCTCTTTGCAGAACGTTTATGGAATCCTCAAAACCCCCAAGATTCCCTAAGAAAACTCCCGATCCTTCACCACTTGTGTGATAGATTGCAAGTCCTTTGCTACAGAGGGCCTATCGAATAGAGTATTGCCTAATAGTGCATGCATGTGATAAGAAGAGGACAACACCTTCTGGTGGATTTTCTCTACGCAGGCCCTGCTTCCGTTGGAACGCGGGCCTGCATTGTAAAAAAAGCGAAGAAGCATTTTCAGCCTCCTCGCCTTAGGTCAGTCCCGTGCCATTGTCATTCGCCTTTTCTTTGCAACTCTTTTGGGATATGAATCAGATGCTCCTCACTTTCCCGATAGAAAGTACCAATAAAACCAATGATACTGACAAGGGTACTCGATGTTTTATCAGAGAGCTCTTCGCAAAGGGTGCGAATCTCATCCTTGTGGGACTGAAACTTAACTTTTACCAGCTCATGGTGCTCCAACGCCTCATCCATGGCTCCTATCACCCGTTGATCCACCCCCTCCTTGCCAACCATAACAATCGGCTTGAGGGCATGGGCCTCGGCACGTAAGAAACTTCGTACACTACTATTCATACCTTGTATCTTACTCAGTCCTTATACTTCTGTGCAACTACAAAGCGTTTCACTTTTTTAGTACTGGTCATCTCAAGAGGCTCATCGATAACGGTCACTCGGTTGATCTTCTTGTAAGCCTGCAACTGCTTGTTCACCTCACTGACAATCTGATTCATCCGTTCCTCAATTTTGACTTTCGCCTGATCACCATGGCTCTTTTCCATCTCTTCACGATACTTCTGTGCAGGATATATCAAGGCACGAATACCTTCGCTCTTCGTCTTCTTGTCAATGAGATAGCCGAGCACACAGATGGTTTCAATTTCACTATAAAGCTGGAAATAATCCTCTATCTCTTCAGGAAATACATTCTTTCCACCCTCGGTTACAATGAGGTTTTTAGCCCTTCCTGTCAGATACAGATACCCTTGTGCATCCTGATAGCCGACATCACCGGTATTGAGCCAACCATCCTTGTCAAGTACCTCATCGGTGGCTTCCTTGTTGTTGTAATAGCCTTGCATGACCATGGGTCCCTTGATATAGATGATGCCGTTCCCCTCTCCGTCTGGCTCGACAATCTTTACTTCTGTTTGCGGCAGTTTCTTACCAACAGAGGTCTCTATGTATGCTTCAACAGGATTGAGGTGCGTGATGGGGCTGGTCTCGGTAAGTCCATATCCTTGGACAAAGTCGATACCAAGCTCATTGAACATCTTGAAGGTTGAGGCAGGAAGAGGGCCTCCTCCGCTGATACAGATGCGATTCTTGTCAAGCGAGAGTTTCTTCAGCAGAAAACCAAACATCTTCTTGCCGACATTCACCTTGAATATTTTTTTCAAGACGCCGCTGATTCCCATCAAGAAACGGATGAAGCCGTACAGGAGGACTCCCTTCTCCTTGACTCCATTCATCAAGGCAGCAATCATCTTATTGAAAAGCATTGGGACGGCGAGGAACATGGTAACCTCTCCTTCCTTCAGTTCCTTGAGCACCTGGCTGATCACCAGTTTTTTGCCGAACACAATCGAGGCACCAACACTGATCGCCTCAAAGAAGACCGCCATCATCGTATAGGCATGGTGAATCGGAAGAATGGCGTAGAAAACATCACTAGGATAGAGAGTCATATGAGCTTGGGCAAGATAACAATCACTTACAAGATTGTTATGACTGAGCATAACCCCCTTTGGAGTGCCGGTAGTCCCACTGGTAAAGAGGATAGCTGCTGTCTCATCAGAAGTTGCTTGGCGTCGTTTTTGCTTTTTACTTGCTTTAATATCAAAAAGGAATGGATAGGAAGAATCACTCTCCAAACTAATTCTGTCGGTAAGCTTCAGTGCATCTTCTGTATCAAAATCAGCAAGCCGCTCTGTATCGGCAAAGAGAATCTTGACATCTGCAAAAGCCATCAATTTCGCCATGTCCTTGTTGCTCAATGTGGCATCAAGAGGTACAACAATGGCTCCGGCATACAGTATTGAGAGATATGCTATAGCCCATTCTGGGCTGTTTTTCCCGCTTACCGCTACCTTGGTATCTTTGCCGACTCCCTTTTCAACAAGAAAATCAGCAATGCGCAGGATCTTCTCATGCACCTCGCTATAGGTAAAGCTCTCTTTAACCGGAACAAATGCAGAAAAACATTTGTTCTGAGCAAAACGTTTCACCGAAATTTCAAACATCTGAACAACGGTGGGCCACTGGCCTTCAAACATGCTAGACCGGTATTCATCCAAAAAATCCCAAGGCTTTGGAGCGTTATTTGTATTAGCCATGACTGCTCTCCTTATTGTTCATACCTAATGATACTATCTATACTATAGGCAGAAGAATGTTGAAAAATCAAGATTATAATGACAGGTTTTCACTAATCGTAATAGTGTAATTGATGATAAGAACAGCCTTGGATTCACTTCTTTGCAAGAAACCATTGCATTTTTTGTTTTTGCATGGAGACTCTGCTTTGCGTTGACCAAATGAGAGCTAACGACTACAGTTGAGTGCGAGGTACCCACCACCATGCGCATAGATAGTTTCAACGATGTAATTCGCTTCACAGAGAGTTTTACCAATCTTGAGAAGCAAACAGCACACTATACAACCAGGACGTATCGTCTCGATCGGATGCATACCCTTCTTTCCCATTTGGGCAACCCTGAACAATCATTTAAAAAAATACATCTTGCCGGTTCGAAAGGGAAAGGCTCCACAGCCAGCTACCTCGCGAGCGGCCTCACCGCTCTTGGGCATAAAACGGGCTTGTATCTCTCACCCCACTTGGTCGATTACCGTGAAAGATTCACCCTGAGCGGAACGTTCTTTGAGGAGGAGTTGCTCGTCCAAGCAGGAAGACAACTGGTACAGAATCTTGAAGGATTCACCTTCAGCGATGAGTGGGGAGAAACAAACCCAACCACCTTTGAACTGTTTACAGCATATGCGTATATATTGTTCAAACTAGCAGGTTGCAGCTGGGCCGTCATAGAAACCGGACTGGGAGGCAGGCTTGATGCAACAAACACGATTGAACCGCAGGCAGTGGTGCTCTGCCCTATCGAGTTGGAACATACGAAAATCTTAGGAGACACCATTACTCAGATAGCTACTGAGAAAAGCAAGATAATCAAGAAAGGAGTACCTGTCTTCATCGGCTATGAGATGGATGAAGCCATGGAGGTATTCTTGCAGGAAGCACAGGCACAACAATGCCCAAGCTATCAGCTTTCCAAGGAGCTGATACAATTGCAAAGCTCTACGACACTACAAGGAGAGAACGTCCTTATTCGTTGGTCCGATACACAGGAAAACTCTCTTTGTCTGCGCATGAGAGGCAAAGTGCAGGCCCAGAACAGTGCTCTGGCCCTTCTTGTATTGAAAAAACTGGGTCTCTATTCAGAAAAAATACTGCCTGCCTTTGAAAACAATCAAATTCCTGGTCGCTTTGAACAGATTGGAGCAGAGCCGAACCTCTATGTTGATGGAGCTCATACAACGAACTCCTTGAGAGAGCTGCTCTTCTCGTTCTCCTCATTGCATTCACAAACAGCAAATACAATAATCTTTGGCTCTCTTGAGGATAAGGACCATACACATATGGCCTCACTGGTTTTGGATCACTTCAGAACAATAATCATCAGCAAGCCGGGTACTTTTAAAAAAAGTGACATATTCGCCTTGAAACAGCTTATGGAAAGATTGGCCCTCAAGAGAACTGAAAGCTTCAACATTCTTCTTGTTGAAGACAATCTTGAGGCACTCAAAACTGCCTACACCCTCACAGATAAGGACGCAGCAATACTGTGTTGTGGATCTTTCTACCTAGGGGGGGGCATAAAGAAGGCCGTAGAACAACTAAGGAGCTCATATGAGTCTCAATTGGCGTGAAATTGAACTTATTCTCTCAGAACTACCTCTGCAAGGGAGCTCCTTGCAACAGACCATACAGCATGACTTTCACTCTTTGAGTTGGAACTTCTATCATCCTGAAGAGGGAAGATGGACGCTTTATACCGAGTTTGGAACCCCTTTCAGCCGGTTGCATGCAGTAAATAAGCCCATAACCTACAACCAAAGAGGAAAAACAGCAAAGCTGCAAAGATTCATTCAGTTTTCTCGAGCCAACCTTGAGGGCTCTAAAGTCATAGAAGTATACCAACAACCGTTCGACCGATTGGTCTTGCTGAAGCTTGACAATCATGGCAGGCGTTTGAATATGTACTTGCGATTTTATAGTGGTCCTGGAGCAAATATACTCATCACCGATCAAGATGACATACTCCAAGACCTGCTGTACCGTCGACCAAACAGAAACGAACACAGCAAGGGAATCTTTACCCTTCCCCCTGTTCAACAAGAAGAGAAGGTATTTTTAGTTCGGCCTCGCACAGAAACTTCCTTCAATCTTCAAATTGAGGCAGAATACGGCACAAATAGCAACGAGGCGACCTATGAGGATTTGGTCAGAAAGGTACAAGCCAAGGCCGAGAAGGAACTGAGGATCCTTCAAAATACCGTATCGAGCCAATTGAAGACGCTTCGCTTTTGTGAAGGCTTTGACTCCTTCCGAAAGATTGCGGACATACTTAGCGCCAACCAACACCTCTTGACGACCAGGATGGAGAGCATAGACCTCGAAGATTGGGAAAGTGGAAAAATAATTCATATAGAACTTGATGAAAAACAAAAAGCAAGCGCGAATATTGCTCTCTATTATGAGAAATACCAAAAGGCAAAAGGCACTTATGAGAATGCATTAGCCGAGGTGGAGAAAGCAAAAAAAGCTCTTTCAGAAAAAGAATCACACTATTCAGAGATTCTTAGGGAAGACCAAGATAGAACCAGGGCAATAGCGAGGTTGCAAAGAGAGCTGAAAGAAGGAAAAGTACAGCAGACCGTTCAACAGAAAACGGGACTTGTACTGCATAGTGGAGAATACACCCTGCTTGTTGGAAGAAATGCAAAAGAAAACGATGAACTGCTGCGTCATCATGTGAGAGGCAATGATTATTGGCTGCATACCAGAGATTATCCTGGTGGCTATGTATTTATCAAATACATCAAGAACAAGAGCGTCCCCTTGGATGTCTTGCTCGATGCAGCAAACCTTGCCCTCATATTCAGTAAGGCTAAAAGTCAAAAAAAAGCAGAGCTGTATTACACCCAAGTGAAGTACTTGCGACGGGTCAAAGAGGGAAAGACCGGTCTGGTAATCCCGACACAAGAGAAAAACATATCAGTAACACTGGACGATGGACGCCTTTCAAGATTACTTTTAGAACATGCAAATGCTTGAACCCCATCACCACACACTTTTTTATCCTGCATCAGAAAAGGCCCTTTCAGATGCAACAGAAGCCAGGGAACGAAGTGCAAAAAAACTTACGCTTCCCGGGGCAATCCTTTGCCCCCATGCCTCGTATTCCTTTGTTTTACAAGCCCTTCATCGCAGTTTCACCTCTGTTGGAGCCATCAAGCCTTCCTTGGTGGTCTTCCTAGGTCCATTGCACAAGGAGATACTCACCAGCGACGAGCCTGCCTTTTTAGTCAGCACCGAGCGTGAAGGCATCCGTATTGGAGCGTTGGAATGCAGGTTTTCACCAGTTCTCATCAAAACTCTTCAGAAAGAGTTCCCCTCTGCCCTCTGCTGCCAGGATAGTTACTTTGAGGAAGAGGCTGCCTTTGAACTAACCATTCCATTCATAGAGAGTTATTTTCCTGGGGTTCCGGTACTCCCTCTCTTAAGCGGTGGCATGAATTCCAAGCAAATAAAGACGTATGCCCAAATCCTGAACTCAATTGTTGAGAGACAGAATGACACTCTTTTTATCATTAGTGCCAACGCTAATGCACTGCTTCCAAGCCAACAAGCCCAGATACAGGCAGAGGCATTTCTTTCGAGCCTTCAATCAGGGCAAGGGTTTCTCGATAACCTGGTCAGCAGTTGCAACAAAAACAGTCTGCAAGCGCTCTCCTTGCTCCCTTCGATCAAGGGACCTTGGCAGATGACCGGTCTTTTTTGCAAGGGAGAAGAGTATGATCAGATACAAAGCTTTTCCGATACAAAAGAAAAATATGTTTGGCAGTTTACTGCCTATGCAGGAGTGATTGATGAGCAGTTATAAAACCACCTTTACTGCAATTGTTGAAGAAAAGTTGATGCAATGCATTCCGATTTGTGACCAAAGTGTGGAGCTTCCTTCCTATTTGCTTCAGAAAGAAAAAGCCCATGGGTACCTATATGTTGAGGGAACTCTCAAGCCGTGGTACTACAAGAGCATTACGCTTGTCGAAGGCAAACGCTGTCTCTATTTTGAGCCTCTTGACATCTTCCCCTTTTCTGATATTGCAACCACCAGAAGAGACAAGGCGCTGTATTGGGTCAGAGAGCTTGCAAAAGCATTGAAAGCCCTTCCCTTATCTTTCTTGGACTTGACCAGCAATATTTTGCCTCTGTGGCGTATCTGGGGCGTTGAGGATGGAAGCATACTGATTTTGCCTCAAGAAGTGGCTGATCTCTTCTCCTCAACAGCGGATGAAGAAACCCGGTTTCAAAATGTCGCTGCTTGGGTTCATCATGGCATACATCCACCCTTCAGTCTCTGCGACCAGATGAACAGCCTGCTTTATTTTGCTGCAACAGGATTCGCACCCTTTGCGAGCAAGGACTCTCGGGAAGATTCCTTCAGGGCGCTCCCTCTTAGGCTCATGAAAAGCACTCTCAATGAAGCTGTCGTTACATATATTGATGAAAATCTCTGTCTCAGCTTGACCAAACAACGAGATGCAACAGGAAACAAGGAGAGCCAGAAAGCGCTCTCATGGTTCCTTGACAGTACAGAAAAACTGATTTGGGAACTAGCTCAGACAGAAGAGACCAAAACGCTGCAAACATATAAAAACATCCCTGAATGTAATCAGTTCCTGGAAAAACAACAGAGAAGAGCACAAATTCGGGTATTCTGGAGAAAGAAAGGATGGCTGGTACTCGCCATAGGAGCACTTGTCATCGCTCTCTCCTATTTCACTGCAAACCGCATCAAAATAGCCAACACCCCTCCCTATACGGCACATATGACGCCATCAGAGATTGTGATTGAATACTTTGAAGGGATGAACAGCTTGGACTTGCAAAAAATGGAAGCCGCCCTTGCAAAAAAAACCAAGAACCCAAGCTCCATGGAAGTAACGAACCTTTTTGTTACCCGTCAAACACGACAAGCCTATGAGGGAATCAATACTCAAGTCGATCCTAGACAATGGATAGCAGAAGGGAGACCACCCATCATGGAAGGAACCTTTCTGTATGGTGTTACGGATATATCGGTAAGTGCTATTGATGATAGGACATATCGCGCCCAAGGGATTCTCTATACCCCCTACCCCTACACAGAAGAGGTTGTTGAGATAGATTCACCGGTTCAAGCCGTGGCCATCTTCACCTATCTGCTGGAACAGGAGTTTACTATTGAGATGGGCGTCAAGGGATGGTATGAAATAACAAACATCACGCGCTCACACGTACAACCCTTGGAAATTATTGCTGTTCCTACCTATCCAAGGGGAGGGCAAACGATTCTATCTCAGTAAGGATTGTTTGTTTCTCTGAAGGGTCGAACCATCGGGCATTGGCAAAGCTCTTGAAGAAGGTCATCTGCCGCTTCGCATAGAGGCGGCTGTTCCTAATTATCTGCTCAGCAACCATGGAGCGGGAAAATTCACCGCTCTCCATCGCCTGGAAAAACTCACGATACCCAATGCCCTGCATGCCCGGCCACCAAGTTTCGGCACCCATGTCAAGCAACACTCTGATCTCTTGCTCCAGCCCTTCCTCAAACATCTGCTCAACCCGCATGACGATACGTTTATGCAGAATGTCATGCTCACGATTCAATCCGATAATCAAGGGTTGCATACCAAAACGTGGCTCACTAGGAAGTGAATATGAGGACAAAGGCCTTGCACTAGTCTCCCAAACCTCGATAGCGCGGCTGACTCGGTACAAATCCGAGGGATGGATTCGCTGAGCACTTACTGGATCAACATCAGCAAGATACGCATAGGCCCAATCTGCACCTTGTGCTTCCATACGTCTGGATACAGAGGCTCTTATACGTTCATCACTGGGGGGTGCTTCACTCAGTCCGTAGAGAAAATGCTTGAAATAGTAGGCAGTACCACCACTGATGACAGGAATCTTGCCTTGCTGATGTATCGCTTCGCATGCAAGATCGGCATTTTCAATGAATTGGCCGACACTGAATTGCTGCCAAGGGTCCTTGATGTCTATCAAGTAATGAGCAATATGCTCCTGCATCTCTTTGCTCGCTTTAGCTGAGCCTATATCGAGGTGCCTGTAAACTTGAATGGAATCTGCATTGATAACAGAAAACCTCTGCGGATCTAAATCCAGCAGAAGTTCTGTTTTTCCGACCCCGGTGGGACCGAAGAGAAAAATTATGTGGCTAAAAGGGCTACTCTTTTTCTGGTATCTCGAAATGTATTTCACCTTTGAGTGCTCGTGTAAGGACTTCGCTGACAATTTTGCCATTGTTCTTTTCTATCTCTTCGCCGCCGCATCCGGGATTGCTCAGGATGTTAGCCTCTTTGATGGCTACACAGGTAATCTGGTAGATGTTCTCTTCAAAATCAATAAGGCTGCTCAATGGAATGCTCACCGTTACTCTCCTCTTCCCTTATCTACGGTACTGTTACAACATACCCATGATAAAGATTTTACCTAAGAATGTACAGACCTATAAGATATGCTGATACCCAAAGCGAAGATATTGCTTTAATTGCTTATTTACCAATGCACTGGAAATGGTACCGATAGTGGTATCCCAAGGGATGTAAGAGCCCTCAAGAAACAACACACCCCTTTGTGCTATGAATTCATAGGAAAGCTTGAGTGAAAAGCCCAAACCTACAGATACGCCCTTATCTTGCTCCCAAACCATGAGGCTTTTCAGCCCAAGTCCGATCACAGCCGGAGAAAATCGTTTGGTTCGAGCAAAAATCACAGTTCCGATTCCTGCAGTATCCAAATAAGAAGAAGGACTTCCTTCAACAGTTGGGAGGGAAAAAAAGAGTTGCTGTTCAAAACTTCGATTAAGCATTCCTACATCGATTGTGGTTGCAGCCAGCCCTTGAGAGACGCCGACATAGGGTCGTGCACACAGACAAGAGAGACTTATTATACTGATAAAGAAGAAACTTATGAAATATTTAGTGTTTCTCACGCTTGCCCACCTCTTCTATAATGCGATCAGCCACCTCTGCTGCACCTATGTTCGAGGTATCGATGACGAGGTCAGCAATCGAGGTATCAGTGTTGTCGATGTCATACAGACGAAGATACCGTGCACTGTCACGCTGGTCACGAATTTCCGTCTCTTCTCTCCGTTTTTCGAGCGAACCCCCTTCGCGTTCGGTGATTCGGCGTGCCCGTTCTTCTGAAGAAGCTGTAAGGTATACTTTCAGATCGGCATCCTTGAGCATCCAGATGGCAAGACGGCTTCCCAACACGCAATCTTCGACGGCCATCGCCATCTCAACTTGTCTTCGGTCCACCTCAAGGTCATACTCGTCACTCTGCTCTGCCATCTTGCAAAATGTCCAAAACTCTATACCTTTCTCTTCACTGAGGGTACGAAAGGTAAAATTGATCATGGGATACCCAAGCTTGTCGGCCACCAGCTGACTGACTGTAGTATTTCCGCATCCACTTTTCCCACTGATTGCTATACGCACCATCTCCTCCGCTATTCAATATTCCTGATTTGCTCACGGATGTTTTCCAGCCCATCCTTCATCCGCACCACTTGGATATTCAGTTCAACCATCTGGCTTTTACTGCCTATGGTGTTAATCTCCCTGTTCATCTCCTGACAGAGAAAGTCAAGACGCTTGCCTACCGGATCTGGTTGTTCTAGCAGACTGTAATACTCCTTCAGATGCATCTGCAGTCGTTTGATCTCCTCATGGACTGAATATTTAATAATCATGACCGCCACTTCACTGAGAATACGGTTTTCATCATACTCCCTGTCTTGCAGCAGCTCCTCAAATCGGGATCGCAAGGTATTCTTGATCATCTCTTCCAGCTCATCGGCATGAGAGCGCACAATACGCAGGCCATCCTCTACAACATGACCGAGGCGAATCAAATCAGCCTTGGTTGCCTCACCCTCTCGTTGTTTACTCTGGTCAAACTGTACGAGTGCTTCATCCAGAGTCTTGAACAGTACATTCCTATATTGCTCACTGTCACCTGCTTTTACCGCGGTAAGTACACCCTCACTGGCAAGATAGTCAGACAGTTGCGGCCTAAGCACTTTTTGAGAGATTGCAGCAATCTGTATGAACGCTTCCGTATACTTTTTTACTGCTTGAGGATCTACGGAGAGCTCAACATCGCTGATGAGGTTTTTCACCCGAATATTCACATCGATATGGCCTCGCTTGGCTATAAGTGCAACCTTTTTATCTATCTCTATCTCAAAGGGAGCAAGGATATACGGAATATTATGGTTGATATCCAGATAACGATTGTTATAGGACTTCAACTCAACAGCCAGTTGAAATTGTTCGCCATGGGTTTCAGAAAAGCCATAGCCGGTCATACTTTTCATTATTTGCTCCTATGAAGTCGGGCGATACGCTGAGCTAAAAAGCGGTTGTTGCCCGCACCCATGGTAATACACAACCAACGCTCTTGCAACCAGCTTGCTGCCAATCCAACAACATCCTCATCGGCATCCTTATAAGATACCAAGAGTTTGTTTGCATCCAACAATTCAGAAGCAAGTCGTTTCGCATATATATCATCTTCGTCCTGATCATTTCGAGCAGAGGCAAACGTTTTTTGGATAATCAGTGCATCGGGTTCTGATAATTGCTTAACAAATCCTTCGAACAGAGCCTTTGTCCTACTTGCTGTATGCAAACAAAAAATGACGAGTATTTTATATCCTGGATAGGAGAGTCGAAGTTCTCGCAAAGAAGTCCTTATTTCACTCGGATGATGGGCATAATCATCGATGTATATGATGTTTCCTTCCTCAAACAATACCTCAGTCCTTCCCTTGCACCCCGCAAAAGCATTCAGCTTTGAGCTCATCACATGAACCAAAGAGGGTACTATTTCGTCAGAAACAGAATCCTGATCGGTGAAATAGAGTCTGGGATTGGGACGGTCAAGCAGCATGCACAGAGATAGCACCATCGCTCCAATATGATTGTCAACCAAGGCAGGCTCAGATACGCCAAGAGGAAAGTGCCGTTCTTTACACAAGTCCACACTATACAAATCATCGCCTGTCCGTCTGATCTTGAAAGGACCTTCAGAGGCAAACCCATAGGAGAGAATAGTCAAGTCAGAGCGATGATTTGATGCATATTCTGCAAGCAGAACTGCTTGTGGATCATCTGCACAATAGATGAAGAACCCTCCTCGCTCAAGATTGTCTACCAAAATCTCAAAACTACGTTGAACGCTCTCTACATCAGCAAAATAATCTGGATGGTCCCACTCTATGTTGGTTACCAAGACCCCGCGAAGAGCGTATAAGAGAAAATGATCTTGATACTCACAAGCTTCAAACAATGCACAATCCCTACCATGGGCAACTGTATAGTCTTTTCCGATTTCATTCGACCCACATACGGTATAAAATGGAAACGTATTGTTTGAAACCACACTCAGAAGATATGAGGTTACTGTAGTGGTTGTGCTTTTACCATGAGTGCCTGCAACAGCATAACTATCCTGCTGTCGACTCAACAAGGCTAAAAATTGAGGATAACTGTAAACCTGCATCTCCAAAGACAGGGCTTTGATCAAAATCGGGTGGTCCGAAGGATAGGCACTGCTGAAAATTACTGTTTCAATCGAAGAATCGAGATTCGACGCATCAAAGGATTCATGATACTCAATACCTGCACGCTTGAGTATTTGCTCCGTAGAAAAGTACTGCTCTTCATCACAACCCGTTACACAAGAGCCAAAAGTATGGAGCAAGACAGCAAGACTGCTCATACCAGACCCTTTGATGCCAAGCATGAAGTACCGTTTGCTGTACAAATCCATCCAACAACTCCCTATAAACAATGAAAAGAGGCAGCAACAACCGCCTCTCATCATACAGTAAAAAAGACTGCCATCAGGCAGCCTCTTGCTCAATTGCTCAACTTATTTGGAAGCGGCTTTGAGATGTGCATTGCAGGGCTTGCAAATTTTTGCCTTCTGTCCATCAACTGTTACTTCGTACAGGACCTTGACTTCAGTTCTCTTGCAAACGGGGCATTGACCACGTCCATGGTTAACTTCGCTGCGGATTCCGCTCCCTCTATGTGCTTTGGACATATACTCTACTCCTTACAGGTTCAAACGTTCTACCGTTTGACTATATAGTGGTGGTCAAAGAGTGTCAAGTAGAGAATTTTACAGCGCAAGGGCTAGAGAAATATGGAATTTTGGGGAGATGTTTGCCGGTTGTGAACGATACCAAGAGGTGGGATACCCATAATTCAAGGTAAGCCTCACCACATCCAGTTGCCCTACAAGTCCAATTGTCTGAAACCCCCGACTGAAATCAATTCTTAATAAATCGGAAGGAGTCGGCTTGCTTTCCCGGTATCCAACAAGCAAGTGTACTGCCCATTGAGGAAGCAGTTGAAGCTTGACTGACGTGCCGAAGCGAAGTTCTCTATTTTCATCACTGCCTAAATTCATCAAATCCAAGGCTGCCTCAAATTTGAAAAGATGCAATTGATTGGCCTCATCATAGGTAGGGCTGCTAAGGGAAAAGCCCCAATCCAAGGATTTGAGCAAAGAGTCAATACTGATTACCAAGGGCTCATCGGCAGAGCCAGAGGCAAACGTATCACTTACAACGCCCATCTTAAACCAATCATAGTCCAACAACAGACCCCAACCAAATGTTACATTTGATTCTTCTTCATTGGCAATATATGAACCGATCGTGGTTTCCACCAAGTAATCCAAAAAAGTCTGTTCTTTCCTTATGATCAACGAAGAGCGAGAGCTTGAAGCAAAGGCACGGGCACTCACTCCGAATGCAAGAACTGAGCGCTTACCGGCCCAGTCAAATCGGAACAAGGTGGTCTTTCGCCCGTCATATTGGGTATAGTCAGCGAACTGGGTTCTCTGAGTAAGCAGGTTCCGATTCTCAATCGAAAAAGCAAGATTGCCAGCAGAAAAGGAAATATTCCACCCTGCTATGGGGCTCACCAGAAACGGGTTCACGGCCCCCTCTGTAAAGTGCTTCATTATTACCGCATCCTGATACTCAAAAGAGGCTATAAATGAGCGGTCAGAACTCTCGGAAATTGCCAGCAATGCAGGATTTGCACTATAGGAATCGGGTGAAAAATTCAAAGCAAGCCCAGCCTGTGCCATTCCCCAAGAGGAAGCAGAAACAAAAGAGTAGATCGTAATGCACAATACAAGTGTGATCAAGGCACGTCGTTTCATCAAGTAGGTTCCTTTCTGTCATACAGCATACCAAAACATTACCACCTAGCCAACAGTACTATCACAATCCTCCTATTGTGATTACCCCCCACCTCGGGTTACCA
Source organism: uncultured Sphaerochaeta sp. (assembly GCA_964547185.1). Classification (GTDB taxonomy): domain Bacteria; phylum Spirochaetota; class Spirochaetia; order Sphaerochaetales; family Sphaerochaetaceae; genus Sphaerochaeta. Next base: position 16,418 of record CAZJMG010000008.1, read on the forward strand.
TAGAGAGTATGAAAACATTACGATCATTATTGGAAGCATCAGGACTCTTGGTAAAAGGGGTCCCCCATTCCATTACCATAGACACCATCTGCCAACACTCATCTCGGTGCAGCGGCAATTCAGTATTCTTTGCATTCAAAGGCACACACACCAATGGTTCACTGTATATCACAGAGGCCATTCAAAACGGAGCCGTCTGCATCATCAGCGAGCAACGTATTTCCAAGCAACTTCTAGGACAGGCATTCTCTTTTACTGTAGAAAATGCCCACTCTGTCTTTGCCAGGATGTGCTCAGCCTACTATGACCATCCACAGAACCATCTCACCATCATCGGCGTCAGTGGTACTGATGGGAAAAGCACTACATGCGACTACACCTATCAACTGCTGAAAATGCAAAATATACATGCAGGAGTGCTCACCACTGTCAGCATCGATGATGGGCAGGGGAAAAGGGAATCTCCTTTCAGACAAAGCACCCCCGAACCTGATGCACTCTTTTCATTTCTTCATACGTGTGTCAAAACAGGAGTGACCCATGTCGTACTCGAATGTACCAGCCACGGATTGAGCAAGAAGTTTGACAGATTGGCAGGAATTTCCTACGACTGTGCCATCGTTACGAAAGTGACAAGCGAGCATCTAGAGTTCCATCACAGCCTGGAAGAGTATATTCAGGCAAAGCTCAATCTGGTCCGATCTTTGAAGAAAGACGGCCTTTTTGTCACCAGTACAGATAACGCAAAGCTTACGCTTTTTGAAGATGCATTAGCACTAGACAGCAGATCAATAATCCTCGGAAGAGACGTCGATATGAGGATTGAGTTCATGGGATACCAGGGTGTGGTTGTTGAGATTCTCAAAAAGAGATTCCATCTACCTCTCCTCTTGCCCAGCCTTGCAACAAATGCACTACTCTCAGCCTATTGCGTCAGCGATCTTCTTGGCATCAAGGTCATTGACATTATTTCAAAAATTGAGCAGCTACAACCGGTGAAAGGCCGTATGCAGCTGATTGAAAACTCCTTGGGACTCAGAATCATCATTGATTTTGCCCATACGGCTGATGCCTATGAAGGAGTCTTTTTCTTTGCAAAGAGAACCAGCGAAGGAGGCGACATCATAGCTGTTTTTGGAAGTGCAGGCGAGCGTGATACTGCAAAACGGTCGAAGATGGGAAAAATTGCAAATCGTTACAGCCAGGTAGTCATCCTTACCGAGGAAGATCCTCGAGGAGAAGGCAACCAGACCATCTTCAATGATCTTAAGCATGAGATGACCAATCCTCGTTGCAAAGTGCTGGAGATTGAGGATCGCAAAGCCGCTATCGAAAAAGCACTACACATCGCCCAAAGCGGGGACACCCTCCTTTTCTTGGGCAAAGGCCATGAAAAAAGTATAGAAAGGGGTGAAGAAACGATACCTTGGGATGAGATTGAGGCAGTTAAAAAGGCTGTAGAGGTACAGCAAGGAATAAGAATATGACAGTGCTCTTACTGTACGGAGGCCGTTCAGCAGAACACGAAGTATCCATAGACAGTGCTTTCACTGTTTACAAGGCTTTGATGCAGGCATCTTATAAGGTGGTATTGATAGGCATTTCCTATGAAGGGAAATGGTATTTGCAACAGACCATTGAGAGGCCTATTCGATGTGCCAACGCTTTGCATCTGGTCCCTGGCGATGGCATCTACAGCCAAGAGGGCAAACTGCAATTTGATGTTGCGTTTGCCACCACCCATGGAACAGGTGGCGAGGATGGCGATCTCCAAGGCCTATGCAGGTTGTGCAATATTGCGCTTTGCGGAAGCGATACCGTGAGCAGCGCCCTTGGAATGCACAAGGCCCTCTCAGGTGAACTGTTTGCAAGGCAGGCAATCCCGACAGTCAAATCAATTGTCATTGATGCCGATCAGGACATAGAAAATATTGCTTATTTTGAGGATGTCTGTCATTTCCTTGGAAAAAAATTATTTATAAAGCCTGAATGTGGAGGGTCTTCGATCGGGGTGTGTGCTTTGCCAAACGCAAACCCAAGTGAGTTCATACATGCTGTCATGACTGCAAGGCTCTACAGCGAGCGGGTCCTCGTACAACAATTGATCGAAAACATGTACGAGGCTGAATGCGGGATTTTGAGAACCAAGGATGGACAGCTCCTCGTCGCAGGGCCAGCGAGGGTAATCGATACAGGCAAAGCCGAGGATGGTTGGCTCAGCTACCGACACAAGTACGGCCCCATCAATACGGCACATCTCAAGATCCCTTCAGATATAAGGAATGACATAGCCCTCAAGATTCGAGGCTATGCATTGCAAGCCTTCCAGGCAATTGCCTGTGATGGATATGCCCGTATCGACTTCTTCGTACAAGACGAGACGATTTACCTCAATGAGATAAACACCTTTCCAGGCATGACTGAAAAGAGTCATTATCCCCAACTGCTCTATAGCGAAGGCTACTCGCTAGAAGCCGTGCTAGAGAGCCTCTTGCATGACGCACTCAGACGATTTTCCCTTGCTCAAAATCGAGTGTATCATGCACCATCTTGCTGATGCCTATGGAACAGGTCATCTTTCATGTTGACATGGATGCATTCTATGCAGCTGTGGAGGTCTTGGACAATCCACAACTGAAGGGTAAATGCCTGCTCATCGGTGGCAGCAGCAGTCGTTCCGTGGTGGCAACCGCAAGCTATGAAGCTCGAAAATTCGGCATACATTCAGCCATGCCCATGGCAAAGGCTCTCAGACTTTGTCCCCAAGCAGTAGTGGTACCTCCAAGAATGGAGCGCTACAGTGAAGTGAGCGCAAAGGTAATGGAAATACTGAATCGCTTTTCTTCTTCAGTGCAACAGCTCTCCATCGATGAGGCTTTTCTGGACATGAGTGGGACCAAACGATTATACGGCATTCCTAGACAAGCTGGAATGCTCCTAAAAACTACGGTGAAACAGGAAACAGGATTGAATATGTCGGTAGGGATAGGTCCTAGTCATTTCATTGCAAAGATGGCTAGCGATTATGACAAACCTGATGGGCTATGCAGGGTGTCCAAAGGCAAAGAGATGGCGTTCATTGATGCTGTTGGCCTAAAAAAGCTTTGGGGCGTAGGAAAAGCAACCCAAGCCCTGCTGGCAAAACACCATATCACCAATACAGAGGAGCTCCGCTTATATACTGAAAGCTCCTTACAGGCTCTCTTTGGAAGGAGCATGGGCAATTATCTGTACCTATCCTGCAGGGGAATCGATCCGGGAATTTTCAAAGAACACTCAAAATCCCACTCCATCTCCACCGAAAAAACGTTCGACGAAGATGTAACATCCCTGCTTGTGCTGGAACAAACCCTCCTTGCAATGGCTCATGAGGTAATGTTTCGTGCTCTTGATGAAAAACAGATAGCCAGAACGGTAGGTTTGAAAATTCGCTTTGCAGACTTCACTACCCTTACTGTGCAAACTACACCCTCTGCAATCCTATACAGCGCTGAACAAATCTTTCACTTTGGAAGAACCCTACTGTTGCAAAAATGGAAAGAAGGGACTCCTCTTCGACTGATAGGATTGGGACTGTACCAACTCTACAGCGCCCAACAACCTATGCAACAAGAGTTGTTTGAAGACCCTTACAAAAAACGAAGAGCCCTTGAAGAGGTAGCGCTCAACTTGCAAAAACAGGGCAAGCAACTGGTGAAAGCAACAAATCTAGAACTATATAAAAAGCAGAACCCTAGCGAAGAGTAAATAGGATTGACCGAATTGGACAGCCATGTTCTACTGTAGACAAGGAGTTCACATTGCTCAAACGGTGTATACTGATTGTTCTAGGATTTCTAAGTCTTCTCTGTGCAGCCGTTGGAATTGTCCTGCCGATTTTGCCGACCACCCCGTTTGTCCTGCTTGCAGCAATACTCTTCTCATCATCAAATCCAAAGCTTGCAAAAAGACTGGAACAGAACAGAGTCTTCGGCCCCTATATTACACACTACAGGAATAAGACAGGAGTTCCTCTCTCAGTAAAAAAAGAGGGGCTTGCCTGGCTTTGGCTCTCTTTGTGCATATCTGCTTTCATCGTCCGAGAACTAAGGACAACCATCATTCTGTTGGTGGTCGGGATTCTTGTAAGCTTGCATATACTGTTGCTCAAAAAAAGCTCAGCGCCTGCTGCTTCTCGAAATTCCCACCAATATTCCAATACACAAGATCAACAATAAAAGAATCATCATTTGTAGAAGAGGCATCCAATACATCCCCAGGACAGTTCCCAGCAAGCCGAACAAAGGCGGCGTAATCGTACTTCCTACGTAGGCAGAAGCCATCTGAAGTCCTATGATGCGAGAGCTGCGTTCAGGACCGAACGTCCTTGGTGTTTCATGGATCAAGGAAGGGAAAACCGGTGCACAGCCTATCCCCAGAAGCAGCAAGGAAAAACTTGCAATCGAAAGAGGCGCCAAATAAAGCATGATGACCGCTGCAAAGCAAACACCCAATCCGATGCCGATCATCAGATAATTGGACAGTCTGTACGATACAAACCCGCTGGCCATTCTGCCGGTTGTAATTCCAAGGAAAAAAAGCGATCCATAAAAAGCTGCGTCTGAAGGAAGAAGATGCTTCACCTCGACCAGGTAACTGACCGCCCATAGCCCTGTCGATATTTCCAGGGCACAATAGAGGAAGAAAGAGAGCAAGGCAAAAGGAAGAGCCTTGTGTTTCAATGAAGGCTTTTCTTTGTGTGCAAGTTGTTCCTTGACTGTTGGCTTGCTTGGATCTTGCCAAAGGGCCCTGCTGAAAAAAAGAACCAAAACCAAAATCAGCTGCAGGCTTCCCAAGGTCCTATATCCATCACGATAGGAGGCCTGCAAGGATAACACCAGAGCCATGATTGCCGGACCTCCCGTCGCTCCCAGGCCCCAAAAGGAATGCAGCCAATTCATATGACGAGCCTTGTAATGAAGGGCAACATAGTTGTTCAATGCTGAATCAACAGACCCCGCGCCAAGACCGAGAGGGATGGCACAGAGCAGAAGAGAGGGCAAGCTGGAAGCAAAAGAGAAGCCCATAAGAGCAATGGCAGTCATAAGCACACTTACTATGGTCACCTTTGCAGTTCCGAATCGACGTATCATCCGATAGCTGGACAAGGCTGAAACAACCGTCCCAATTGACGCGAGAGCTCCGATCAGACCGGCGGTATAAAAGGGAAGGCCAAGCTCAAGACGCATCACAGGCCAAATGCTGCCCAGAACCCCATCAGGAAGACCAAGGCTGATAAACGCAAGATAGATTACAACCAGCAATGCCATGTCAGACCCCCGTGGAAAGGAAATAGACAACAACTACAAGGGACAACACTATTCGGTATATCCCAAACACCGAGAAACCATGGCCTCTTACATAGGCAACCAATGCCTTGATACAGAGCAGAGAGACAAAAAATGAACTGACAAAGGCTATTGCAATCAAAACATACTCTTGCGTGCTGTAAGAGAACCCAAGTTTCAGTAATTTCAGCAAAGAAGCACCCGCCATGACCGGAATGGCCATGAAAAACGAGAACTTCGCCGCAATCGGTCTTTCAAACCCTATCACAAGGCCGCCAAGGATGGTTGAACCCGAACGACTGGTTCCCGGGATCAAGGCGAGCATCTGGAAACATCCCATGATCAGAGCGTCTTTATAGGTGACAGCCTCCAATGAAGTCACACGCTTCTCTCTCTTTGCGAACCTGCCACGCTCCAGAAAGAGATATATGACACCATAGGAAAAGAGTGCAAATGCTATCACCTGCCATCGATAAAAATACGCATTCATAAAATCATCTACTAAAAGCCCTACCACAGCAGCGGGGAGCGTTGCCACAAGCACCTTGATCCAAAGCACATACGTTTGCAATCTCTCTTGTTTGTCTTTTTTCCTTGTAAAAGGATTGAGCGTGGAGAAATAGATGATTACCACTGCCAAGATGGAGGCTAGTTGAATGATGACCATAAACAGTTCCTTGGCATCAGGACTCAACGAAATGTCAATAATCTCATCAAGCAAGAGCAAGTGTCCTGTTGAACTGATGGGAAGCCACTCGGTAATTCCTTGTACAATACCCAACAATAATGATTTCAGTATCTCGCCTGTCATGCTTTCCTCCAAATCTTGTGCAAGTCTAAAGCAAAGAGCAAGCTCTGACAAGGTTGGTATTTTACATCATCATAACCAAGGCTACCTTGTACTGATTCCCTGCAAATGATAGATTTGCAACGAGGGAGAGTTTGATGGCACTGCATATAGTCCTGGTTGAACCAGAAATACCACAAAATACCGGTAATATTGCACGAACATGTGCTGCAATTGGAGCAACACTGCATCTGATACACCCTCTAGGCTTCAGTTTGGAAGAAAAGCACCTCAAGCGTGCAGGTCTTGACTATTGGCACCTGTTGACTCTTATAGAGCACCCGAGCAAGGAACACTTTTTCGCATCTGTTCAAGCAAATGAGCTGTTCTTTTTTACCACAAAAGCAAGACAGGATTATACACAAGTCCAGTATCCCAAAGAGACCTATCTGGTTTTCGGCAAGGAGAGTGCTGGCTTGGATGAAGATATCCTGGTAAAGCATCCTAAACAATGCATCAGAATCCCGATGCTCAGTGATGCCAGGAGCTTGAATCTTTCCAATAGTGCAGCGATTGGTGCGTATGAGTATCTTAGGCAATACGAATTCGCAGATCTTTCAAAAGAAGGCAATCTTCATCGATTGAAGTGGGAGGAATAGAAATGGAGACATTGGGAATCATTGGATGTGGAAACATGGGCTCTGCAATCGCCCTATCACTTGAGCAGAAAACATTCGTCTACGATACTGATTCACAAAAGGTGACAGATTTGGCGGCAGCAGGCTCACACATCTGCCAAGCAGCTACTCTTGCGCAACTTTTTGAAGAAACAGAAACCTTGATGCTCTGCATCAAACCCCAGATACTCCCCTCTCTCTATCCACAGCTCAGAAAGCTGAAGAGCGATCAAAAAAAGTGGATTTCTGTTGCGGCAGGAGTTCCTTTGCTCACACTCACCAAAGAGCTGGAGACTGATGAGGTAGTGCGCTACATGCCCAATATTGCAGCCAGCTATAAACAGTCAGTCACTGCCATAGCCTCTGCTTGTAATTGTTCACAGGAGCATCTTGATAGTGCATCAGCGATTGCATCACGCTTTGGATCGAGCTTCGTTCTTCCAGAATCCCAGTTTTCAGCCTTCATTGGAATCAGCGGTTCAGCCATCGCGTATGTCCTACAGTTTTTCCATGCACTGGCCATGGGTGGAGTTAGGGAAGGCATCGCCTATCAAAACGCACTGGACATTGCAATCCAGACAACCCTCAGCGCTGCAACAATCGCCCAAAATGACCACAGCGGAGTTGTTACCTTGGCCACAAGAGTCTGTTCGGCAGGAGGAACCACCATAGAGGGCATGCACGCTCTGGCAAAAGGCGGTTTCGATACTGTTGTGATGGAGGCCGTTCATGCGAGCGCTGAAAAATCGAGAAAACTTGAAGAACTAGCAAAATAAGCATATCAATATCAAGGAAACCCATATGATAGATGTAAGAGAAATAAAAACCAGACGTGACGAGATTGCAAAGAACATTCAGCAGAGAAACATGAATGTTGACATCGATGCAATCATTGCCCTATCTGATGAACGTGCAATCTTGATGCAACAAACAGAGAGTCTGAGGGCAAAGCGCAACGAGAATGCCCAAAGGATGAAAGCAAAGCTTGACAGTGACACCAGAGCTGCGTTGATCCTGGAAGGCAAGGCTCTCAAGGACCAAATCGCCTGCGTGGAATCACAGCTCAGCGAGGTTGACCAATCGTATCAAAACCTGATTAAAACCATCCCCAATTATGCCCATCCACAGGCTCCAATCGGAAAGGAAGACAAGGATAACACCACAATAAAAACAGTTGGTTCCATTCCTCAGTTCTCCTTCAAGCCTCTTGATCATGTGCAACTTTCCCAGCAGTTGGACCTGATAGATTTCGATACGGCAACCCGTGTTTCAGGACCAAAGTTCTACTATCTCAAAAGAGAGGCTGTAGTGTTGCAGATGGCCCTGGAGCGATATGCCTTGGATATCGTCATGCAGGAGGGCTTCACTCCATTTATCACCCCCGACATTGCAAAGGAAGAAATACTCAATGGTATTGGATTCAACCCACGCGGAGAAGAGAGCAATATCTACAACATTGAAGGTACCGGGACCTGCCTCGTAGGAACGGCTGAAATCACCCTCGGAGGGTATTACGCCAACCAGATTCTCGACAAGGAAAAGCTCCCCATCAAGATGGCCGGTCTTTCTCACTGTTTTAGACGTGAAGCCGGTGGTGCAGGACAATACTCAAAAGGATTGTATCGGGTGCATCAATTCTCCAAGCTTGAGATGTTCATCTACTGCCTGCCTGAAGATTCTGATGCTATGCACCAACAACTGCTTGCAATCGAAGAGAAAATCTTCAGCAACCTGAACTTAGCCTATCGTGTGGTCGATACTTGTACTGGCGATCTCGGTGCTCCGGCTTACCGAAAGTTTGATATTGAGGCCTGGATGCCCGGAAGAGGCGATAACGGGGAATACGGGGAAGTCACATCCACTAGCAATTGTACCGACTATCAGGCTCGTGCCCTCTCTATCCGTTACAAAGATGACCAGGGAAAATCCCAATATGTCCACATGCTCAACGGAACGGCAATGGCTCTCAGCCGTGCCATGGTTGCCATTTTGGAAAACTATCAATGCGAGGATGGGTCTATACTGATTCCCCAAGCTCTTGTACCCTATACTGGGTTTTCCAAGATCCAGGCTCGTTGACAAAGGAGCACACCATGCAACTAAGCGCCCTGACTACAGATTTCTATGAACTAACCATGATGCAGGGGTATTTCGAACAAAAACTGAATCCCCAAGTGGTATTTGATATGTTCTATAGGAACAATCCTTATGGCGGCGGGTATGTCGTCTTTGCAGGTCTGCATGACTTGATAGACAAGCTGCAGTCATTCCAATTCAGCGATGAGGATATCTCGTACCTTCAGGGCCTTGGTACATTCTCCAATGCCTTTCTTGATTATCTGAGAACTTATCAATTCAGCGGAGACATCTATGCAATCGAGGAAGGCACAGTGGTCTTCCCGGGAGAACCGTTATTACGGGTACATACCAATTTGATCGAAGCTCAGCTGATAGAAGGATTTCTTCTTAATACTCTGAATTTCCAGAGTTTGATTGCAACAAAAGCCTCCAGGATGTCCATAGCAAGCAAGAATGGGGCACTCATGGAGTTTGGGCTCAGAAGGGCACAAGGCCAGGATGGTGCGCTTTCGGCAAGCAGAGCTGCCTTTATCGGAGGCTGCAAAGTTACGAGCAATACCTTGGCAGGAAAAGTGTACAACATTCCGGTGGCAGGAACCATGGCACACTCTTGGATCATGAGCTTTGAGAGTGAGCTTGCTTCTTTCAGGGCGTACGCAAATATCTATCCAAAAAACACCGTCCTCTTGATAGACACCTATGACACTCTTGGTTCAGGCATTGACAATGCGATAATCGTCGGTCTTGAACAGAAGCAGAAAGGGTACAGCATCGGAGTACGTATTGACAGTGGGGACCTCTCCTACCTTCCCCGGATTATACGGAAAAAACTGGATGATGCTGGACTGCACGATGCAAGGATTGTGGTAAGCAACGATTTGACTGAAGAGATTGTACAAACCTTGGTCCATGACGAGGTGCCCATCGACAGCTGGGGTATCGGGACTCATTTGGTAACGGGAGGGACGCAGGCGTCCTTGAACGGTGTCTACAAACTTGCAGCAAAAGAAGGAACGGATGGAACCATCATACCTACGATGAAAATATCCAACAGTTTTGAAAAAACCACGAACCCTGGAATTAAGCAGGTATATCGTTTCTATGATGCAGAGGGCAGTGCACTTGCCGACCTGATCACCTTGGACAATGAAGAAATTCAGGTCAAGAGGAAATTCATCTTCTATCATCCCTTCTCTGAGGCTGATTTCTTTGAAATGCAGAGCGATGGGTATGCTCGTTGCGAACCATTACTGAAGCTGAAAGTGCAGGATGGTAAAAGATTGGGACAAAAACCCAGTCTCCAGGAAATTCAGAGCTACGCTCAGGCAAGTATCAATACATTTCATAAGAGCTACCTCAGGCAGATCAATCCGCATATATACAAGGTAAGCCTTTCGGCAAAACTCAAAAGATTAAAAAAAGATCTTTTGGTTGCACAACGAAAAAAAATAAAGGAAGAAAGCTAAGATACAGAAAAGCGCAAAACCGTCTCCAACTTCTCCTGATCGGTCTTTCTTGGATTGCTCAGGTAGATTTCTCTATGGGATGAATTGATTCGTGCTAGATTCTGTTGAGCGGCAAAGGCTTCCATCTGAGAGAAGCTTTGTGCTATATGCTCGTACGATCCAGTATGGAGCATAGTGACACACAACCCATCTGTTTGCTTCAGAAAGAAAGCCTCTTTTGCAATACGTCCTAGTTTGAAAGCAACTTGTTCGCGAACTTGCTCCACCATCTGAGAGGTAACCCAATCTGGCTGGCTGATCATGGCGACCCAGATCCAAGGACTTTTATTTTCAACTTCTGCTGTATCCCAGATGCACTCAAGTGGTGCTATGGCATACTCTTTTGGCGATGCTGTCATCTTGATGGCCTGACTGAGACTGAATAAAACAGAAACAGCCGTTTCATATAAGACATCATTACTGTCGCCTTCCCCTCTGAGCATAAGGTATCCAAAGGACGGGACGGTTACCAAAGAAGGAGTTTTCTTGGGCTTATACAGATGTGGATACAAGCGTTTTTGGTCGTATTGCAACATACCACCCTCCCCTTTTACAGGCAACGTTCGATTGCCAAAAGAAGCACTTGGGCTAATCGTTGGCGATATTGGGGAGAGATAAGGTTTCTGGCATCTTCTTCGTTTGAAAGAAACCCCACCTCAACCAACACAGCTGGCATCCTCACTGAATTGAGCACCCAAAGATCCCTCTCCTTGACTCCTCTATTCACGGCGGTTATCAAGTTTTCCGACATGGTTTGCTCAAACGTGGCAGCTACAAGAAGATTCCTGTGATTGAGCAATCGGTTCAAAGAGGGCGTGGTGTGAGAAGAAAAACTTGCAATATTCTCAGCTGGAGTCTTCTCATCAAGAAAGACGACCTGTTTGCTTTGCCTTTTGGTAAGAATCTCAAAACCTTTTGCTGATCTGCTTGCAGCACTGTTTACATGAATGGAAACAAAGAGAGCGCTTGTCTTTGGTCTAAGAGGTAGGGAGTAGGCCATCGTACAACGATCTGCTAATGATACGAAAGTATCGTTGTTTCTGGTCATCAACACCTCTAATTCCGGATGACTGACCCTGAGCAAGGCATATAGGCGTTTGGCAATATCCAAGGTAAGATCCCGCTCATAGATGGTTCCGCCTGCAAAGCTCCACGTAGCGACGGCTCCTGGATCATGACCTCCATGACCTGCATCGATGATCACAGTTCCTACAGGATACGAAAAAGGATCAAAAGAGGCCAAAATCAACGAACAAGAGAACAGGCAAAGCAAGAATAACAAACATCTTCTCATAGCTTTCCCTCTTTCCATTGCTCTACGAGGGTGGAAAAATCTCGTTTTTGCAGCCAAACCATACGCTTCTTCACCTCATTTTGGTAGGCAGCCTTGTCAAAAGGTCCTTTGAATTTCTTTACTATATTCCTTTCTCCCATCTGATGCACAGACAAGGCTTTGGTATAACATCGTTCATAGCCTTTACAATCACTGCGATCTTCTATGACACTTTCACGGTCGGTAAATTGCATGAGCAAGGAACTGCTCATTGCCAAATCATAGCCCAGCAAATGACAGCGCAAACCCCAGTCAAGAGCTTGGTAGTATTCACTGTGTATTTCCTCGTCAAACCCTCGCAACCGTTGAAACAGAGCGCGATCATACAGACCAAGACACATTAGAGGATAGAGCGTATGCTGAATTTGCTGTTCATCAAGAATCGGAAAATCAGATTCTGGATCCAATTCCTTTCCAATCAATCGTGGGATTCGCAGGCAGGGAATAATTTCTCGGTATGCATTGGCTACAACCGCACAAAAAGCAGCAGGATGGTCACTTTCAGACATTTTGGATAACAACAATTGGCCATTGAACCGAGCTAGAATGACATCACTACGAACCACAAGAAACAAATTTGTCTGACATTCATTGGCTAATGCATTAATTTTTTCCCCAGTGAAGGCATTGCCGGCAAAGACAAGGAATGTAACATCCTTATATCGCTTCTGCAAAGCAGGAATGTCGAGCTTTCCTTCCTGGGTAATGACATGCAGACTATGATTCATATTCTGGACATACCAATCCAGTGTTTCCATAAGATCTTGAACACTAGAAGAATCGAGGATGCCTACAGCCAACACCTCGGTGCTATGCAACCGAGTGATGCGTGCTCCAAGCTCTTGTTTTCTGCGGAAAATCCGATAGTTACTCAACATCTTCCAAAAGCACCAGATCCTCTGGACGAAACAAAACGTCCTTTTTTCCTGAACCAAGAATCCATTGGATATCCTTGCTGTCATGACCAATGAGCAGCGCTATGTCTGTACTGTTGTAGTAAGGAACCGCCTTTGCAAAAGGCTTTCCATCAGATGTGCATACCTGGATGACATCGCCGGAGGAAAAGCTTCCCTGTACTCGAACAACGCCTTTGGGAAGCAGGCTCTTTTTTGAGAGCAAAGCCTGCTTGGCTCCTTCATCCACCTCGATGGAGCCAAGGTGTGAATTGTTGAGAATCCAACGCTCGCGTTGGCTCAAGCGCTTCTGAGGATGGATATAGGTTCCAATCTGATCACCCGTAAGCAACTGTAAGAGTACATCTGGTTCATACCCACTGGCAATAATCGTCCCACAACCTGCTACACAAGCAATTTTGGCTGCAAGCATCTTGGTTTTCATTCCTCCGGTAGCATACGTAGAGCCGGCACCTCCTGCATAGGAGAGAACTTTATCATCCAAGGCTTCAACCTCCAGCAGAAGCTCTGCCTTGTCGTCCTTTTTGGGATCTGCAGTATAAAGACCGGGTATATCGGTAAGGATGATGAGCAGATCAGCATCAATCTTGCTGGCCACCATGGCACTCATCCTATCATTATCACCGAAGGCAGAACCGATTTCTGCAGTACTGACTACATCATTCTCATTAAAAATCGGGATAACACCAATATCGAGGAGGGTGAATACACTATTTCTCAGGTTCACGTAGGTGTGACGATTATTTAGATCTTTCCGGGTAAGCAGTATTTGCGAACAAATCAAATTATGACGCTTACAGGATCTTCGGTAGCTCGACATCAACAGAGGTTGCCCGATGGAGGCACAGGCCTGACGCATGGCTACCTGCTTTACAGGACCTTTCAAAGCCAATTCCTTTGCTCCCATACCGATGGCTCCACTGCTCACAAGCAGAACCTGATAGCCTTTCTGTTTCAAGGCAGCTATCTGGGATGTGATGGCATCTATACAATGCTCATCAATGCCGTTTGCTGAACTGAGCAGGTTCGTACCTACTTTTATCACCACTCTTTTAACATAAGAAAGGTCGCGCATCATGCATTCTCCCCCAAAAGCAAGGAGCGGCCTTCAACATCCAATTCTCTGTGTAAAAATTTTTTACAATTTTTGCCGGTATAGCTCGATACAACTTCCCCATTACCACGCAACACATATTTTGTGCTCATCAGACCGCCAAGGCCTACCGGACCACGGGCATGAATTTTTGCAGTACTGATGCCTACCTCTGCACCGAGGCCGAATCTAAACCCATCGGCAAATCGTGTAGAGCAATTGGCAAATACGTCTGCCGAGTCGACCAATGCAAAGAATTTCCTCATTACATCTTTGTCTTCACTGACAATGGCATCGGTATGATGAGATCCATACTGCTTGATATGCTCAAGAGCCTCATCCAAGGAACCGACCACCTTGATATTCAACTCAAGGGCAAGATACTCAACGCCATAATCTCCTTCTTGGTAGGGAACACAATCAATAAGGGAGGCAACCGTAGCATCGCCATGGATAGTCACCCCTGCTGTCTTGAAGCGTCTTTCCAAGCGTGGTAAAAATGCTTCTGCCCTTGAGGCGTGTACCAAGAGTGTCTCAATTGCATTGCATGCTGCAGGATATTGGGTCTTGGAGTCAAAGGCAATCTCCAAGGCCTTCTCAAGATCTGCATGCTCATCGATATAGAGGTGGCAGATGCCGTCAGCATGTCCTAATACAGGAATAGCAGTATTGCGCATGACATATTGTACAAACTGGTTGGACCCACGGGGAATCAACAGATCGATATCTTCTTCCATTTTCAGGATGTGATCAACATCGCCATGGCTTTCCAACAAGGTAAACCAATCAGAACCCAAAGAAGAAGAGCGACAGCTGTTCTGGATGGAAGCAATCAGGGCTGTATTGGTTTGAAAGGCCTCTCTTCCTCCTTTGAGAACAATCCCATTACCGCTTTTCAGGCAAAGTGAAACAATCTGCAAAAGCGCATCAGGACGCGCCTCAAAGATCATTCCAATCACTCCAATAGGTACAGCAATTTTCTCAAGCAGAAGATCTGTATCCAAAAGACGACGCTCCTGTACTCTTCCGATTGGATCGGCAAGGCCAATGACATCGGTGATACCCAAAAGGGAGGCTTCAAGCTTTTCTTCTGAAAAGACAAGCCGTTTGACCAAGGCCTCTTTCTGGCCTTCAGCCCTAGCTTTTGCAATATCCGCCTCATTTGCTGATCGTATATGCTCAAAGTCCTTTTGCAGGCCTTCAGCTATAGACTTCAAAAGGGCGTTTCGTTCTTCTTCTTTGCTTATTGAAAGATGTTTTGCACTCTCTTTGAGGGCAAAAATCCTTGTTTGCAATGTTTGCATTTCCATCGTTCAGATCCTTCCTTGCAGTACGTATACATTATACTGCTTGGAAGAAGGTATCAAGCTAAGAAGGTAAGACAAAATCACCCTCAATCGATTGCTTTTTAAAAAACATAATGGTAAACTGCAACCACTTGCAACATAAAGGAGCCTTATCTATGAAATTTCGTTCTTTTTGCCTTCTTTTTTTAATTATTCCTGCCTTGCTTTTTGCCCAAGGCACAAAGGAACAAACCGTCTCTGAAGCCCCTGTTTTTCAAGCTATTGATGCGAACAACCGTACTGTACAGCTACCTCAGAAACCTCAAAGTATTCTCATTGCGGGACGAGCGGGAAATATGCCCGCCAACGCACTCTTTTTGTTCGAACGGGTCAACGATATAGCTCTTACCCTTCCTAAAACCGATCAGGGACTAGGTGATTTCTTTGCTTTCATCCGTCCTGAACTCAACCAAACGGATAGAATCAGCCAGAATGCCAGCATTGAGGAAATCGCAACACATACCAGTGACGTAGTCTTGCTTAAAGCTACTCATTTCAGCTCGATAGGGCAAAAACTGGACCAACTAAGGGTTCCCAACTTCACCATGAATCTTGAATCCTGGGAAGACTGGCAGGAAGAAATTGTGCAACTGGGTTCGCTGCTCGGAGAAAGCAAGAGAGCAGAAGCAATACTTTCCTTATATCGACAGAGATTGGAAAAAATCCAGAACACAGCCTCAACAATCGCCCAAGACCAAAAAATGAGGGTCTTATTGCTGCAAGGCGATAGAACTGACAACACAAGCTCATACAAAATTGCTCCCGATGACTGGATGCAGACATGGATGGTGGAACAAGCTGGAGCCATTCCAGTATGGAAAGGTTCAAACAAGGCAGCAAATGGGTGGTCCACCGTCAGTTTTGAGCAGATTGCAGCCTGGGATCCTGACATGGTTATTATCGTAAGCTACAGGACTCCTACAGCAAGTTTTATTGATGAAATATATGCTTCTTCGATCTGGCAGAACCTACGTGCTGTCTCTGAAAAACAGATCAAGGCAAGTCCTCATGATATGATGAGCTACATCCAACCGGTAGCTTCCTGGATTCTTGGGGCAACCTGGCTTGCAAAAGAGATATACCCCCAAGCCTACTCTGAGATCGACATGCAGGAAGAAGTACGTTCTTTCTATCAGGATTTCTACAATATCAAAGATGCTGAAAAACTCGAGAAACTTGTTGACTTGTATGCACAATCTGTTGCAATAAATACCTTATGAATGATTATAGCAAAGAACAGAGACACAGAAGAGGCCTCTTGTCTTCTCTCTGTCTCTTGACGCTTTTGCTGGCGTTTCTCTTTCTGTTTGCGGGAAGATATCCTTCGCCGGGATTCAGGCTACCGCTTGACTGGTCAACCAATGCTATGACCAGGACCATCTACTTGCAGGTCCGTCTTCCGAGAATTGTATTGGCCATACTCAGCGGAGCAATGCTCAGTGCAAGCGGATTTACATTTCAGATGCTTTTTTCCAATCCCTTGGTGGAACCAGGTTTTCTTGGTGTGAGCCAAGGGTCTGCTTTTGGTGCAGCCCTGATGATGGTTCTGGGAGCGAGCAGTACGATAGCGGTACAAACAAGTGCAACCTTTTTCGGTCTTCTTGCCTTGGTATGTTCCTATTTTCTGGCAACCCGATTTCGATTTGGTGGATGGTTGTTGAGATTGGTTCTCAGTGGGATTGCGGTCTCGGCAATATTCAGCAGCGCCCTCGCAGTGATCAAGCTTGTAGCAGAACCGACAAAAGATCTGCAGGATATTACATTCTGGATGATGGGGGGATTGTGGAATGCCTCGTGGCGGCAGATAGGATCAATAGTGTGGATTGTAACCGCTTGTATTTTGATTCTTTTAGGATTTCGCTGGAAGATGAATCTGCTCAGTTTACAGGAAAAAACATCCTTTTCAGTAGGACTCAGCCCTAAGCGAGACAGAGTAATCTTGCTTGTTGTGGCCACAGTGGGGACAACCCTGATCATCTCAATTACAGGTTTGATCGGTTGGGTAGGCCTGATCACTCCACACTTGGGGAGGAAGTTATTTGGTTCTGACAGTGCATACAGTCTTCCCGGTTCAATGATCATCGGATCACTGTTCCTACTGGTGTGTGACACCTTGGGAAGAACATTGCTGAGCAGTGAAATCCCGATAGGATTATTGAGCAGTTTTCTTGGTGCAATCATCTTCATCATCATTCTCAGCCTTCGAAATCAGGAGGGCAAAGCATGAATGCTCTAGAAGTACATGATCTTAGTTTTACCTATCCATCAGGTTCTGTCGCCTTAAAACATATCACGCTTTCCATCAAAGAAGGCTCATCTGTAGCCATTCTGGGTTCAAACGGGGCTGGAAAATCCACATTGCTCGACTTGTTGCTCGGATGGAAAGAAGATAGTCGGATAATTCTGAGAGGGAGAAGTCTGCAATCCTACGGCCGCAAAGAACTCGGTCGCACCTTGGCGCTCGTGCCACAGAGCGAGCAATACAACTTCTCCTTTTCTGTTCTAGATTATGTGCTTTTCGGAAGATCCCCCTATCTTTCCTCATTGGGCACACCCGGCGAGAAGGATGCACTCATCGCCTATGCTGCACTCAAGGAGGTAGGACTCTCGGAGTATGCCCAGCGCTCAATCACCAATCTCAGCGGTGGGGAGCACCAACTATTGCTGCTTGCAAGGGCAATTGCCCAAGAAAGCAACATTTTATTGCTCGATGAGCCTACCAGTGCACTTGATCCGGCAAACAGAAAGAAAGTACTCGGTCTGCTCAAAAGCCTCCATGCAAAGAATAGGACGCTCTTGTTCACCACTCATGATGCAAACCTTGCCTATGAGCTTGCTACGCATGTTGCCATGTTGAAAAATGGTGAATTGATCTGTTACGGGGAAAAAGAAAAAGTGGTCACCAGTGAGATGCTGACCACCTTGTATGATACTCACATGCATGTTGCCCTTGTCGGGCAAACAACCCTTATCTACTGAATTTCAAGAGGCACAAACGAGAAGCTCTGTACATCAAAAAGCCCCATATCAGTCAGTTTATATGCAGGTATCACCGGCAATGACATGAAGCAGAGCGTCATAAATGGGTCCACTTCCTTACTCACCGACAATTGTTCTTGAGCTATCTGGTGCAAAGATTCCATCGCAGATGCGATTTCATGTCCACTCTTATAGCTCATCAGACCAGCAACAGGTTGAGCAAAACTAGCGAGAATGGTCTTTTCCTTTACCAATACCATGCCCCCTCCCATTTCAATCAGGTGCTCTATGGCAAGCTTCATATCCTCATCATTGTCACCACAGACTATGAGATTATGTGAATCATGTGCTACAGAGGTTGCGATAGCTCCCTGTTTGAGTCCATAGCCCTTGAGCAAGGCAAGGGCGACATTCCCTGTACGGTGATGCCGCTCTACAACTGCCAGTTTCACGATATCCTGGTTCGGATCTGGGACCCACAGATCGTCCACAAGTGTAACCCTAGCCTCTGCTGCCTTGGTGACCACCCCGCCAGGGATGATTTCGATGACCCGAACATGATTGCTTTTCAGCCTCAATTCAAGTCGTTTTTGAGAAAAGTCCTTCACCTGCATGCTTCTTTCAACCCGTTGATCTTTTTGCGGGATATCGGGTTTGAGCATCTTTGCATCTTCTGCAACCAGACGCCCTCCTATATACACCTGATGCATAGAAAAATTGACCAGATCATCGGCCAACAAGAAGTCGGCTCTCAACCCTGGGGCTATAGCTCCCCTGTCTTCAAGATGATAGCAATCACAACTGTTGATTGTTGCCATGCAAATGGCTTCTATGGGATCCATTCCGCCCTTAACCGCCAGAGCTACATTATTGTTGATATGACCTTGTTCAAGAATACTCATCGGCTGACGGTCATCAGTACAGAACAAACAACGCCGACTGTTCTCCTTAGTCACCCCACCAAGAAGCATCAGTACATTATTGCAAGCAGAACCTTCACGAAGCATGACATACATTCCACGCCTGATCCTTTGACGAAGCTCTTCTGCCGTCTCGCATTCATGGTCGGTTTTAATCCTGCAACTTGAATAAGCATCCAACTGTTCATCGACAAGGGAAGGGCTGTGTCCGTCGATGATTTTCCCAGCATTCTTTGCTGCCATGATTTTATCAATCACCAAATCTGAAGCACCAATCACACCCGGATAATCCATCATCTCCCCAAGACCGAGCACTCTCTCTTTTTTAAGGCTTTCTTTGAGGTCTTCTGCCTTGATGACAGCACCGCTGTGTTCAAATTCTGTGGCGGGTACACAGCTCGGAACCATAAAAAAGGCCTGCAAGGCTGTATGTTCTGAGGCATCAAGCATATAATCAAGGCCTTCCAATCCCAGTACATTACAAATCTCGTGAGGATCGGCAATAACGGTGGTGGTTCCACAAGGCACCACCAAATTGGAAAATTCTTGCACTGTCGCATGAGAACTCTCAATATGAACATGGCTGTCAATAAACCCTGGCAGGAGATATCGTCTCTGAGCATCAACTATCTTCATGGCTTGTCCTTTCCCTGCTGGGGCAAAACCACAGATATGCCCTTCACTGACGAGCAGGTCTGCCTCAAACCACTCTTTATTATAAACATCCAGAATGTGTGCATTGGTGATGCAAAGTTCTGCCATTTGTGTATGGGTTGCAGTCTTCAGGACTTTTTGTAACGTATCCTTGGTTACCATGGATATCTCCTTTTATGCAACAATTTGCAACGTATTTTTTGTAGTTTAGCACTTTAGTGTGCTTCTTAAAAGGAAAAAAACCCTCAAAACTGCCATATTTTACTAACTGATTCTCATAAAATGTTGATATATTTTTAGTTATAGATCAAATTTTCGAAAAAAAATTTAGCCAGATTCTTAAAATTGTCCCACTAAATTTGGTTATATAACAAATGTAACGATTTTTCTGTACGTTTGCAGACAGATGCGCTAGAATGGATGTATTCAAAACATCTGCAAGGAGCATATAGATGGAAAAGTTTTTCAAACTCAAGGAAAGAAAAACGACCGTCAAGACTGAAGTCATGGCAGGTATTACTACCTTTCTAACCATGGCCTACATTCTTGCCGTCAACCCCGGCATTCTGTCCACAGAAGGAACAGGAATGGCTTTCTCCCAAGTATTTGCAGCTACTGCCATAGCATCTGCAATCGCAACATTGGTAATGGCCTTTTTGGCCAATCTTCCCTTCGCCCTCGCACCGGGTATGGGATTGAACGCCTTTTTAGCTTTCACCGTTATTTTCGGTATGGGAAAATCCTGGCAATTCGCACTGACAGCCGTATTTGTTGAAGGTATCATCTTCTTGATCCTGACGGCAGCCAACATTCGAGAAGCGATTGTCAACAGCATTCCTGCGAACCTGAAGAAGGCCATCGGAGTTGGTATCGGGCTCTTCATTGCTTTCATCGGCATGCAGAATGCAGGCATCATCGTCGGTGGAGCCACCTTGGTCACCTTGAACGAGGGTTGGTTCCTCGGAGCTCCTGGACTTGCCATGGTAGGTCTTGTAATCACCGGAATTCTCCTTGCCTTCAAGGTAAACGGAGCATTGCTTTTCGGTATCATCATTACCACAGTCATTGGAATTCCTTTCGGCGTTACCAAATATGCTGGCGGCTCCTTTGTACCCCCGGCTCCCTATTTCTTCCCCTTCGAATTCGGACAGATTTTGACACTTGACTTTGTCATCGTAGTCTTCACCTTCCTCTTCGTCGACATGTTTGATACTGTTGGGACGCTCATCGGTTGTGCCACCAAGGCTGACATGATTCAGGAAGATGGCTCGATTCCCAACTGTAAAGAAGCTCTGTTTGCTGATGCAGTAGGAACCACCGTTGGTGCAATGCTCGGTACTTCCACCGTCACCACGTTTGTCGAATCTTCTGCCGGTGTTGTTGAAGGCGGACGCACTGGTTTGACCGCTTTGGTCGTTGCCATTCTCTTTGCTCTCTCACTGTTCCTTGAACCTCTCTTTGGTTCAATCCCCAGTGCAGCAACGGCTCCTGCCCTCATTATCGTCGGTGTAATGATGATGAGTCCTGTCAAGGATATTGATTGGGATGATATGACTGAAGCCATTCCGTCCTTCCTCACAATCATTTTCATGATTGTTGCTTACAGCATTGCTGACGGCATCATGTTCGGTATCCTGTCCTTCGTACTGCTCAAGCTCTTCACCAAGAAGAATTCTGAGATTTCCAAGATGACATGGGTCGTCTTTGGCTTGTTCGTATTGAAGATTATCTTCAGTACACTTGGTTAAAACCCGCTACTGTTGCTCAGGACCTCTTCGGAGGTCCTTTTCTTTGCCCTACACAGAAGAACGTTTCTCATGTACAATGCACTCTCGGAGGAAGAACACATGCGCAGTGATTATAAAAGTCTGGATACTCAAAAGACCTATCTCATAACGGGGGCTGCTGGTTTCATCGGGTTTCATCTTTGCCGACGTCTGTTGGGCCTAGGATGCCAGGTAATCGGTCTGGACAATTTAAACGACTATTATGAGGTCAGCCTGAAGGAAGAAAGGCTGAGAATCCTTGCCTGTGAACATTTTATCTTTTATAAGACAGATCTTTCTGACCAGAGCGGCCTTGAGGCGATTTTCAAGAGGCATCCGGTCAGTTGTGTGATCAACCTTGCAGCTCAAGCAGGAGTACGCTACAGCATCGACAATCCTCAAGCGTATGTCAATTCAAACCTGGTTGGCTATCTGAATATTCTTGAGTGCTGTAGACACCATGGCATAGAACATCTTGTCTATGCATCCTCTTCCTCTGTGTATGGCTTGAACAGCAAAATCCCCTACAGCACTTCAGATCGTGTGGACAACCCTGTGAGTCTGTATGCAGCAACCAAGAAATCCAATGAGTTGATGGCTCATGCCTATACTCATCTGTATCAGATTCCTACCACCGGTTTACGATTCTTCACGGTCTATGGTCCATATGGAAGACCCGATATGGCATACTATTCTTTCAGCAAGCGAATCATGGAAGGCAAAAGCATCAAGGTCTTCAATAATGGGGATATGTGGAGAGATTTCACCTATATTGACGACATCATCACTGCAATCGAGAACATCATTTGCAACCCTCCAGCAAAGAATGCTTTCGGTGACCGGTACAAGGTATACAACATCGGCAACAACAAACCGGTCAAGCTTGGGACCTTTATCGAAACTTTGGAAAGGTGTCTTGGAAAGGAAGCCCAAAAAGAGTATCTCCCGATGCAGCCCGGCGATGTGTATCAAACCTATGCAGACGTCACTGACTTGATCAATGACTTTGATTTCAGTCCCAATACTCCTCTTGAGCAAGGGCTCTCCCACTTTGTTTCTTGGTTCAAGAACTACTATCAACATACATAGTCTTAACGTCATGGAAGATGTCATCATTATCGGAGCTGGGGCTGCAGGCCTTTTTCTCAGTGCAAACCTTACTACAAAGAAGGCACAGCTTTTTGAGCACTGCACTGAAGTTGGGAAAAAATTACTCATTACGGGAGGGGGGATGTGTAATCTCTCAAACACGCTTGCAACCGAACAGTTCCTTTCGCATTTCGGCAGCAAAGCGCAAAGGAATTTCCTTCTTCCAGCCTTGCAAACATTCGATGCAAATCAATTATGCCAATGGTTATCCGAACGAAACATGAACACGATCGTTCGGGATGACGGTAAAATTTTTCCACAAAGCCTTGATGCTCATGAGGTACGGGACCTACTGCTTAAAAACAGCAAAGCTCGTATCACAACGGGAGCAAAGATTCTCTCGATTACCAAGAAAGACGAATTATTCCTCGTTGAAACACCAGTTGAGACATACGCATCTAAAAAAATTGTACTCGCAACCGGGGGAATGAGTTACGCAAACACCGGCAGTGATGGGAGTGGATATGCGCTGGCAAGGGCTCTTGGACACAGCATTGTTGAACCAAGACCTGCACTGGTGGCACTAAACATCAAAGACTATCCTTTCAGGCCTCTTGCCGGAAACGCTGTTCGTAACGCATGCGTCTCCTTCTACCATCCTGGGCAAAACTCGAGCTATGCACAAATCCAGGGAGACGTCCTGTTCACCCATGATGGACTGAGCGGACCTGCTATCCTCACCCCTTCAAGGGCCATACAGAAACAAGATGTAATCAAGCTCTCCTTGATCGGATCCGAAAATCATGCAGCGACTTTCCATAAAATCAACGAAATGCTTCTTTGCCAGAACAAGTTGATTTTTTCTGTGCTCAAGGAAGCTGGGATGTCAGCAAGCCTCGCACAATCCGTCATGGCACTGACAAGCCTTGAAAAACAAACCACCACAGCAATGCTCAACAAGAAGACAAGAGTACATTTGGCAAATCTTGTAAGCAATTTTCCCTTGATCGTTTCCAGCACAAAAGGTTTTTCTTCAGCAATGGTTACCAGCGGGGGAGTAAAGCTTTCCGAGGTACACCGAAAGACGATGGAGTCGAATATCGTCAAAGGCTTGTTCTTCGCCGGAGAGATCCTGGACTATGACGGAGAGAGTGGCGGATTTAATCTACAAGCTGCGTTTTCTACTGCCTATCTGGCATCACAACACCTCTAAACAGCAATTGAGCCGGGAATAATCCCGGCTCTCTTTTACTACAGGTTTGAATCTGTTTACTTGATTCTCTTGACTGCTGCTTCGAGCAATTCATCAAGCTTTGCAGAAGGATTCTCAAATTTTGCAAGGAAAATCATTGCTGCAATAACGTACGGCTTATAGCTTGCTTCCTTATACAAAGGAACCAGATAACGGTCGAAGACAGAAGCCTCAACCTCTCCTTCCTTGCAGGAGACTCCACTGATGTCGGCAGGGAGACAGTGCATGTACAGGGCATTACCGTCCTTGGTGGTCTTCATCAATTCTTCGGTGCAGGTCCAATCCTTGAACTTAGCATTGTTTACAAGACAAGTTTTCTCAAGGGCCTTCAAGGCTTCCTGATCACCCTGCTCAACAATCTTGGTTCTTTCTTCCATGACGGCGAAAGGAGCCCAGCTCTTTGGATATACGATATCAGCATCTTTGAATGCTTCTTCCATGGAATCTACACGCTTGTAGGAACCGCCGCTCTTCTGGGCATTTTCCTTTGCTACTTCCTCGACTTCACTCATGACATTATAGCCTTCTGGGTGAGCAAGTACTACATCCATCCCAAAACGGGTGAAGAGGCCGATGATGCCTTGGGGAACAGAAAGAGGCTTGCCATATGAAGGACTGTATGCCCAGGTCATGGCAACTTTCTTACCCTTGAGGTTCTCTACTCCTCCAAAGTGATTGATGACATGCAACATGTCAGCCATGCTCTGGGTAGGATGGTCGATATCACACTGCAAATTAACCAAGGTAGGTCTTTGCTCAAGCACGCCATCGTCGTAGCCGTCCTGCACAGCCTCTGCGACTGTCTTCATGTATGTATAACCTTTTCCGATATACATATCATCACGGATGCCGATGACATCTGCCATGAAACTGACCATGTTTGCAGTCTCACGTACGGTCTCTCCATGTGCTATCTGGCTGGTTTTCTCATCCAAATCCTGCACTTCCAAGCCAAGCATATTACAAGCGCTTGCAAAGCTGAATCTGGTGCGGGTGGAGTTGTCACGGAAAACGGAGATTCCAAGTCCACTGTCAAACACCTTGGTAGAAATGTTATTTTCGCGCAATGCACGCAGCACTTCCGCTACCTGGAACACAGCTGCAATTTCGTCGTCAGACTCTTTCCATGTATGGAAAAAATCATTGAGATACATGTTGTTGGTTTTGAGGGTCTTGAGCTCCTCAATCATCTGTTTAATTGTGGCTTTGTCCTTCATGTTAGGGAAACCTCCGTATAGTTTGTTAAAAATAAAATCCAGACATTGGCACTATACCATGGAGGTGTGCCATTGTCTAGATTTATGTTGCAGTTTGTTGCAAGTTTCCTTACAATTTCCCTAATTCCTTAAGTACTTTCTCTGCTGAAAATGGCCATGATCGCATCCAAATACCTACTGCATCATGGATTGCTATGGCAATAGCCGGAGCTGCTCCATTGGTTGCAATTTCACTGATTGATTTTGCTCCATACGGACCTGCTTCATCATTGATATCTATCAACACAGCCTTGAAATCCTTTGGCTTGTCTCCAATCATCGGCACCCCGTATTCAGCAAGTGTTGCATTGACACAATGGCCATTCTCATCCAGAACCATCTGCTCATACAAAGTATGACCGATCGATTTCAAAGCTGCTCCATACATTTGGCAAAGAGCAAGTTCTGGATTGATGGGCGTACCTGCATCCTGTAGTGCATAATACTTTTCGACCTTGATCTGTCCTGTGCGCACATTGACTGCCACCTGTGCAAAATGAGCTCCATAGGGAATCGAGTTATGACCGGTGGTAAAAGACCCCTTGCCCATTACTTGCCCTCTACCGGTTCCAGTCAGTGCATCATGACTGAGCTTTGCATAGCTGAGAGTCTTTCCCGTCTTGGTGCTGTACACCTCTCCGGGTTCCCGCACGATTAAATCTTCCATGGATTCACCCATCTGATAGGCAGCCTCATCGAGCAAGTTCTTCTTCAAGTCCTCTGCAGCAAGGTAGGAGGCTCCTCCACTGAAGTAGGTTCCACTTGAGGCGTATGCTCCAGTATCAAAGGTGCAGCTATCAGTGTCTCCACTGGTTACTGTCACCTTATCAAGAGGAACACAGAATGCTTCACTCATCACTTTTGCACTGATGGTATCAAGGCCGGTGCCAAGATCAGCACCGCCACTGAAAATCTGGAAGGTTCCATCGGTAAGAAGCTTAGCCCAGGCATTCGCATGATCAAGGCCAGGCAGTCCACTACCTTGCTGTATCATTGCAAAGCCTTTGCCGATTTTCCAGTCTGGATCTTCAGATTTTTCTTTTTTGCCCCAGCCGATCATCTCTGCACCTTTGAGCAAGGCCTCGTCCAAACCACAAGAACCTACAGGTACCACAGTCCCTTCACGGCCTTCTCCCAAGCCTTTGAGAATTTCAAGCATGTACCCAGGCTCGACCTTGTTCTTCATCGCCATATCAAAGTAATCGATGCCCAGCTTGTCTGCCAGTTCTGCCATACAGACCATCAGGCCATAGGTGCCCTTAGGAGCACCATATCCCTGGTAAGCCCCTGTAGGTGGAATGTTTGTATAATAGGTGATGACATCAAACTTCATGTTATCCACTTTCAGTAAAGGCAGCGTCTTCGAACAGGCATTCATGGGAACAGTCAAACAGTGGTTACCATACGGGCCTGTATTGGCACGGACGTCCATATACACAGCTGTTATGGTACCATCTTTCTTAGCACCCATCTTGACAGTCACTCGCATCGGATGACGCGTGGAGTTCGCAATGAATTCTTCCTCTCGAGTATTTCTGTAATATATCGGTTTTCCGGTGATCCAAGTGGCGTAGCTGACCAGGTCCTCAACCAAAATATCTTGTTTGGATCCATATCCACCACCAACACGTTCCTTGATCACCCGAATCTTGTTCTCAGGAATCTGACAAACCCAAGAGATGATGCGTCGCACATGATAAGGAACCTGCGTCGAAGCATGCACCACCAATCTACCGCCATCAATCTTTGCATAGCAAACGTGCGGCTCAAGGGGAGTACATTGAATCTGGCTGGTCTGATACGTTCTCTCAACTACTGCATCAGCTTCTGCAAAGCCCTTCTCAACATCACCAATCTGCCCATGGGCAGCAGAAGCGATATTGCGCCTGATGTCTGCATGCAACGGAAATTGATAGACTACCTTCCCATCTCGCGGATCAGCACTCTTATTGTAAGACTCAAGGTCATCCGGAGCTCCTGCTCTATACTCAACCTTGCCGTTGTGCACCAGAGGAGCTCCTTCTGCCATAGCCTGTTCAACAGTAAAGACGGGCTTGAGCACTTCATACTCAACCTTGATCAAAGATCGAGCGGCCAGCGCCTGCTCCATCGTCTCAGCCACGACAGCAGCAACACGATCGCCTACATGGCGGACTTTCTGGTTGAAGAGCTTGCGGTCATGGGGACTGGGTTCCGGGTTGCCCTGTCCTGCTTGCATATAGGTCACATCGGGACAGTTCTCATGAGTGATGATCGTCACAACCCCTTCAACAGCCAAGGCATCCTTGAGATCAATACTCTTGATATATGCATGAGCATAAGGACTTCTGAGCAAGACCATCGCATGATAACCGCTCATTACCCTGTCTTCTACAAAGCAAGCCTCACCAGCAACAAGCTGAGGTCCATCGACTTTTGATTTCGGCTTGCCGATATATTTCAGGTTTTCTCTGAATGAAGGAGAAATTTGACTCTTATAAGAGCCATTCTTCATTTTTTCCACTGCCAGCTTCACTGCCAGATAGTAATGTTCATAGCCGGTATCCCTAATAAAAATACCACTGAGAACTTGGTCGATCTGCTCGGTTGAGGGATTGCTCTCTCTCTCCAGCAACCAGGTAAGCAACAATGCTGCAGCAGGTGCATTATAGGCACTTTGCACTACGCCGGCATCGATCAGGGCTTGCTGAACCACATTCAAGTTCCTGCTGCTTCCCATGGACTCAGCTGTGCGAATATCAGAGCCATCAGCCATTTTTGCAAGCATCAGGTTCGAATAAACCGGCATATCATTAAAAATAACGGTATCGGTGCCCGCAAAGCCCTCACCATCATCACTATCGCGTACGCTCGTGTATCCTAAGCGCACCAATAAGGAGCGCAAGGATTCCGCACCTTCTACGATTGCGCTATGCTTCTTTCCATTTACGGTACAAACTATGGTACTCATTGTGCACCTCCTTGTAGGAATGCTGCGAAGAGTCGGCCTACTCCTTCGCTGGCGATATATCGCTTGTAGCTTGAAGTTCCTGTAAAGTCATCTGTGGCCGAAACAGCTTGACACAGTGACAGCTGCACATCCTCACGGCTGGTAAGCTCACCATTTTCAATGGCATTCTCAACATTGGAAATTCTCTGCAACCCATTTCCATGGACTGCTACGAACACTCGCACATGATTGATTACCTGTTCCTTGTTCATGGTAGCACCAAAACCAACAGTCACAGATGCTCGATTCTGGGAGCTTGATGCATAACGCAATGAACCTACAAATCGACTATCTTTGGAGATACTGATTGAAAGCAGCAAGGTTCCTGAGAATTGCTTATGGTAGTTGTGGTACTCCCTGATAGGAATATTGTCCTCTGTATAAACACCTTTTTCAGTCAAGTTGGCGGTAAGCAGGCGACAACGTGCAGCAAGCAAAGCCGGAGCAAGATAACTGTGGTCGCTCATCAATGCAAGATTGCCGCCAATGGTAGCCATGTTCCGTTTCGTGAAAGAACCACAAAACTGAGCGGCTTCTTTCAGCCATAGAGGAATAATCGGCGAATCAACAAGTTGCTGAAGTGTTACCATCGCTCCAATTTTTATAAAAGACTCGTCTTCAGTTATGGAAGAAAGTCCAAGTTTTGACAAACCGATGCCTATTGGGGCATCAACTGTCGAATTAAGGCGGTTTATCTCCGTCCCACCTGCATAAAAAACGCTTTTTGGGTTATTGCGTTTCAACTGCAGCGCATGTTCGGTGTCATTGGCTATAAGGTATTCTTGAATCATACAGAGTCTCCTCTCTCAGCACGCTCATGCATTTTTGCACTGATGGCATTCGCCTTTTGTGCAAGATCATGTTCATCGTAACCGACCAGCTGACCATGGTCGACCACAACCCTTCCATTAATGATGGTATAATCCGTATTGTGACTCGTTCCACAGAATAGAAGACTTGCCACCGGATCACTTTGGCTTCCTGCATAAGGGATGGTCGAAACATCAAATATTGCCATATCGGCCGCCCATCCCTTTTCAAGTCGGCCCACTTCTGAGAAGTTCAACAATTTTGCTCCATTCTCGGTTGCCATCGTAAATGCCTGACTTGCACTGAGGGCATCTGAACCATACCGGACCCTTTGCAGCAAGAGCGCCTGCCTCACCTCAGCA
Source organism: uncultured Sphaerochaeta sp. (assembly GCA_964547185.1). Taxonomy (GTDB): domain Bacteria; phylum Spirochaetota; class Spirochaetia; order Sphaerochaetales; family Sphaerochaetaceae; genus Sphaerochaeta. Next base: position 45,556 of record CAZJMG010000008.1, read on the forward strand.
AGCATGTCAGAACTGTCATTGCTTGCACTGCCATCTACAGCAACTGCAACATTGATTCCCATCTCCAGCATCTCTTTCACCCTGCAGATACCACTACCCAACCGCATGTTGGAAGAGGGGCAATGTGCAATGTGCGAACCAGTCTGCTTGAGAACCTTAAGTTCATCATCATTGAAGTGTATGCCATGGGCATACCATACATCCTCACCGATGAGGTCGCAGCTCTGCATTAAATCAACAGGACGCATGCCATACATCTCTTGACAGAAATCGGCCTCATCATAGGTCTCACACAAATGAGTATGAAGTCGAACTCCATACTTTCGTGCAAGAGCTGCGGTATCTTTCATCAAGTTCTTTGTGACACTGAAAGGGCTGCACGGGGCAAGCGCAATCTTGTGCATCGCATCAGGTGCGCTGTCATGAAAGGCTTTGATGCAACGTTCACTGTCAAAAAGGATCTCGTCCTCAGTCTGTACTACACTGTCAGGAGGAAGTCCACCATCCTTCTTGCTCAAGCTCATGGATCCCCTTGTCGGGCTGAACCGCATTCCAAGCGTGTCGGCAGCTTCAAACTGCAACCCCATCAAGTCTCCCTTGAACGAACGAGGATATAAATAGTGGTGGTCAGTAGTCAAGGTACATCCGGTTTTCATCAGCTCAGCCATTGCAAGCATTGAGGAGTAATACACTGCATCCTCATCCACATATTTCCATACCTCATAAAGAAATTTTAGCCAGTCAAAAAGCTTTGCATTCTGTACGGCAGGATGATTTCTTGTAAGGGTCTGGTAGAAATGATGGTGTGTATTGACCAAACCGGGAATGACCACATGATGAGAACAATCGATGCTTCGGACTTTGCTTGCTACATTGAGCGAACCGGTAGGACCGATAGCCTCAACCTTGTTGCCTTGTACAAGCAAATCAACACCGCGTAATTGTTTTCCATCAAAACTGGGCTGAAGACAATAAATATTTTTTAGAAGCAGTGAGGAACTCATGCCTTTGAATCTCCTTCTTCTTGCATTGGTAGAACCTTTCTACCAAAAGATGCACGTGTGCGTCTTGCAATCGTTCGGCTATGGCATGCGGGCTGTTCCGCAAGGAAGGGATGAAGAGGGAAGGGGTCAGCTCCATCACCTTGGTTTTCTCTTGGTACCGAAAGGCAGGGCCCCTTTTTATACCTTCCGGTTCACTGGAGGACTTCCATTGTTTTTACAAATATACAAAGGATTGTCCAAGCCGTAAACAGCCACAAGGCAACACCCTGTGGCTGTAGTATACCATGTTGCTCCCGCTAGGGATACTCAGTTACTTTTGTTCAAGAGAGTATGGAAGCATGGCGTAGAAAGCAGCACAAATCTCAAGGTCGTCAACACGGTTGATCTCATTGGGGGCATGTGCCTGGGCTTCATCACCAGGGCCAAATCCGATTGCAGGAATCTTATGGCGGCCAGTGGTTGCGACCAGATTGGTGGAGAAGGTCCACTTGTCTACTACAGGCTTCTTGCCAAACAAGGCCTCATGTCCCTTGACGCCAGCCTCTACGAGAGGATGGTCTGCATCAATCTTCCAAGTGGGGAAGTACAGCTCTTGAGAGTACTCTTTCTTTGTCCAGCCGATCTTCTCATAATTGGGCATTTCCACCACGATTGAATCAGGATCATCACCGGTAGCCTTGCTGATGTAATCACGTACCTGACTGATTGCCAAATCAGCATCTTCACCCCAGGTAAGACGACGATCAAGATACAGCATCGCATAGTCGGCAACAGCACACTGGCTAGGCCCCTTTACATCCATCTGACTGACCGTTATGGTTCCTTTGCCGAGGAACTTCTCTTCATCCGGTTGGAGATCCTTGTTCAACTGCTCGATGGCGAGAGCTGCCTTTGCAGCCTTGTATGCGGCACTCACACCACGTTCAGGTGCACTACCGTGACAGGAGATACCCTTAAGAATTACACGAATCTCCATTCTGCCGCGATGACCACGATAGAGACGGCAACTCGTGGGTTCTGTAGAGACAACAAGATCGGGACGGAAATTTTCTTCCTCGATAAGATATTTCCAGCACATACCATCGCAATCTTCTTCCATAACGGTGAAGGTGAAGTATGTTGTATACTCGCCGCCATATCCCAGTTCCTTCAGAATTCGACCAGCGGTAATCATGGAAGCTGCACCACCTTTCTGGTCACTGGTCCCACGACCGAACACCTTACCGTCCTTGATATCGCCACAGAAGGGATCGAACTCCCAGTTTTTGAGGTTCCCGACTTCTACAGTATCGATATGAGCATCAAAAGCCAGTTTCTTAGGCCCATTGCCTACCCGTCCGATTACCGAACCGAGGCCATCGATATATACTTCATCAAAACCTGCCTCTTCACACAACGTTACGATGAGACGACAGACATCCTCTTCCTGGGAGCTGTAGCTCTTGGTCTTTACCATCTTGGAAAGATTGATGGCTGTGTAGTCACGATACTCTGCTGCTTTTGCTCTAATTTGTTCTTGAATAGTCATTTTGTATTTCCCCTTTGACCTATTGTGTTTCATTCAATTCACCCAATCTAGGGTGCGATTTTGTCTACCTTTTCCCAGATACGCTTGGCTACTTTTGCTGCCTCCGCGTATATTCTATCAACATCCAGGTATAAGAACTTCCGATTTTCCATTACCAGAACCCCGTCAACCATGACACTCTCAACACAGTTGCTGCTCATGCCCCATACAAAGTGGCTTGCCGCATTCTGTTCAACCAGAGGCGTAGGAGCATGGTAATCACAGATGGTGATATCTGCCTTATACCCTTCTGCAATCATTCCAAAGGCACCTTCAAAATAAGATCCAACCAGATCATTTCCTCTATTTAGTGCCGCAACATAATTGCTGGGCCACCAAGGGAGACCTTCATCCTTATGCTTGAAAAAGGCCAGCTTGAGCTCCTCAAACATGTTGCCACCACATCCATCGGTGCCGATGACCAAGTTCTTCACCTTCTGGATATGCTTGCAATACCCCACATGGTTGTTCATGTTGCTTCTGGCATTATGGGCAAAGAAGCAATCATGGGCATTGATCTTCTCAATCTCTCTTTCATTGAGGTGAAGGCCATGCACCAATAATGAGTTGGGTGTCAAAAGCCCGAACTTCTCCAAACGATCGACGATATCAAGATGGTAGTGATGGTGAGAGTGAGCAACATCATACTTGTCCTCACCTACATGCAAATGAAGTCCCGCCTCCGACTCTTTCATTGCTTGGCCAATAAGAGAAAGAGCCTCATCAGGAACGGTAAAGGGTGCATGACCACCTATCATTCCCCGCACCAGTTTGTTGTTCTTTGCTTTCAAGGCAAACCGCAGGTTCTCTTCAACGCCAGCCTCAACTTCCTGCATACCGTCATTTCTATCGGTGACTTCATAACAGGTAGTACCTCTTATACCCACGTCCTCCATACCTTGTGCTATGGTATTCAGTGATCCAGCTATATATGAAGGACTTGCATGATGGTCGACACAGCTGGTGGTTCCTGCTGCAATGGCATCAATCGAACTGATGAGAGAACTATAGTAACAAGCTTCCTCATCAAGACCGCGGTCCAAACGCCACCACCACTCCTTCAGAACCTGTATAAAATCATTCTGTTCCCCGGCTGAAATCAACATGCCGCGGGAGAGACCGGAGTAATAATGGTGATGTGCACACACGTTTCCAGGAATGACCGTCTTGTTTCTGCCATCGATGACCTTGTCAGCCTTCACAGAAACGCCAGCGTCCTTTCCCACCTTTTTGATCAGGTCGTCGATTATGACAATATCCACATCGTCCATAACCGTGAACGGTTCTCTAGTCTGCATCACCCGGGTATTTTTAATTACCGTAGTTGCCACATGTTCCTCCTTTCTCTTAGTCTTCGACATATCCCAGCAGATAACTGTAGGATGTATAGACTTCCTCGATCAGTGCCGCCACTTCATCGGTGATACCCTCTTCGTCTCCTACCAAGATGCCGTTTTCATCCATCGAGCAGGAATATACCTTCTCATCAAGACGAATCAATATGTCCTCACCTTCTGCATAGAACCCACTATTCTCTGAGTTGTCAAAGTCATCTTTTCGACTGAAAAGGGTAAACTTCTTGCGATATGGGCCTCCCTCATAGGGACAGAAGGTCTCGCAATTGCCGCACTCATTGCAGTAGGCATCAAGATGCAATATTTGGAACGGATCTGCAAAAACAGCTGTATTTCTCACGTCAATGGCAACATTGGCCCTGTTCGGACACACATCCACGCACTTGTTGCAGATATAGGAACACTCAAGACAGCGGGAAGCTTCCGTTTTGGCAAACGCAGGATCTGCGTAATCAAGAGAAGGAAGTATGACGCTCTTCTTCTGAGCCACCTCAGAGAAGAACTCGTTCTCATCCTGCTCAAGCTGAAGGCGTTCTTCATCACTCATCTCATCATCACAATCACAATCACAGCCATCTTCACAAGTACATTCATGTTCGTCATCGTGGTCGGCAGTACAATCACAACCTGCTTCTTCATCCTCAGGTCCCAAAATCTTATCAATCGCAGCTTCTACTGCAGAACGACCACTTGCAATACACTGTACAACAGTGGAAGGTCCGCTTTGTGCATCTCCGATGACAAACATATTTTCAACTTCGCTTTCCTTGGTTTCTTCGTTGGTCTTCGCCCACCCCTTTTCGTTTACAGGAACCCCGTACCAAGTAAGTTTTTCAGTATCAGCTCGTTCCCCGATAGCTGTGATCAAGGTATCGGCCTCAAGCGTGAACGTCTCTTCGGTTGCAACTGGACGTCTTCTTCCACTACTGTCTTTTTCGCCGAGAGTCATCTTGCGTACTGTGAGCATCCTGTCATCAAACCGTTCAGGATTTGCAAGGAAAAGGAACCGAACGTTCTCATCTTTTGCCATGCCATACTCTTCATGATCTGCAGGCATCTCTGCTTCGGTACGTCGATAAACAACCGTCACCTGCTCGACATTCGGCACTCGCAGCGCTGCACGTGCACTATCCATTGCAGTATTGCCACCGCCGACGACAACCACATGTTTGCCGAGGCTGAGGGATGCGGGATCTTTTCTGAAGGCAGAGAGGAAGGCAAGGGAAGGTCGAACGCGACTTCTATCGCCCTCAAGGGGTATTTCATTGTCAACTTCACTGCCTATAGCATAGAAAATATAGGAATAACCCTGCTCTCGCAACGCCTCTACTGTCATCTTCTCAGTATCGACGCCGAAGGTGAACGTAACACCATGAGCCTTGATGAAAGCGATGTCGCTCTCAATAGCCTCGACAGGCAGCCTGAAGCCGGGGATGATATGACGCACCACCCCGCCTGCACTCTCTTCCCGTTCAAATACTGCAGTATCGAAACCGGCTCTTGCCAAAAAATATGCTGCACTAAGGCCTGCCGGTCCAGCCCCCACTACTGCAGCCTTGATTGCAGCTTTATCAGTAGGTCCTTCCCACAACGCCTTGTATTCTTCAAACCCGTTTTCCACAGCCATGCGCTTCATATCACGGATGTGGACAGCTCCTTCGTAATCCATTCTGGTACAGTGGAGTTGGCACTGATGGTCGCAAATGTGACCGGTTATGGCAGGAAGTGCATTCTTCTCATAAATAAGAGCTAAAGCCTCACCATATCGTCCTTGACCGACCAGCTGGACATATTCAGGAACATCCTGATGAATCGGGCAAGCGGCAACACAAGGTGCTACATAGCAATCAAACAAAGGAAGATTCTCTTGTATCTTGATTGAATCTGTACCCCTGAAATCCTTTTGCACTACTGCATATCTGCCCGATCGAGCATCTTCAGAGAGCTTCTTCAATTTTTGAAGATCGATCTTGTCCATCTTCCAATCGTCGCTGCCCTCAAGTATCTCGACCAGCTGCTTCATTTTGGTATATCCACCGGGCTTGAGCATATCAGTGGCCAAGGTAATCGGCCGTATTCCACAGGCAAAAAGATCTTTTACGGTTGCTGCATTAGCACCTCCACTGTACGAAACAGGAAGAGATCCCGAAAATTCTTCACTGAGAAGGAGAGCTACTGTGGTTGAAATCGGAAGCAATGTACGACCTGACATGTACATTTCATTTCCAGGAAGGACTTCTTGATCATTGACAGATCCAAGGGTGTTGGTGAGTTTGACTCCAAAACCCCTGCCCTCTTTTTTGGCCAAGTCGACCAAGCGATGGAGCATGGCTATTGCATCCGGATACTGTAAATCATGTTCAAAGTTTTCCCTGGTGAGGGTGATGTAGGAAAATCCAAGATCATCAAGAATTTTTCTTACTGTATCAAATCCCAATAACGTGGGATTTAGTTTTACAAACGTGTCCACCTTCTTTTCTGTCAGCATATAGTTGCAGATGGCTTCAATTTCAGCAGGAGGACAGCCATGCATCGTACTCAAGGTAGTAGAAGGGCTGATGTTTGCACTGATTTTCTTGCTCAGGCCCTTGAGTTTCTTCTCAAGTCCTTCCCATGGGGTGCCATCAAAAAGACCTTCACTCAAGAGAGCTTCAAGCTCGCCAAGATAGTCGGCAAATCGTTCATCCTTGTTTGCATCAATCATTGAATCAATGAACTTCTGCATTCTGTCTGTCTTGATTCCTTCTAGGTTATAACCAACAGACATATTGAAAATGAAAGAGGGTTTTTCAAAAGCCCCTTTATGCATTGCAGCTTCAATCAGGTGCAGGATGATCCATGCCTTTGCATACTCATCCCAAGCTTTATCAAGGGTGAATTCTGTGGACCATTCAACATTGTACCCCTCATCTCGTACATCGATGCAAGGTTTCTCGATCTCTAGCGTATCCATGATCTGAACAGTCTTCAGCTCAATGAACCGACCACCTACCAAATAACTTGCTACTATGTTCTGTGCCAGCTGGGTATGAGGACCTGCTGCAGGACCAAGCGGGGTTTTGCAGCTCTGACCAAACACAGTGATGCTGTGTTTTTTTGTGTCTTGATAAAATTGTTCTTCGGGGATTCCGAAAATTGCATGTTGGTTACGGTATTCACCGACGATACGATTAATCAGTTCCGAGAAGGGAACGGGGCGCATGATATCTCCCATACTTACTCCTTCAAAAGGTGTCGTCGAGTTCCTTGACCCGACCCCTATTTATTCTAATGCAGATTAGAGAGAAGTCAATCGTTTTTGCAACATTTCGCAACAATATTGCCTAAAAACTGTAAGAAACCATCCTTTCGCTCTATAGCTCCATACCTAGTGTTAGTATACTAAATTTTTATACATTTTTCCAGCTTATGTCGTTTTGATAAAACGAACTTTTCAATAGTTTTCTGTTTTTTTACTACTACTTAGCGCAAATTATTTATCTAAAATTCAACTTTTACGAATTATAGCTTTACTTTTTGCTTCATTCCGGTATACTTGACTAATCAAAAAATCAAGCTACCATGTGCACCACGGAGGAATAGACATGTTGATCAATCTGAATGTCAATGAGGAAGTACGCGCAAAGAATATCAAACGCTGTAGGGAGAAAGGCATCTTACTTCCTACATTCAAGCAGATGATGGATCCTTCTACCGTACCTGCAGAAATCAAGGAAAAACTTTCGCATACCGGACTTTGGGACGTAGATCCTTCCAATCTCTTCAGGATTACCTGGAAGAATGAGCCTACCAAGGATGGCGGTACGTTTGGTGGAGTCAACTATGTTGAAGTTCCGCATGAACTTACTGGTTGCAAGGCAAGAATTTTTGGCTTGGTTGGTAAGTGGTTCCCAACCGGTGCACATAAGGTAGGTGCAACCTATGGTTGTCTCGCCCCTGCCCTGGTAACAGGCAATTTCGATTCAGTCACCCAACAGGCTGTATGGCCTTCCACCGGCAACTACTGCCGAGGAGGAGCGTATAACAGTGTGCTCCTTGGCTGTGATTCCATCGCTATTCTTCCTGAGGAAATGAGTCAGGAACGATTCAATTGGCTCAAGAGTGTTGCAGGAGAAATCATCGCAACTCCTGGCTGCGAATCAAACGTAAAAGAAATTTTTGACAAGTGTCATGAACTTGATGCAGAACGTGGAGCCCATATTGTCATCTTCAATCAGTTCGACCAATTCGGCAACTATCTCTGGCACTACAAGGTAACCGGGTCTGCAATCCACGAAGCACTTAAAGATGAGCAAATTGCTGACAAGGATGTATTCGGCTATGTTTCTTCCACCGGAAGCGGTGGCACCTTGGCAGCTGGAGATTATTTGAGAGAGTTCTATCCTCAGCTGAAAATTGCTGCAGCAGAAGCTATTCAGTGCCCAACGTTGCTGAGAAATGGATTTGGTGGCCACCGTATCGAGGGTATCGGCGACAAGCATGTGCCCTGGGTTCACAATGTACGCAATACCGATATGGTCATTGCAGTCGATGATCAGGACTGTATGGACGTATATCGCCTTTTCAATGAACCTGCAGGCATTGAGTATCTAAGGAAGATGGGCGTCAGTGAAGAAGCAATCGAGACGTTCCCTCTCTATGGTATCAGTGGAATCGGCAATGTTCTTGCAGCTATCAAGATGGCCAAGTACTATGAACTTTCTGAGGACGACGTTATTTTCACAGTCCTGACCGACAGTTCTGAAATGTACACCTCACGCCTCAAAGAACAGAACGAGATTCAGGGAGCCTTTGATGAATATGCTGCAGTTCGTGCACTCGCCGGATGTTTGCATCATCAGAGCATCGATGGTGCTTTGGAGCTGACCTATTATGAAAGACTGAGAGTCCACAACCTCAAGTATTATACCTGGGTTGAACAGCAGGGCAAAACTTACGAGGAAATCAACGCTCAGTGGTATGACAAGAACTACTGGAAGGATATTCCCCCATTGGCGGATAAGATTGATGAATTGATCGAAGCTTTCAACAAGGAAGTTCTGGCCTAGTCGGGCGGAGATTGTTCAGGATGCCGGACCTTGTGTCCGGCATTTTCACGTTATGCAGAAGAGGAAAAAGTATGCGCTTTAGCTATGAATGTTGTGATTGCGGCTCTGTTTACGAGACTGATGAAGTCTTCTACCAGTGTCCTGCCTGTGCGAAGGATAATGATGGAACATCCTTTCCGAAAGGTAATGTTATCGTAAAACTCAATGAGGAAGATCTCTTTGAACTTTCCAAGAAAGAGCATGTAAGCATGTATGATTTCTTTCCCTATGCAGTTCCGAATGCCGAGGTATACCCTGTAGGGGGCACACCCATTGCCCGTCCTATGCGTTTGGGAGCAAAGTATGGTATAAAAAATCTTTACTGCAAACTTGACAGTGCCCTTCCCTCTGGATCATTCAAGGATCGGGCAAGTCAGCTGATCGCCGCCCAAGCGATTGCCCATAAGCAACATAAGATTGCTCTAGCTTCCACTGGTAATGCAGGAGCGGCTATGAGTTGTGCAGGAGCAGCATATGGATTGGACATCATCCTCTTCGTTCCTGCTACCGCTCCTGTAAACAAGCTGATGCAGAGTGTGCTGTATGGAGCTACGGTAGTCCCTGTCAATGGCAGTTATGACGATGCATTTGCACTTTCCATTGCCTACACCCAGGAGTTTGGCGGAATAAACCGCAATACTGCCTACAACCCGATGACGATTGAGGGAAAGAAGAGCGTATCCATCGAGTTGTTTGAACAGATGGGAAGAAAAGTCCCCGATGTAGTCTATGTATCTGTAGGAGACGGTTGCATCTTTGCAGGTGTGTATAAGGGATTCTATGATTTGAAGCAAGCCAAGCTCATCGATAAGATTCCTCATCTGGTCTGTTCACAGAGCAAACAGAGCAATGCAATCAGCCGAGCATGGAGAACAGGAGATTTTTCCAGCCTTGAAAGAGCAACCACCCGAGCTGATTCCATCAGTGTCGAGAGCCCTGCAAATGGAAGAATGGCTGTTCGGTATATCAATGAGAGTGAAGGATGGGCCACAGAGGTTGAAGACAGTGATATTCTTGATGCCCAACTCGAGCTGACAAGAGAAGCAGGCATTTTTGTTGAGCCTGCCGCTGCCTGTGCTTGGGCTGCGATGAAGGCCGACCATACCATGCTTGTTGAACGGTTTGGAGAAGATGTTGATGTGTGTGTGCTGCTCACCGGCAGTGGATTCAAGGATATGGCGGTCTTCAAGGATTCAGTAGCCATTCCTCAAGCAATCGAGAATAGTGTCCTAGCGGTAAGAAAGCGTTTTGGTTGAGTTTGTATAACCTTTGACAAACACTGACTCTTAGAGTACCTTTTGTGCTGTGACGAGGAGATTCTCATGCAAAACTTTCTGATCGGTCTTGGAATTGGAGTAGTATTGGCCATCGTCTTGGTGGTTGTGTTGTCTGTGAGACGACACAAGGAAATCCTTGAGAGCAAAAAAGAGACAGAAAGGCTCAAGAGAATGCTCACAGACCGTATGGATTTGGAGAGTGAAGGCCTTGCAAAGCTGAAAGAACAGAATGAGGATTTGAAGAAACAGAACGAGAATCTTCGTATCAGTCTCAACTCCTATTCCCAAAAGCCAGGGAGAAAGGAGCTTGCAAGGTTGCAGGTCTACCAACTTGCTGTGGACAGGCTCACCATAAACAGTCCAGGCTTTGGTGCTGCTTGGCAGGCAGCCCTGAAAGAGAGTGAGGACGAGTTCCAGAAAACCTATGTCGGAGTACAACCGTTTATCAAGCGCTTGATCCCTATCAAGACAGAAGCAAACGTTCTGCCCAGAACCTTGGAAACAGAGGATAAATAACCAAAACAAGAGCCTGTATGTTCGAATGAACAAACAGGCTCTTTTCCTACCGAAGACGGGAATTGAACCCGTACGACCTTGCGGTCAAGGGATTTTAAGTCCCTTGTGTCTACCAATTTCACCACTTCGGCGCAACGAAATACGTCCGTCACTGGGTCATTATAATACTCGATTCTCCAAAAATACTCAATGTAGTTTCGTATCGTTAAAAAAAGTTTTTCTCATCCCTTTGCAGGACAGAGAAGAAAAGCTTTACTGCATAAGGATCAAAATGAGTACCAGAAAGGGTTCGTATGTGATCCAGAACTTTTTGCAGGGGCCATCCAGGACGGTAAGGTCTATCCGATAAGAGCGCGTCCCAGACGTCAACCACCGCAAAAAGACGTGCACAAAGAGGTATCTCTTCTCCCTTCAGACCCCTAGGATACCCACTTCCATCCCACTTTTCATGGTGGCAATAGGGAATCTCTATTGCCGGCTGCAGATACCGTATCGGAGAAAGCAGTTCATAGGCATTTTGAGGATGTTGTTGTATGCATGCCCACTCCTCATCCGTCAACTTCTCTTTCTTGAAGAGAACATGATCAGGGATCCCCATCTTACCGATGTCATGGAGCAGTGCACCCCAGCGAATATACTTGCGTTGCTCATCTGTCATGCCTGCCGCCTTAGCAAGACGCACCGTCATCTCTGTAACCCTTTTGGTATGGCTCTCTGTTTCCTTGTCACGCATATCCAAGGCACGGGACCACCCTTCGATTGTGGTATCGTAAGCATTCAATAGTTCTTCGTTCAAGGTTTGCAAATCAGAGAACATTGTGGCATTTTCAACCGCAATGGCTGCTTGTTGAGCAAGGGTGGAGAAGAAATCCAGCCACTCCTCATCTGTCTGAAGGTCTCTTCGATGAAAGAGCTCAAGAACTCCCTTGACCTGATTATTCACGATCAACGGCACACCATGATAGCACTTGAGGCCCTCACCTTTCAGCAAGCCTGTCCCCAACAGGGTGTCACTATCCGAATCCAGATTGTACAAACTCACCAGACGTTTCTCTCTAGCAGCTTGTCCTGCTCCTCCTTGTCCAATATTGAGACACGTTTTTTCTATTTCAGTACCGTAAAAACCAAGGCTTGCCGAAAACTCAAGCTTTTCAGTCTCTTTGTTCAAAAGCAATATTGCTGCAGCATCCACATGTAATCGGTTAACCACCTGTTCCAACACTACCTCGAGAGTATAAGATAAATCGTGTTGCCCTGTTATTGCCTGATCGATGGTGAACAAGGCTTGAATGTTTTGCAATCTCCGCTTAAGAGCCTCATCTGATATCTTTTTGAATGTGATGTCTTCACCTATGATCGCCGTGCCCGATACAACCCCCTTTTTGTTTCGCAATAAAATATTATTCACCAAGAGCCATCTCTTTGCATCGCTCTTGGTATAAATGGGATACTCAAGATGAGCCAATGGGCTTGCCGCACCTGAACCGGGCAGACCATAAGCTTTAGCTATCTGGTCATAGTCAGAGACCAAAAACATTTCAAACCAGTTTTGTCCAAGAATTTCTTCACGGCGATAGCCTGAAAGAGTCAGGAAAAAATCATTGCAAAAGGCAATAGACCCCTTCGGATCTATTATGACAGCTACCAGTTGAGCCTCTTCGAGAAAATTCCTGAAGCGAGACTCGCTGAGTAGAGAGAGAAGATAGCTGTTCTGAGCAAGGTAGATAATACTGACCATGATACAGACGATTAGCAGACCGAAGTAGAGAATCATACGTGAATCAGATGCATGATACCTGATAAATAATTCGGTGGGGGCACAATATATTGTCAAGAAATGAGCGTCTTGCAATGTAATTGAGGTCTTGGCTTGGATCTTTCTTTTTGAATGCTCCCAATCTTCAGAAACATATACAGGACGGTTCTTCGAGTCGATACGTACTGAATATTCGGATTTCAAGGATTCTGTTGCAGGTGCCACCATATCCACAATATCAATAACGCCCAGAATGAACCCTTGCAGCACAGTGCCTCTATATACAGGAACCCAATGCAGCATCTCAGTTGCTGCAACTGCAATTGATCGCACCTCCTGCAACGTATGACTTTCTGTCTGGTCAACAGAAACAGATCTGCTTATCTTATACGAAGTATCTATCCAATAAATATGTTTTAAACCCTTGTTTGCTGAAAAAAGCAAAGAAGCGATACGCTGCTGATTTGAATCATATGAAGTCTGATCGGGCATTCCTTCATTGCCGAGTCTTTGCAGCGAGTTATTGATTGCCCTGTACTGAGCATCAACAGACCCAGCTAAGAAGATTACGGTTGCTTCAGTCTGAATCTCCAGTTTTGATAAGTCCTTCGATTCAGCATCCTTCCAAAGGATCACCACAATGAGGATCAACAGACAAGTCACAAGAAGAAGAAACCTTTTGGTAGCCAGAAAAGGTCTTCGAGTTTTATTGCTTGTCTTCGTCCGTTGCATCCATCACGCTCCATTCTTGATAGCATTCTATCTTAGCTGCCTTTGCCTTGTATATGCCTCATTGTATATGGCCTCGATCATCTTGTAGCCTCGGTTCTCAAGCTCCTTGATGTACTCGGTCCAATCGGTATCAAGAGATTGCTCACCTGTGATGAATTTCTTGGTCATTTCTGTCACATAGGGGGCAATTTTCTCTTGTATCATAGATGCAATTTCCAAAGCATGGAGAGGAATATTCAAAGAGGGATTCAAGGGTGCTGTCTCATCAGCTTGCAAGGATTTTTGAAGAAACTCCACTATTTCCGGAGGTTTTTTATAATCTTCATGTTCCTCATCTTCTACTAGATTGAAAATGAGATCAAAACCATACTCTTTTCTGATATCAACAGTTCCATCCAAATTCTTTGGTGTTTTTACATGAGCTAGGAACTGTTTACCCTGCTCTGTCTGTTCATAGGTCAAACCTTCAACCCCCCAAGTGGTCAGATCACGGCCTTCTTTGGAGTATACAGCCCAATCCAGAAAAGAAAGCAACTCTAAAAAATAAGGCTCTGTCGCTGCACGGGAAGGGACTATCAAGCCCTTCCTGAATGGATCAACAGCTACAAGAGCCCGCCTTCCAATGGTGCTCTTCATGACCGGCAATACAGCCCATTCTCCATTTGCCACACCATTCTCCCTGAGCCTGTTGTTCCAATCCCCAAAGCCGGAGGTTATCCAGGTAACTACAATGAGTGCCCTTCCATCCAACACCTTTTGCATATAGGTCTCGTTGCTTTGGTCGAACATTTCAGGATCAAGAAGGCCCGCCTGATAGCAACGATGTAAAAAAGCGAGAAGTTCTCTGTATCGCTCGTTTGCCGCTGAATGAATCCAGGTTTCCGAATCAATATCATAATGAAGAGGATGATTCCACCCAGCTTGTATATCGTATCCTGCACTCATCATTGCCAGAAGATGAGCTCCACCCCACGCTGCTGTAATCGGTACAGCATCAGGATACATCTGCTTCAAAGCGACCAAGGCTTCGAACATCTCTTCATAGGTAGTAGGAACCGAGAGATTATGTTGCTCGAAAACATCTTTTCTATAAGCCCATTGCTGTACCTGAATCTTCCGTCGGAAGCCGGGAAGCAAATAGTATTTCCCATCATCCATCCGCAATCTATCCAAGGAGTCCTGCAGATTATATTCATCAATATAGGAGCGGAAATGGGGTAAATACTGCTCATAGTCACTGAAGGGCAATATCATGCCACTGCTGACATATCTTTCTATAGTACTTGGAAACACCTTCAGTACAATATCAGGGATTTTTCCTGAGTCGAAAGCACTGAAAACAGCTCTTTCAAAATCGGCATCATCTCCTGTTTTTACATCAAGCAACACATTTGCTCTTTGCCGGTACTCTTGCAGTATGAGCCAATTCGAAAGATAAGGAGTTGCTTTGTTGTCGTTATAGAGGATTGAGAACACCAGCGGCTCTTTTTGAAAGGTTTCAGTACTTTTTGAACAGGAAACAAACACGGAAAAAAGAAAAAGAACTGTTACAAACACAAAACTCCTCTCTTTTAACCATACCATGACCGACCTCTCTTTTCAGCTAAAGTATCACCTACTGAAAGTTGCATGGTCAAGGTATCAGCCTTACCATGATTATAAAACCTGTATACGAAAGAGTGACAATATATGACATTTCTAGTAAGATATTGCATATTACTTTCAAGAATATACATAATTTTGTATAAACAAAATTGACAAACAACAAAACACCCAATAGATTGAAGGCAACGTTTAAGGAACAGGTATGGAGCAGCAGGAATTAAGGCAACCCACCCTTGAGGAAATCAAGGCTCAAGAACTCTTGGCAAAGAAAGAATCTGATAGCAAATTGAGAGTCTATCAAGGTCCATTAGGATATATGATAACCATCCTATTTCTCGTTTGGGCTGCTTTTCAGGTACTGGCGAATACTATCGGCATCATTGATGCAATGGCCTTGCGCACGTATCACCTTTTGTTCTTGTTGGTCTTCACCTTTCTGCTCTTTCCTACGTTCAGCAGTGAGAGAAGAGTCCGTTTCCTACCTCCGCTGTGGGATTTCTTGCTTCTTGGTGCGACGATTTTCACCTTTGCCTATCTCTTGAAGAATTATATTCCAGTCGCTAGAAGAGGCGGGTATCTGCTTGATATGGACCTCTTCATCGCCGGCTTGGCTGTAACCTTGGTCTTTGAAGGAGCAAGAAGGGCTTGTAGGAATCTTGCAGTATTGGGTCTTATCTTTCTTCTTTACAACTTCCTTGGGATGTGGATACCCGGAGAGCTTGGGCATGTGGGATTCAGTATCAAACGGGTACTCAACCACCTCATTTGGGGAAGCCAAGGAATTTTCGGAGTGGGCATCGGCGTCAGTGCCACCTATATCTTCTTGTTTGTTCTCTTTGGATCCTACCTGAAACACAGCGGATTCAGTCAATTCATCAATGACATTGCTCTGACCATGGTAGGCAGAAGCGCAGGAGGCCCTGCGAAAGTAGCAGTCCTTGCCAGCGCTCTTTTGGGTATGATAAACGGCTCCGCAATTGCCAATGTTGCAACCACCGGCACTATCACCATCCCCATGATGAAGAAGACCGGCTACAAGAAAGAGTTCGCCGCTGCAGTTGAGGCGGTGGCCTCCACCGGTGGGCAGTTCGCACCCCCGATCATGGGAGCAGTCGGATTCGTCATGGCTGAGTTCATGGGTGTAAGCTATACCACTGTACTGATGGCTGCCGCAATCCCTGCATTCCTGTACTATCTGACATTGCTTTTTGCAGTTCATTTCGAGGCAAAACGGCTCGGTCTTTCGGGTTTGAGCAAAGAGAACATTCCTGATGCATTAGATGTTTTGCGACGTCAAGGACATCTTGTACTCCCTCTGGTTGTGCTCATTGGGATGCTCATCCTCGGGTACACTCCGCTCTTTGCAGCAGTCGTATCCATTTTTGCGACCGTTGCAGCTTCTTGGCTGAAAAAAGAAACCCGCATGGGATGGAAGACCATCGTAGTCGCTACGGTTGAGGGCTCTCGAAGCGCAATAGCCGTAGGAATGAGCTGCGCCATCATAGGCGTCATTATAGGCACGGTCTCTCTTACCGGTCTTGGGTTGAGCTTTGGCTACATTATTCTTCGCATCGTCGGGGAGGGCCAATTACTGCTTGGTGGGATAATGGTAATGTTGATGAGCACCGTATTGGGGATGGGAGTCCCCGGCGTTGCCGCATACGTAATAGTCGCTACGGTTTCCGTTCCCGTCTTGATTCAAACAGGAGCAGTACCGATGGCAGCCCATCTATTTTGCTTAATGTATGCCTGTCTTTCCAATATTACTCCACCCGTAGCGATGAGCAGCTATGTTGCCAGCGGCATTGCAAACTCAGACCAGACAAAAACCAGTCTTATTGCTGTCAAGCTTGGGCTGACTGGATTTATCCTGCCATTCTTCTTTCTTGATAACCCAATCCTACTTCTTGGTACTATTTCTGACACTCCGCTGTTGCTTACGCTCAGGGCTATTGTCACCTCTTCTATAGGAGTCATTGCGCTCTCTTCCGGTCTTCAAGGTTATTTGCTTGAACGATTGAATAAAATACAGAGGATAGCAATGATTGCGGCCGGCCTACTTTTCATTGAAACCAAACTACTCACTGATTCAGTGGCGCTGGTGATGTTAGCAGGAATCATAACAATGCAACTGATCCAACGCACATCACAATATAAGGAGAAATCTCTATGAAAAAATTGAGTATGATGTTGCTTATCGTATTCCTTGCTCACGCAATGGTATTCGCTGCAGGCTCCCAAGAAGCCGCACCAAAAAGAACTGTGATCAATTTCCCGACAGCGGCAACCACCGGTGCTGTTTACCCGCTGGGCTCGGCAATGAGCAATCTTTGGAATACCAAATTGCCGCATGTCCGTGCAAGTGCCCAAGCGAGTGCCGGAGGAATAGCCAACTTGAATATGCTCAGAGATGGAGAGGCTCAACTTGGCGTTGCAGTAACATCCATCATGTATGAATCATTCAATGGCATAGGCTCTTTTGAAGGAAGACCAAACCCGAATCTCAGAGTCATGATCGGCCTGTATGCAAACCCGAACCAGGTTGTCGTTACCAGAAACAGCAATGTCAACACTCTCAAAGACCTAGCAGGGAAACGATTTGCCTCCGGAGCCCCTGGATCCACGACTGAAGTCGAAACAGGCATCCACCTCAGCGCCAGCAACGTAGCTTACCCCGACGGCTTGCGTGTCCAATATGTTGGATTCACAGAAGCAATCGACCTGATGCGCAACAGACAACTTGATGGTGCCTGGATCATGGCCGGCACGCCGAATGCCGCAGTTACAGAGATGCTTTCCACTGCCGATGGCAAACTATTGAGCTTGGACATGGATTTGATCAAGGCTCTGCAGAAAGACTATCCATGGTACGGTGCCTATACCATTCCTGCAGGCACCTATCCCGGACAGGACAGTGATGTTCTCACATCTGCTATAAAGATTACCATCTGCACCGATGCGCGCGTCGACGATGATGTCATATATGACCTGACCAAGACTTTCTGGGAGAATTTTGAGGAATTGAAGGCAACCCAGGCGCCTCTAAGAAATGTGAATCCCCTAGAAGCAGTAAAGGACCTCGCAGGCCTTCCCATCCACGAGGGAGCAGCTCGTTATTATCGAGAGATCGGTCTTTTGTAATCATACTTATTGTATTTCAAGGGCCAGGAAAATTCTGGCCCTTTTTCATGTCATTCAGATATGTGATGCATTCATCAAATGAAATATTCCCATTGACGACTTGTTGATAGAGAGTCTCAATGCACGTTTCATCAAGCAATGCAGCAAAGCCTTTCAAGCCTAAGAAGGTTCGTACATAGGGATGTTGTGGCTGAAAGACCAACTCTTGTTTTGTTCCATCCTGAATGATTTTCCCATCTGAGATGATGATGATTCGAGACCCAAGACGAAACGCTTCATGAATGTCATGGGTTACGAAGAGAATGGTTTGCTTAAATTGCTGGTGTATTTCCTTCAACTGGTTTTGAAGCTGAACCCGTGTCTGCTCATCTACCGCACCGAAGGGTTCATCCATCAAGATGATGGAAGGCTGGGCAGCTAGAGAACGGGCAACTCCGATGCGTTGCTTTTGCCCTCCGCTGAGCTGACGAGGATAGCGCATCAGGTACTCTTCCTTCATTCCCACTAACGCAATCAACTCCTTTGCTCGTAAAAAACGTTCATCTTTGCTCTTTTTCTGTAGTTTCAACACATAGCTGATATTTTCCCATATCCGCAAATGCGGAAACAGACCGACCTGTTGAATGACATACCCAATCGACCTGCGCAATTCTTCAATGTTGTACTCACTGAGCTTTCTAGCATGAATTCTGATATACCCAGTATCGAAATCGAGCAATTTATTGACCAGCTTCAGAAGCGTTGTCTTGCCGCATCCGCTTTGACCGAGCAATACGACAAACTCACCCTGCTCTATCTTCAGATTAATATCCGAGAGAACAACCTCCTCTGGAGTATATGACTTACTGATGTGTTCAAACTCGATTGCAATGCTCATCAAAGCAATCCTTTTTCAACAAGAAAGGCTCTGGCCACTACTCTCGCATCTTGTTTTTCAACTTCCACCTGATAATTGAGAGCAATCATCTGCTCATTGGAGATCAAGCCGGTCATGAGTTCCAAAACAGCAAGCAACGAAGGATGCTTTTCCAACAGCTGGGACCGAACAATGGTTGCTGCATGATAGCTGGTAAAATATGAGAGATCATCCTGCAGCACGACAACTGGTTCATTTGCGAGTCTTCCATCAGTTGAGAACACCGTAATCACATCGACACCCTGGCTTTTGATCGCTTCGTACCTTAGACCAACATCTATCTCCTTGATGGCCTTGAAAGAGAGATTGTACGCAGCGACAAGACCGGGAAAGCCATCATCCCGTTCCAAGAAATCAGGATTTGCCGCAAAAGTCAAATTTGAAGCGACTTTTGCCAAATCAGACACAGTTCTCAACTGGTACTGCCGGGCGACCTCAGCCTTGACAGCTATACCATACGTATTGTTGAACCCGTACATACCGGTCCAGTGCAGATCCATCTTTGTCTGATACGCCTCTTTGACTTGTTCATACAGGAGCCGAGGGTCTTTAATCGGCTCCTCTTTGAGCACGAACAACCAACCGGTACCGGTATACTCAGGATACAAATCAATTTCTTTCGCAAGCAAAGCAGGATGGATGTTGCTTGTACCTCCTCCAATTCCCAACTTTTGTTCAACATTCAGGTCAGTTTTCGCTTCAATCAAAAGGCTGATCATCTCAGCGAGTATAAACTGCTCAGTAACCGGCTTGCTGGCGATGACAACCTTTTGCGTCTCTTTTGCACACGAGAAAAACAACATAAGAAAAAACATCAAAACAAGTACTACATACAGACTCTTTTTCATGTACCGACTCCTTCTTCACCGAGAAACCGAATTCTGACTCTTCGTTCTACAAACTCCAACACGAGATCACTGAAAATTGCCATCAACGCAATCAAAAAGCTTCCCGCTATCGTCATTTCGGGGTAATTTGTTGAAATACCGCGCCAAATGGCTCTTCCCATTCCTCCGGCTCCAATGAAGGAAGCTATCCCTGTGAGTGCAATGGTCATCACCACAGTGGTTCTGAAACCACTGAAAATCACCGGAAGAGCAAGAGGAAGACGGATGTTCAGCAGCAATTGCCCTTTCGCCGTCCCCATCCCAACAGCTGCTTCAAGAATATCTGCAGGAACTTCGACCAGTGCTGTATAGGTACTGCGTATCATCGGCAGCAGGCCATACAACACGATGGCTATGACGGCACTTTTCATGCCTATTCCGGTGATGCTGACCAAGATGCCAAAGAGAGCAATGGAGGGGATGGTGTAAAGAAAGCTGGTAAGCCGTAAAAGGATGCCTGCGATCAACTTGTGCTTGGTCATGAGCAGACCCAAGCAGAATCCAACAACAGTTATGATTGAAATACTTATCAGGGTTATCAGAGCATGCTGGGCCAAAAGCTCCAGAAAAAACGGGGCCCGATCGCGATACAGACTGAAAACTCCTTTGATCATGTACCATTCCTTTGTTCCGATGATACCATTGCACCTGCCTGTATACCAGCACAAAGCTTGACTGTTTACCGTGTATTTGCCATGCTCTGTTCATGAAAGCCTCAATCATCGATACGAACTCTTTGCAAGGCTTGGCTGTGAGCACTCTTTCTCAGGAACTTAATAAGGACAGTGACCACGAAGTCTTGTTGCAGACCTTGAAAAGCGCCATTGCCAAAAGCGATGTCCAAACCACCGCCAAGGCTTTACAAACAGCACTAGACGTTTACGGACCGATGTACCCGCTTGTCTTGGTGCAACAGGTGAGCAAAGATGTATACAACCTGTACAAATCGAAACACATCGACGACAAAACCAGGGATGCTACATTGCAGGACATCACCCTTTGGGCAGAAGAGTACTCAGCCCAACATGGTGGGGAAATAGGACTGAACCAAACTAATTGGATCAGCAGGCATCTTTGCGGGGCTATAGTACAGCTCGGTCGGCTTCAATTCGAGCCAAAACCTTTCACCGCTCCATTTGTCCTCTATCGAAAGGATGGACAAATACTGACCCTTGCTCAGAAGAATCTCTGCTGCGACTGCTTTGGCTATCTGTGCAATGCATCCGAAAAAGCTTTTGAGACCGTATATGAAGTAAGCGATAGAAGCATCTTGGCGCACCGTGTAGATGAAAAGAAGGGAACCATCGACGAACACCCCCAATTGTTTGCACTGCAGCCATCCGATCTTGTACTTGACAACACGACGGAGGTGCTGAATGTGCATATCCCCAAAGGGGGTAACTTCTCAGATGCTTCGGTCAGTGAATCTTTTGCTCAAGCAGAAAGCTTCTTCCCTTCTCACTTGTTTTGCGTCTGTACTTCTTGGTTGCTCGATCCTGCCTTGGAGAAAGTCGCAGATCAAAACAGCAATATAGTCCTGTTTATGAAGCGTTTTGCAAAGTATCCTGTATCGTATGAAAGACCGCAAATCTTTGAGCGGGTATTCGGTTTTGGTTTTGATGAGGAAATGGTCAAAGCCTATGACTGTAAGACGTCACTGCAGAAAAATGTACAACAGGCGATGCGAGAAGGAACGATATTCCGCACCACAGGAGGTTTTACGCTCACTTCAAAAGCTCGTAGTTTGCAGATATGAACAGACGTCCTTGATCGCAACAGCTTCATCTTTGATACAGTTGTGCTCATACTGTAAAAAGTCTGCATCCCCAAATGATTCCAACCGACGTTTAGCACCTATAAAGTTACCCACAACAACTCTTCTCATGATGCCGCGGACATCCAGCTCATCAAGCTTTGCACAAGACGGGTGTTCACAAAACAGACATCGTCTTGCAGCTTTCTGTATCTCATTTTGTCTCTTGTCTTGAGACGCATAGAGCTGCTCTTCTGTAAAGGGTGGCTTGATCAGATGTACATATTGCTTCTGTTTTTTTTCGTAGACAAACAAAGGAAGATTCAGTTTTTTCAAAATTGCATTTGCTGCAGCAATACCGCTGGTAGTAACAGTGGGCGTACCGGTTCCCATTACGGTCGATTCCCCACAACAAAAAAGAGTATCCCATTCGGTTCTGGTATGCAGACGCTTGAACATATGACTGCCCAACATCTGCTTAGGCCCTGCTACAGCCCCATTGTTCTTCAGGGTAAACCGTTCGATGGTTCTAGGCGTGGCAACTTCTGCATACCGGACATGGTCTTCAAGGGTAGGCCAACGTTTTTCCAACACACTCAATAGCCTTTGCCTCTCTTCAACCTTCCGTTTTTGGTATGATGCTTCATCGAGTTCTTTCCAAGAACCAAAGGAAGGACCGATTGCGATGACAATGTGCTCATCACTTGCACAAATGGTCCTATCATCGAGACTGGGGATATATACTGTCACCTCTTCTTCATCAAGTGCATCTATTCTACCGACCAACATTTCCACAGCAAGGGAACGTTCATCAATCACCGACCGCTCTACAGTGGCATACAAGACCACACTCGGATATGTCGGCTCTTGGTTTTGAGCCCAGGCTCTTTTTTGCTCAGTTGTATGCTCAAAAGGAAGCAGCGATCCATAGAGGTTCCAAACCGTTCCGCTGTATATCAGATTATCGGCATACAGTGATCTGCCATCATCAAGCAAAACTCCACATGGTTTATGATTCTCAAAAAGTATTGAGACAACAGTTGTGGAATTGATAATCTCTGAGCCATGCTCTTCGATGACTTTCTCAAGCTTGCCAGGTAAAAAGAGTGTAGACCCTGCCACGTAGTAACTTCCCCCGACGTGGTTGTCCACAAACATGACAGAAGCTAGGATTGCGGGAGACTCTTCAACTGTAGTGTAGCAATAGGTGGAGGTAAGTTTGTCAAAGAAGTTAAACAATCCAGGGTCTGAAAAATACTTCTCAAGGAGGTTCCTTGCACTGGTGTTGAGGTAGGAAAGAAACTTGATATAAGAAATTGGATGGTTAATCATGGAAAGCAGAGCAACTTTTTTATCAACCTCGTCTGCGGTAGTATAAGAGGGGTGCTCCAAGATGACATGTTCATACATGCATAGAATATCTGCATAAAACTTTTGCAGTTGTTCTCTTTGGTTTGGAAAAAGGGGATAGAGCTGTTCAAGGAATTGCTTTATATCAGGATAAAATGTGATTTCATGACCCTTAAAATGAACACGATACAACACTTCGTGTCTGATGATATCAATGTTTTCCTCCAAGCAGTTAAAAAGAAACCTATGGGCATTGAACCCTCTTTCCCCCCAACCAAACAGCATGGACGAACCTTGATCGAAGATTACGTCATTACGTCGAAAAGCCCCGCAGGAGCCTCCCGGACAATATCCTTTATCAACAACACATACGCGCAGAGAACGCTTGGCAAGCAAGGCTGCCGAGCTCAAACCACTGAGGCCCCCACCAATTATCAAAACATCATAGTGCATTGTCATCCCCTGATTTGGTCTAAAAAAGATCGCAAGGTTCTTTGTTGTTCTAAAGTAAAATGTGCTTCTGTTGGATCGATGAAAGAGATTGTATCGACAACGTGCGCAGGACGAACCAGCTTTTCTATGGATTTGAAACATTTTTGCGTATCGCCACCACTACAGGAGGCAATGATGAAGAGCTTTTTTTCTTGCAGGTCTGTTTGACGGAGGAAGCTGTAGAGGGGACTGCTCACCCTCCCCGCCCATACAGGCGTGACAATGATTACTGCCTCATAGGCCTTCAGATCAGGCAAGGGTTTTACCAATGATACGGGCCAACGCAATGAAGTATCCCTTCCAGCCCGATAGTATTTTGAAAAGCCTGAATCAGAATAGGGTCTATGCAGCTTCACTTCATATTGTTCACAGCCCAATTCTTCCTGTACCTTCTGTGCAAGAAACCGGCAGTGACCGGTCAACGAATAATACACTGCAGCACAACGCATCACAGCCTCCTTAATCTATACACAAGTCTAACACGACAGACCTATGACTGCTAGAAAAAAACCCGCCTTGCAAGAAAGAAGAGAGTGCGGTATACCTGTGCTATGAATGAGTATCCCAAACATCTGATCGATAGCCATTTCCACCTTCTGTCAATGAAAAGGAAAGGGTTTAATCTGCCCGACATACTTTTTGCAATGCAACAAGTTGACATGCAAGGCATCGACGTAGGACTTGATGCCAAGGATCTTGGACAACGAAGTGAGTTGTTTAAAGAGTATCCTTTTATCAGACTCGCAAGCGGCATAGGCCCCTGGGGAACTGACGAATCAGAAGGTTCTCTTGATAAACAAATCAGAGAACTGGAGTTGCAACTAGCAACATATGAGGTGGTTGCAATCGGTGAAATAGGCCTGGACAATTACCATACGTATGGGGGGGCAGAGAAGCAGGAACGACTGCTTGAAGCTCAGCTCGATATTGCAAAAAACCTCAACAAACCAGTTATTTTTCATAACCGGGAGGCAGATGAGCAATTTATTACTCTTTTTAACCGCAGGATCTTCTCTACAAGAGGCATCATGCATTGTTTTCAAGGAAGCAAGGAGCTAGCGTTTTTGGCTGTAGACAAAGGATTTTACCTTTCCTTTGCAGGGCCTTTGACATACAAGGCAAACCAACAAATGCAATACATATTCGCTCACATCCCGGTTGAGCATATTCTTTTGGAGACTGACAGTCCCTATCTAAGTCCTGTTCCAGTGAGAGGAAAACCCAACTCTCCTCTGAATATGGAGCACATCTACCGAGTCGGCGCTTTGCTAAGGGGCATGGAGCTTGATGCTTTCATAGATCAAATAAGAAAGAATTACAATCAATTTCTTGGATTGTAACAACTTTGCGACTAATATACGAAACAGCTGTATACAGGTTGACCACATTTGGCAGATTGGATACATTTGTAGCGAAACGAACCTACCATCACACAAGGAGTAATCTATGACATCCTATAAGGAACTTGGTCTGGTAAACACCAGAGAAATGTTCGCAAAAGCAGTCAAGGGTGGTTATGCCATTCCTGCCTATAATTTCAACAATCTCGAACAGCTTCAGGCTATCATCCAGGCTTGTGTTGCAACAAAGTCTCCCGTAATTTTACAGGTATCCAAAGGTGCTCGTGATTATGCAAACATCAACCTGCTCAGGAATATGGCACGCGGTGCCGGCGAATATGCCAAGGAACTTGGTTGTGAGATTCCTATCGCATTGCACCTTGACCACGGTGATAGTTTTGAGACTTGTAAAGAGTGTATCGACAATGGATTTTCCTCTGTTATGATCGATGGTTCCCATTACAGCTATGAAGAAAACATTGCCTTGACCAAGAAAGTGGTCGAATATGCCCATGCCCATGACGTTACCGTCGAAGGTGAGCTTGGCGTTCTGGCCGGAATCGAAGATGATGTAGTTGCAGAAGTAAGCCACTACACAAAGCCTGAAGAGGTCGTCGACTTTGTTTCCAGAACCGGCGTTGACTCTCTTGCAATCTCCATCGGTACAAGCCATGGCGCCAACAAGTTCACCCCCGACCAGTGCACACGCAATGAAGAAGGGGTCTTGATTCCTCCTCCGCTTCGCTTTGACATCCTTGAGGAAATTGAAAAACAGCTTCCTGGCTTCCCGATTGTCCTGCACGGCTCTTCTTCCGTTCCCATGGAGTACGTAAACATGATCCTCCAGTTTGGCGGCAAGCTCAAGGACAGTGTAGGCATTCCTGAAGAACAGCTGAGAAAGGCTGCAAAGAGTGCTGTTTGCAAAATCAACATCGACAGCGATGGAAGACTTGCGATGACTGCACTGATCCGCAAGACGCTTTCTGAGAAACCTGGTGAGTTTGATCCTCGCAAATACCTCGCTCCTGCTCGCGACGAGCTGAAGAAGATGTATATGCATAAAAATATCAATGTACTTGGTTCTGCCAACCAGGCATAACCTCCAGGAATGTTGAAAAGGCCACATGGAAGTCTGTGTGGCCTTTGTGCATATTCGCCGGGGGCGATACTTTGACATACCCTCTGGACATATGATATATTGTTTTGCGTCGGCTTTTTAAGCTGAACAACCTAAAAACAGTGGTTTTCACCGAAAACACAAGGAGATCGATTGGCTACAAAGGATTTGAGGATCAACAGACAGATCCGCGCAAGAGAAGTATTCGTCATTGATGCAGATGGCAATCCAAAAGGGAAAATGAGCGTTTTCGACGCTGTCGCACTTGCTGAAAGTGAGGGTTTGGATCTTGTGGAGATTTCCCCAAATGCAAATCCACCCGTTTGCAAGATTCTGGATTTTGGCAAATATCGGTATGAGCAAGAAAAACGGCTCAGGGATGCCAAAAGAAACCAGAACATCATCAAGATGAAGGAAATCCGCATGCAGCCCAAGATTGAGAGACACGATCTTGTGACCAAATCAAAGTTTATTGGTGATTTCCTTGCAGAGGGGAATAAAGTCAAGGTAAGCATCCGCTTCCGTGGTCGCGAACTCGCGCATACGGAATTGGGAAAAGTTGTTCTTGACAAGATACTTGCCCAGCTGACTGAAAATGGTGTAGGGTACAACCTCGACCGAGAGGCACTTATGGAAGGAAAGATGATGAGCATGATTGTCAGTCCCTCCAAATCTGCCCAGAATACAGTCAAGAAAGAAAACTAGAAACAGTATCCCGCATGGGATGGTGAATATGTTGCTCCAAGGGGAGTCTTGTTCCTTGAGAGCGCAAGTTTGGAAGGTGCATACAATGCCCAAAATGAAAACAAGAAAATCTGCTGCAAAGCGGTTTCGTGTGACAGGAACTGGCAAGGTTCGCTATAAAAAGCAAGGACTTCGCCACATCCTCACCAAGAAGAGCAGTAAGCGAAAGGGAAACCTTCGCGCTACTGGAGTCCTTGAAGATATGGAAGCAAAGCGCGCAAAGAGCATGCTTCCCTATGCGTAAGGGAGGGGTGAAAGATGCCTAGAGCAGTAGACGGAACCAAACGTAAGGACAGAAGAAAGAAGATTCTTGAGCTGGCTAAAGGCTATTACGGCCGCAGGAGCACGAACAATCGTGTTGCAAAAGATGCGGTTGCAAAAGCTGGTCAGTATGCCTATCGTGGGCGCAAGGAGCGCAAGCGGGATTTCCGCAAGCTCTGGATTGCAAGAATCAATGCAGCTGTGCAGGCAGAGGGGATTAATTACTCTCAGTTTATGCATGGCATGAAGCTTGCCAACATCGAGATCAACAGGAAAGCCCTCTCCAATATGGCTATTGAGGACAAGGTTGCTTTCACAGCTCTCGTTGACCAAGTAAAATCAGTGCTGGCTCAATAAACCAGGGTTATTATTCAGATTTCCATCAAGGAGGAATCATGTCAGTAATAGATGCCGTTAAGTTATTGGAATTGCGGACGAAGAAGGCCGCAGGGCTTATCGCTTTGCTTCGCAAGGAAAAAGCTGAACTACAAGAAAAATTCGATTTGGTACATGCACACAACGCTGAGCTTGAAGAGTACGTGGAGAACTTCCAGACAAGCAACAAGCTTATCGAAGAAAGTATTGCAAATGCCATGGAGAACCTTTCGAGTATCGAAGGATTGGATGACATGCTGCTTATGGAAGATGCTGCATTGGAGTTGGAGGCTGCCGATGGTTTTACCAGTGGTGACGCCTTTTCAAATGAGGAAGTTGACCTAGACTCCTTGCTTGAGGACTCCCCCACACTGTAGCATCCTGAATGCTGTCCAAACGGGACCTTAGGGTCCCGTTTTCTTTGCTTCAAACCTCTTTCATAAACCTGGTTCTTATTGTACCATGTAGTTGAGGCTGTATATTGCCTCTCGTTATTTGACAAGTAGTTTTCCTGCGGTGTGCGCCTGGAGCCACAGTCTCTTGGCTCAACATACACAATTGGGAAGCGGTATAGCTGATTTGCATTGATCCGACTCCTTCGGGGTTTAATGGAACAGAATTTTCGGCGCAACTAGTTTCCCCCTTGAACCATCGGTTCAAGAGCATCCTCCAGGTACGGCACCGCAGGTTTAATCTTGCATACAGGAACACCATCCATGTCAGAATCACACGACGCATTGAAGAATCTTGTCTTCATTTCCCTCCCCCCCTCAATGGAGCGGGACATCAATGATTTTCATATCGACAGCTCAATCAAGATACCGGTTCAGCTGCCTGATGGAAAATCGTCCTTGGACAGCAACAGCGAGATTTCACTCGAACTCATTGTTGCAGGAATGCTAAAGATCATAGCGTTCAATCCTGAACACCCTCATTTTGCATACTATCGAGATTTTGTTCTTGCAATACAGCCAGATGCAGTAGAAGAGCTGAATATCGCAGCAATTGCACAAGAGCAAAAAGAGCATTTTGCGTTTGCGGAAGAGTTGTTCTTGGCAGTGTGCCATCTGGCCCCTCAAAGTGCGACTTACATTAACTTGGCCACACTCTATAACAAGAGAGCAGCGTTGGACACAGACAAGGGTCCTGCTTACGATATGTTTCAACAGAAAGCCCTTGAGGTCCTCAAAGAAGGCCTGAAGCAGTTGGATGACGATGAAGCCTTGCTTTGTGAGATAGGATTCTTCCATCTCTACCAAGGAGATGTCGAACTGGCGAAGGAATATTTCGACAGGTACCTACCAGCAGCAAAGGATCCTCAAAAAAAAGCTCATGTAATGAAGATGCTTTCGGATATCAATGCCAAACTCTCTGATGATCAAACACTCATGCAAGCCTATGATGCCATCCAGATGAACAAGGAGGAGCAAGCAATTGCTTCCTTGGACGCGTATCTTCTAGACAATCCAAAGGTCTGGAATGCATGGTTTTTAAAAGGCTGGGCTTACCGCAGGCTCGGACAATTCAAGGAAGCCGAACAAGCATTACTCAGTGCTTTGAATTACAGCCAAGGGACCAGTGATATATACAATGAACTGGCGCTCTGCAGTTTGGAGCATGGACAAAGAGAACTTGCAAAAACCTATCTGAACACTGCCGTAGACCTAGACGATCAAAACATAACCCTCATCTCCAACCTTGCCTATCTGCATTTACGCGATTCTGAGTTTGATGAGTCCAGACATTGGTTGGAGAAAGCAAGGATACTTGACCAAAACGATCCGGTGATCATGCAGCTCATGAAAGATTATCAAGACCTCAGCGGTGATATGCTCTTCTCTCCTATCGTTGAGCAATACATGTCCACCGAGGATGTCCTTCATCAAGACAAGGAAGTTGCTGATGACCATCATTAGCCGTTCTGAAGAAGAAACGCAACAAGTAGGTCATCGTCTCGGCCTTTTAGCCAAGGCAGGCATGGTGGTGTCCCTGCGGGGAAGCCTAGGATCAGGAAAGACCATTTTCGCAAAGGGGTTTGCCCAAGCATTGGGAATAACAGAAGCGATAGTAAGTCCTACCTTCACGATCATCCAAGAGTATGAGGGGACATTGCCTCTCTACCATATGGATTTGTATCGTATTTCGTCTTCAGAAGAGTTTGAAATGATGGGAGGAGAGGAATTTCTTCATGGCGATGGCGCGACGTTGATTGAATGGAGTGAAAAAATCTCCCAGATGCTTCCCGATTCAACGATTTATGTTGATATTAAGATTATGCCGAATCAAGAACGTACCATTACCTTGCAAGGTGTGGCCCTATGAACATCCTTGCCTGCGACACATCAACAGAAGTAATGCATCTCTGTCTATATCGTACAGAAGAAGGCAAAGCACCTTTCTATGAGATGCTTGTTGCCCGGTATGGCAACAGGCATTCAGAGCTATTGATTCCAAGAGTGCTTGAACTCTGTAATCGCAATGCTATAGCCATGAAGGATCTCGATCTTCTGGTCTGCACTAGCGGACCTGGTTCTTTTACCGGATTGAGAATCGCCATGAGTACGTTCAAAGGCATTTCACTCGCTACAGGAATTCCCTTGGTTTCAATACCTACCCTTGAAGTCTATCATCAGTGCATTGCTGCATCTGAGCAAGCCGTTTTGCTTGTCATGGATGCAAAAAAGAAGCGTTTTTATTCTGCTTTGTACGAGAATGGCATGCGATGCATGGAGGATATTGATGCTGATGTCGAGCAGATTGAACATCTGCTGGCTCCTTTCTCCCGTATATTGATTAGCGGACCCGACGCAGCTCTGTTAGCTGAGAAACTGAGTGATGCGACTTCTCCAAAGGTGGTAATCGACACCACCTTGAAGGCAAACCTATCTGTTGTTTTGGCCGAAATGGGGAAAGAACGCTTCGAAGAAGCAGGAGCTGACGATATCCAAAAAGGGCCGTGCTATATCCGTAAGAGTGACGCAGAAATCGCATTGTTACACACAATCCAATCATTGGAGGTAAAAACATGATTGAACAAGAAGTCCTGATCATCGGTTCGGGAGTTGCAGGAATGTCTGCAGCGCAATACGCAGCACGTGCTGGTCGCTCGGTAACCCTTTTAGAGTCCATCGCCCCAGGTGGACAGACCATGTATATCGATATGATAGAAAACTATCCTGGTTTTGACCAACCGATCAGCGGTTATGAGTTGGGAATGAAATTTCACCAACAGGCTGAAACGTTTGGAGCTAAGCTTGTATATGCCACGGTTACTTCCCTGAAAAAGGAAGGCGATCTATTTTTTGCAGATACTGCTGATGGAGAGACATATCAGGCAAAAACTGTCATCTTCGCCACCGGTGCAAAACATCGCCATCTTGGGGTCGAAGGGGAAGAGAAGTACAACGGCAAGGGTGTCTCATATTGTGGCACGTGTGATGGTCCGTTCTTTAAAGGGAAGAGAATTCTTGTAGTTGGCGGTGGAGATACAGCCCTCACCGATGCCATCTTCCTTTCGAAGCTGAGCGAACATGTCACCATCATCCATAGAAAAGAGCGTTTCAGGGCACAAGATAATCTTGTTGAACAAGTCAAGAGAAATAAGAATATTGAGATTGTCATGCAACATACCGTCTCTCAGATCAAGGGCAATGAGAGTAAAGTTACATCTGTCTTGCTCAACGATCTTGCAAATAACAAGCAATATGAACGAGAGTTTGATGCTGTCTTCATCTTTGTCGGCATGCTCCCTCAGACAGAATTGCTTGATCCAAGTGTTCTTGACGAAAGTGGATATGTCATTACCAATGAGAAGATGGAAACAACAATCAAGGGCCTGTATGCTGTAGGGGATGTGCGCACAACAGTGTTCCGCCAATTGATTACTGCCGCAAGTGATGGGGCAGTCGCAGCACACTGTGCAAGTGAGTACATCGACGAGCTTGAAGGGAATGCCTACCACTAAATAGCGCTTCCTAACTCATATATCACACAATTATCCTTGACGATGAGTGTACGTTAGTGTTCTAATTGAAACATGAACATTTGCATGGTTTCCAGTGAATCTGTACCCTTTTTTAAATCAGGAGGGCTTGCAGACGTTGTTGGTGCACTCTCAGCCGCTCTCGTCAAGATCGGTGAAGAGGTGCGGGTGGTGCTTCCTCTGTATGGGAACATCGACGCATCCTCCTTTACCGAGCTTCAGCTGGACGGCTCCGTTTCGCTTTTAGGAAGAGAAGAAAAAGTCAGTTTTTGCAGTACAACGCTCGATGGTGTTACGTATTATTTTATAAGACATCCCTTTTTCACTGAACGCAAGGGGATTTACGGCGATACCTCTTTTACTCCCTATCATGATAATCTTAGAAGATTTACTCTTTTAAACAAAGGGGCCTTGTTGCTCTGTTCTCTTCTTCAGTGGCCTATCGATATCCTGCATTGTCATGACTGGACCTGCGGCTTTCTGCCATACTTGCTTAAACAATCCGAAGACCCGTTGTTCAAGCATACCAAAAGCATGATGACAATCCACAACCTTGCCTACCAAGGCGATTTCAGCCGGCTCGAACTCTTGACCTGTGATATTCTTCCTACACAGCAGATGTTCAATGGCAACGGCCCTGCAAAAAGAACAAACATGCTCAAGACAGGATTGGTCTACGCTGATCGGTTGACTACAGTCAGCCCAACCTATGCAAAAGAGATCCAAACAAGAGAATATGGATGCTCAATGGAAGATTTGCTCTCTTCTCGTTCAGATGTTTTGGATGGGATCATCAACGGCATTGATTATGATGAGTGGAACCCTGAAAAAGACATTTTCATTTCCCATCACTTTTCTGCCGGGCAACAAGAGGGGAAAATGAGGGTAAAGGCTGAACTGCAAGAGGAGTTTGGGTTGACTGTCGACCCTGAAATTCCCTTGTTCAGCATGATCAGCAGACTTGCCGACCAAAAGGGTTTTGTTGAATTGCTCGAAGGTTCGCCATGCGCATTGGAACAGATGATCTCAGGCTTTTCCATGCAGATGATTATTGTAGGTACTGGCGATTCCCAGATAGAGCAGCACCTTCTAGCTCTCTCAAAGAAGTATGATAATCTATCAGTCAACATCCTTTTCAGCAATCGTGCTGCACATCGTCTTGAAGCCGGCAGCGACTTCTTTTTAATGCCCAGCAGGTACGAGCCTTGTGGATTGAACCAGTTGTACAGCCTGCGCTACGGGACACTGCCGGTTGCTCGCAAAACAGGTGGTTTAGCCGATACAATCATCGACTTGGATGAGAATCCAGAAGATGGAACAGGAATACTCTTTGAAGCAATGACCGGGCATGCTATACTGCAAGCAGTAGAGAGAGCACTCTCTTGGTGGAACAAAGGACCAAAAACTATGCAAGCTATTCGTTCTCGATCGATGCAGTCCGACTACTCTTGGCAGCGGTCTGCCTCTTTGTATCGCGAACTCTATATATCCAGCATAAGGGGGAAATAATATGCGTTGTAAAGAAAAAGCTATGGCTATCGTACTCGGTGGTGGAAAAGGGACCAGACTCTACCCTCTAACCATGGACCGTGCAAAACCTGCTGTTCCCTTCGCTGGTAAATACCGTCTGGTGGATATTCCCATCTCAAACTGTATCAACAGCGGAATAAGACAGATCTACATCCTCACTCAGTTCAACTCGGCGTCATTACACAATCACATCGCCAACACCTATGTTTTTGACACTTTCTCAAATGGGTTTGTTGAGATTCTTGCTGCTGAGCAGACCAACCAAACCGATACATGGTATCAAGGAACGGCTGATGCTGTACGCAAGAATCTAAAGCATTTCCATGATCAGGATGCTGACTATTATATCATTCTCAGTGGTGATCAACTGTACAGAATGGACATAAAGGATATGCTCGATCAACATATCGCCAGCGGCGCAGAGTTGACCATAGCCTCCAAACCGATCAGTCGTGAACAGGCAACTGGCCTTGGCATCATCGGTTGTGATGAGCAGGGTTTTATAACAAAGTTCTATGAGAAACCCGCCAATGACCTGGATATCTCCGAGTACAAGGTGCCCGCTTCGTACATGAAAGATTCCTTAGGGAAAGAAGTGGGTGAAAACAATGAGTATCTTGCCAGCATGGGAATTTATATTTTCAATGCCAAGACGATGGAAGAGGTACTGAATAACAACAAGACTGACTTCGGTAAAGAAATCATTCCGGATGTCATCAAACAAAGAAAAGTATCGGCCTACCTTTTCGAGGGATTTTGGGAAGATATTGGAACCATCAAGGCTTTTTATGAAACCAATCTTGATCTCGCTTCTATCAGCCCTCAGTTCAACTTCTATGACGAGCAGATGCCGATATATACCCACCGACGCCACTTACCAGCTACAAAGGTGAACTTCTGTAATATCTCCAACTCACTGACCAGTGAGGGTTCAATAATCACCAATGCATATATCGTCAACTCAATCATCGGTGTCCGGACGCTTATTGAATCCGGGGCTTCCCTTGACGGGGTTTACTGCATGGGAGCCTCGTATTATGAGACAGAGGAAGAGAAAGCAGAAAACACCAAGAAGGGAATACCCAACATTGGTATTGGCCGTGGCACAATAATCAGAAAGGCCATCATAGACCAGAATGCCAGGATCGGGGATGGATGCCGCATTGGAATTGATGACATTCCCAGACCTGAGGGAGATTATGCCATGTACTCTGTACATGATGGAATTATTGTCATCAACAAGAATGCAGTAATCAAGAATGGAACTGTCCTGTAATTATGCTTTCTACTGTCAAAAAGGGAGGATTGGATCCTCCCTTTTTTGCGAATATTTACGTAATATTTTAAATATTACCTTGTATGGCTTTAATATTCATTATACGATACTACCAGTGATAGAGGAATACTAGTTTAATAACAAGAAAAGAGTACGGCTAGAAGTTACTGCCAATGCTTTTTTTGGCTTTAGAGACTCGTATCATGAACCTAAACATTCCTTTAACCAAAACAGGGAGATTTTCCATCTTCGACAAAATCAAAGTGATTGAGTGACAACAAGGAGTATCTATGCAGACAAATGTCATCAGAGAGGAAATTCAGAGCGGGAAAACCATACTGGGCATTGAGCTTGGTTCAACCAGAATAAAGGCTGTATTGATCGATTCAGAGCACCAGCCTATTGCCCAAGGGGCCCATGACTGGGAGAGTTCCTTCATCAATGGAATCTGGACATATGACCTGGATGAGGTCTGGAAGGGAATCTCTTCTTGCTTTGCGAGTCTACAGGCTCATGTACAAGACCAGTACAAAGTAACCCTGAAACGTGTGAAGGCCATGGGGATAAGCGCCATGATGCATGGCTATCTAGCGTTTGACGCACAAGGAAAGCTCTTAGTCCCGTTCAGAACCTGGCGAAATACCATTACAGCTGAGGCATCAGAGAAGCTCAGCGAGTACTTCGATTATCCTGTTCCTGAACGTTGGTCGATCAGTCACCTGTATCAGGCAATCCTTAATGATGAAGATCATGTACAAGATATACACTACCTCACTACCCTCTCTGGGTATGTGCATTGGAAACTCACTGGACAGAAAGTGCTTGGCATCGGTGATGCCTCAGGCATGTTCCCTGTTGACAGTACCACAAAGCAGTTTGACAGTCGGCTTCTCAAACAATTTTCTGAATTGCCGCAAGTTGGTGCATTTTCTTGGAAGCTAGAGAATATCCTTCCCACAATTCTCTGTGCAGGTGATGCAGCAGGGACCTTGAGCGAAGAAGGCGCGATGCTCCTTGATCAAAGCGGCTCTTTTGAGGCGGGCATCAGCCTGTGTCCCCCTGAGGGAGATGCAGGGACAGGAATGGTTGCTACAAACAGCATTGCCACACGTACGGGAAATGTCTCTGCAGGGACTTCTGTCTTTGCCATGATCGTGTTGGAAAAACCTTTGAGTAAAAGCTATAACAAGTTCATTGACTTGGTCACAACTCCTGATGGAGCTCTTGTTGCAATGAGTCATGGCAACAACTGCACTGGAGAGTATGATAGATGGATGAGACTTTTCTCAGAAGTGGTGGAAACAGTCGGATTTACCGTGAAAAAGGGTGAACTATACGATAAATTGCTCTATAAGGCACTAGAGGGGGATCCTGACTGTGGTGGCCTTCTTCCTTATAACTACATCTCAGGGGAGACAATGACAGATCTCAATGAAGGAAGACCCCTCTTTGTAAGAGAAACTAAAAACACCTTCAACTTGGCTAACTTTATGAGATCGCAGTTATGTACCGCCTTGGGCGTACTGCGCATCGGCATGGATATTCTCTTTGAAAAAGAACAGGTAACCATCGACGCTATCAACGGACACGGCGGCTTTTTCAAGACAGCTGAAGTCGGACAACGTATCATGGCCAGTGCGCTGCACACCCCGATCTCGGTACTCAAGACCGCAGGAGAAGGAGGCGCTTGGGGGATAGCTCTACTTGCCGCATACATGGCAAGTGATTCAGGTACCTCCCTATCTGATTTCTTGAATGATGAGGTATTTGTTTCTGCAGAAATAACCACTATTTCCCCTACATCTGAGGACATTGAAGGGTTCAACCGTTTTCTGGATCGGTACAAGCGCGGCTTACCGGTAGAGAAAGCAGCTGTAGAGCATCTTAGCTGACACATAAAAGAGTTCGATTCCGGCGATCGGAAATCGAACTCTTTTTTATACCCTTGTGTTGTAATGTCAGCGCAGCTTCCAAGCAATGTCGGAGAGAAAGAGCTGCTGCTTCATTGTATCAACAGTTGAATCTTTGTTGATTACCACGCATTCAATACCCATTATTTCACTCCAGTCCTGCAACATTTTGGCAGAGGCATCATAGCTTAACACTGCATGATGGGCGCCTCCTGCAAGCATCCACAAATGACTGGCTGTATACAGATCGGGTTCGGGTTTCCACATGACTCGAGCCACTGGAAGTTTTGGCATTGTAAAAATCGGTTTCACCACTACAATTTCGTTGATTATTAGGCGTAAACGTCCACCCATATCAACCAGTGATGCAAGTACAGCCTTCCCAGGATGGCCTTCAAAAACCAACCTCGCAGGCGGTTCCTTTCCACCAATGCCAAGTTCATGTACTTCAACACGAGCTTTTTCAGTAGAAATTGAGGGGCATATTTCAAGCATATGGGCACCAAGGGACAACTCATTCCCTTTTTCCATATGATAGGTATAGTCCTCCATAAACGTGGTACCACCGGTCATCCCTTCGGTCATTTTCTTAATCAAGGCCGTCATCGCAGAGACTTTCCAGTCACCTTCTCCTCCATAGCCGAATCCTTGTGCCATCAAGTTCTGACTGGCTAGCCCAGGCAACTGGCGCATCTGCTGTAAGTCTTCAAACGTATTGGTATACGCACTTGCCCTCTCTCGCTCAAGGAATTTTCTCATTGCAATTTCTTCTTTGGCCTGATAACGTACAGTTTCCACGTCTTCGGTGTTGAATACATAACGCTCTTGATACACGTCCATCTGCGCTTGCACTTCACTGTCACTGACCTCTTCCAATTCCCTAATAAGATCGCCTACTCCCCAAGTATTCACCTGCCATCCAAGTTGCATCTGAACTCCCACCTTGTCTCCTTCGGTGACAGCTACATTGCGCATGTTGTCCCCGAACCGTACAACCTTGAGTTTTCGGCTTTCAATGGCTCCTACAGAAGCACGCATCCAGGAGGCGAGGTCATGCGTCACTGATTCATCTTCCCAAAATCCAGCTATGATTTTCCTGGGCAAACGCATCCGTGCAGCAATGAAGGCATGTTCACGATCACCATGAGCGCTTTGGTTGAGATTCATGAAATCCATATCAATATCTTGATCCGGGATGCTTCGATTATATTGTGTATGCAAATGGCAATAGGGTTTCTGCAACAAAGAGAGGCCGTTTATCCACATCTTTGAAGGAGAGAAGGTGTGCATCCAGGTGATTATTCCTGCACAGGCCTCATCGTAGTTGGCGTCTTTAATCAGGCGCTCAATTTCATCCGACGTTTTCACCGTCGCCTGATAAACCAAGGAGCATGGGAGCACGCCTCTTGTATTGAGGCTGGCAACCATTGACCTGGCATGGTTGGCCACCTCATTCAAGGTCTCCTGTCCATATAGGAATTGAGATCCTACCACAAACCAAAATTCATACTTCTTTATAGGTCTTCCCAGCATCTTTTCCTCCGATTCTGCGCATATACGTAACATGTATGTTTGCGTTAACGTAAACGCAAACATACTACTATATTCCATCCTGCTTGTATTTATGTCAAGTATTGATTGAAAATATCTAATTTCACAAAAATTTCAGACATTTTGTAGCAATAGACAAAAATACATAATATGGTATAATTGCGTTATCGTTAATCAGATGCCATCGCCCTGATGATAAAGGATACCACAACAAAATGACAATTTCCGAAATCGCGAAGCTTGCACAAGTTTCAATCGGGACAGTTGATAGAGTCTTACACAATCGGGGGCGTGTCGCACCCCAGACAATCAAGAAAGTCATGAGTATTGTTGAGGATTATGGGTACCAACCCAATACCTATGCACGCAATCTCAAACTGAGAAAAGAATTCACCATAGGGGTATTACTGCCCTTGCTTCATTCGGAATATGGATATTGGAATCTGATGTATGAAGGAATTCTCAAGGCATCAAAAGAACTGCATCCCCTCTCTGTTCGTATCGACTTGATGGAATTCGATCGTACAATGCCCGGGTCATTACAGGAGAGAGGCGAAGAATTACTCAAACATGACATCGATGCCCTTTTGCTTGCCCCTGTCGTACCCGACGAAGCACTGACCATAGTGAATGCCAAGAATGCACCCGACTACGCCTTCATCGACTCCCCGCTGCCCAAGACAAATCCAGTCTCCTGTGTAGTACAGAATCCCTACCGAGGAGGGTTCCTTGCGGGGAGAATGATGCATTTGCTGACCAGCGGCACAGGATCGTTACTCACCATCCAGACGCATCGTGCAGCTTACAACTCGACCGAAAGAGCTCGGGGATTTGCTGAGTACTTTGCAGGAAAGCCTGAATTTTCCGTTCACGAGCTGGAGTTCTCATCCACCAAGGATTTTGACGAAGATCTTGAGGCCTTCTATCGGGCACAAGGAAATGTGATCGGTATTTTTGTTGTCAATGATGCTGTACATAGGGTTGCCAAAAGCATCCAGGTGCTGGGAAGAAAAAACCAGACTACCTTGATTGGATATGACTTGGTAGACCAAAACCGGAAGCAAATGCTTTCCGGTTTTGTTGACTGCCTAATCAGCCAGAGACCTGAGTATCAGGGATATACAGCTATGTATCAACTCTATAGAAAGGGAATGTTGAACCAAACGCCCGAGCAAACAATCTGCGTTCCGATAGATATCATCCTGCCTGAGAACCTCATCGATGAGCAAACGTGGTGTCCTAAGCTATAAGACGTCTGAACTATCGCAACTGCAATTTCTCGATAATCTCTTGATCCGTGAAGCATTTGCTCTGTAATGTCTTCACTATCTCTTGGTCACTTGGGGCAAACTGATATTCAGACAGCTGCTTCAAGGAAACCCATCGATACTCGGTATGCACGGAAAGCTTGTACTCTTGGTGCTCTTTTGCTGTTACCAAATATGCTTTTAAGTGGTACACGGTATCCTTGTTGATAAAATCATGCTCATGCAACAGCTGTCCCACTTCAATTTGTAATCCGAGCTCTTCATCAAACTCACGAATAAGAGTTTCTGCTTCAGTTTCTGTATACCTGTTCTTTCCACCTGGAAACTCCCACAGCCCCCCGATCGAGCCTGAATCTTGTCTCTTCGCTATAAAGAACTTATCTCCCATTGTAAGTATTCCCGCGGTTGTAACACGTTCTTGCATGTCATTCCTCCTCATAGCAAGACCAACTGCGGTGCCAAGAAATGCAATACAGCTACCGCAAGTGTCAAATATCCAACGTTCCGTTTGTTTCTTTCCATATAGAGTCCGGTGGTATCAAGTACAGTTTGTTCCGATTCTGTATGCTTATCCATCCCTCTCAATGATTGGTAGAGGTAATAAACCAATAAGCAGAAACAGTTCAGAAGCGGTACAAAATCTCCTAGCAATGCAGGACCAGGAGGATAGGGGAAAAAGCCGAGAGCAAGACATATCCCCAGCCCACTGAGGATAAAGGCTCGTCTTACCAGCTTATGGACCCTGAAAGCATAGCGAAGGCTCAACAACAAAGGGAACCTCATACCCCAAAAGTCCGCAAGAAGCAGAGAAGCGCCCAAGAGAAGATAGAGAATGCTTAAGAAGTATGTCTGGGCTATCACCTCTCCGCCTCCAGGACCGTCGTCCCGACAACTGACACCAAGGTTTCACTGTCATAATATCCGTAGGTTTCTTTTGCCCTTTTTCCGGCCTGCATGTGCAGCAGAGCACCAGTACAAGCAACTTGATGGAGATCGTTTGGATTCTGACACAGAAGCGCTGCAATGATCCCTGCAAGAACATCCCCGCTGCCGGCAACTCCCAGGCTGGGATTGCGCGATTGGATTACGATTGTCTTTTCGTTCGGGGAAGCGATATACGTCAAGGAGCTTTTTACCACCAAGGTAGCATGCAATGTTTCACTGAGCTTCTCTATGCAGGTTAAGAACTGCAGGGGACTGTCAAATTTACCGATACGTTCAGCTTCCTCAGGCCAAAGACTTTTCACCAAGGTCGCAAGCTCCCCGATATGGGGAGTGAGTATCAAGGGTCCGTGCTCCAATCTTTCACAGGTGCAAAGCATCGCTGCATAGGCTCGAATACCATCGGCATCCAGAACCAGAGGAATGTTGGACGCAAACAGACGCGCGAGTATCGCTTCTCTCTGTGAACCCCATCCAGGACCGGCAAGAAGTGCTTGATAGCGGTCCAAGGCCACGTCGTCTTGATAGACTCTCACCATTACAGAAGGTGATTTTGCAGCAGCTACAGCATACACCTCTTCATCACAAAAATGGGTGACCAACCCTGCACGAGCAGCAAAACAGGCTTTGGCGGAGAGTCTCGCAGCTCCGCTGTACTGTACACTCCCCCCAAAGATGGCAACATGCCCTCGCTGATTTTTATAGGAGTCTCTTGCAAGTTTTTTGATTGAGACGTCCTCTTCAGTCGCGAGCAAGGCGCGTTGCTTAGGTTGCATCAAGAAAGGGGGAAAGGAAGGGTTGACACAGATGATTTCCTTGCAGGATTCTCTAGTTCTTGGGTGATACATTGCAAGTTTTTCATGACCCATTGTAATGGTCAGTTCAGCTTGGATATGCTCT
The DNA here is from genome assembly GCA_964547185.1 of uncultured Sphaerochaeta sp. Classification (GTDB taxonomy): domain Bacteria; phylum Spirochaetota; class Spirochaetia; order Sphaerochaetales; family Sphaerochaetaceae; genus Sphaerochaeta. Next base: position 86,190 of record CAZJMG010000008.1, read on the forward strand.
TGATCACATGCAATGTCGTCCCCAAGGCCTGAGGGAATATCAATAGCCAAAGTTTTCACTCCGCTCGCGTTTGATAATTTCACAAGTTGTTGCAGTTCAGTATTGAGTGCACCCTTCAACCCCGTTCCGACCAGACCGTCAACAACCCAGTCAGCTTTTGAAAAAGCATGCTGAATATATTGGGTATCCAGACAGGAATAATCGATGCTCTGTAGATTGTAGGCTTTAGCTATCTCTCTTTGAATGCTGCAGGCAGGTGAAAGTCTCGATCCTGTATAGACGAGCAGAATATTTGAAAACCCTTCATTGAAGGCATATCGTGCAACTACCAGTGCATCTCCTCCGTTATTTCCACCTCCACAAAGAAAAATGAGTCTATCTTGTGTACAAAGAAACTTTTTCCAATGTTGAAAAATCTGCAAACCTGCACTCTCCATGAGACAAAGCTCTGGTATCTTTGCTGTTTCTTGGGAAAGCGTATCGATCAACGCAACATCGCATGCGAGCTCTAGTGGTTTCATGCTCTTACTTTACACAAGCGATGGGCCGGGGTCAACTAAAGCCATCTTGACAGTTTTTCAGTATCCCGCTAGGCTCAAGATGTCCTGGGGTGGCCATAAGGCCTGAGATTACACCCGTTAACCTGATCTGGATCATACCAGCGTAGGGAGACAGCACTCAATTCTCAATACAATCCCCATGGCAAACTAATTATATGGAGGTGCTTATGAACAAGCATCGGTTCGTATGTGCATTGGTTGCCATTCTGTCACTCATCTTCTTCCCTGTTGCAGCACAGGGAGCAAAAGCACAAGATGAGCTTGTCGTCTATGCCTATGATGCTTTCTGTGGCGATTGGGGGCCCGGCCCTACCGTTGTACAAGCGTTTGAAAAGCAAACAGGTATCAAGGTAAACCTTATCAGTGCAGGAGATGCTGTCTCGATGATGACAAAAATCATCAGCGAAAAGAACAATCCGTACGCTGACGTAGTAGTGGGAATCAGTAACGAGATGGCCCAGAAATTGTATGACGCTGCTGTTTTGGAGCCATACAACAGTCCTGCGTTGCAACATATTCCGGCATTTCTTCAGTTTGACAAGGAGAATCGTTTACTTCCCTTTGATTATGGAAATTTTGCATTCGTGTACGACTCTGAACAGTTGCAACCACAAGACATTCCCACGAGCCTTGCCTCTTTGACTGACGCCAAGTACAAAAACAAGGTCATACTTATCGATCCAAGAACGAGCTCCGTCGGACTTGGGTTGCTTCTATGGACCATCGAAGCCTTTGGAGAACAAGAGTATCTTTCTTGGTGGAGAGCGATGAAAAACAACGCTCTTACGATTACAGACGGCTGGTCAAGCGCCTACGGACTATTCACAGAAGGAGAAGCTCCTTTAGTCTTGAGTTATACAACCAGTCCTGTCTACCATGTTACCTTTGAAAATTCCACTCGTTACCAAGTAGTTCTCTTTGAGGAAGGACACAGCACCACCATCGAGGCGGCAGGAATACTTGCCTCAAGCAAGCTCAAAAGTGAAGCCAGACAGTTCATTGACTTTTTGCTAGCCGATGCACAGCTTGATATCGCCATCGCTAATTCCATGTACCCTGCAAACAGCATGACAGTACTTCCAAGTGCTTTTGCGTATGCGCCTAAACCAGAGAAGAACCTAAGCATGGACAGCAGTGTACTTGCCAAAAACCTCGATAGATGGCTTACTGAATGGACACAGGTAATGAGCAGATGAGAGAGAACAGCAGTTTGCAGTACAAGCGTTTCTACAGGACTATGCCAATTCCAGCCTCGCTGGTACTGCTTTTGTTGTTTTTTGTCCCGCTCTTTTTTACACTCTCCTCAGCTTTCATAACTGAGGAGGGCATATCTTTCTCTCGTGTCGTAGGCGTCTTTACCGATTCCTACACACAGAGAATCATGCTCTTTACCGTTTTCCAGGCGACCATCTCCACCCTCGCGTCTTTGCTTGTAGCTCTTCCAGGAGCTTTTCTTATCGCAACCTATAACTTCAGAGCTAAGCGCCTTATCCTTGCCCTCAGTGCGATACCCTTTGTCATTCCCTCCATTTTAGTGGTGCTGGGTTTTGTGATTTTCTTTGGAAACAATGGATTTCTCAATCGTATATTGATGACTCTTTTCAACCTCAACGAACCCCCATTGAAAATCTTGTACTCTTTTCCTGCAATCATACTGGCTCATACGTTTTATAATTTTCCCATCATCATGAGTTTGGTTTCTTCCTATTGGGAACATATGGACGGTCATTGTGAATCGGCGTCACGTACGCTTGGAGCAACGAAGACACGCACCTTTTTTTCCATTACGCTACCTCGATTGCTTCCCGCAATCATCAGCGCATGCTCACTGGTCTTTCTCTTCTGTTTCAACAGCTTCGCCATTATTTTGGTGCTTGGAGGAGGTCCGCAATTCACGACCATGGAAGTTGAAATCTACCGTCAGGCCAGGATGATGAGCAATCCAGGTGCAGCATCAGCATTATCCTTGTTTTCCATTTTAGTAACTACGTTGTTGCTTCTTTGGTATAACGCAAGTCAAAAGAATCTTGCAAGAAGTGAAATCTATAGAAGGGACATACTACGAAGCGAAAAGCGCCCTGCTTCCTTCGTAGGAAGGGTTCTTGCGCTGTTCTACACACTGTTCTCCCTCCTTTTCATACTCGGTCCGATTATCTCTGTCGTGGTCCGATCATTTATGGCATCACCCTCTCGCTCTGCAAGTCAGGAATTCAGCCTAAGATGGTATAGGCAATTACTCAGTCTCGAATCCGCAACCGGACATATGGGTTCGGCGCTTACCGCATTGACCAACAGCTTCATGATCGCCTTGGTCGTTGCCACACTCACAGTACCCGTCGCCTTGACCCTCAGCGTTGCAGTGCGTCGAAGCCAAAGAAAAACAAGCTTTTACGAGTTATTCGGGATGCTGCCCATGACTGTCAGTTCCGTGATCATCGGCTTAGGATACTACCTAATCTCCTCACGGTTTCGCGCCGGCCTTAGCTTGCATTACATACTGGTGGTTCTCGCCCATATGGTCATCGCAATCCCGTTCGTGCTGAGAACTATCTTACCTGAGTATAGAAAGATTCCTCTTTCGTACATGCATAGTTCCCTGACCTTGGGAGCGGGGCCTCTCAGGACGTTCCTTCTGATAGAGTTACCCTTGCTCAAAGGATCTCTGTTTACCGGCGCAATATTCGCATTCGCTTTGAGCATGGGAGAGTTCAACGCAACGCTCACCTTGGCAAATAGTTCTATTGTTACCTTGCCGATTGTTATGTATCGCCTCATTGGCAGTTATAATTTCCAAGGTGCATGCGCCCTTGGCACCATTCTCATCGCAGTTTCAGTCATCGTTTTCATCGTGAGTGAACTGGCAAAAGGAGGCAAATATGGCCAATGAAGGTCTCTCTTGTTCATTGAAGGCTACGTACCCGGACTTTTCCTTACAGGCAACCTTCAGTGTGCAAGCTGGAGAACTTGCCTGCATCATTGGGCCCTCGGGTTGTGGGAAAAGCACTTCTCTTTCTCTGATCGCTGGCCTGTTGCCTCTTCAAGAGGGCTCTCTTTTTCTCAACGGCAATGATCTAACTCAAATTCCCGTACATAAACGGCAAGTCGCCATGGTCTTTCAAGACTATGCCTTGTTTCCTCATATGACTGTGGCTCAAAATATCGCCTATCCCTTGAAGATCAGAAAGACAAAGAAAGCGAAACAGATTGAACGGATACATCACTTGCTTTCCTTGGTTTCCTTGCAAGGATACGAAAAACGGAAAAGCCAAGAACTCAGTGGAGGTGAACGTCAACGGATAGCGCTCGCCAGAGCACTCGCTTCGCAACCTCAGTTGCTGCTCCTTGACGAACCTCTTTCAGCTCTTGATGCCAAATTAAGAAAACATCTTCGAGAAGAGATTAGAAGAATTCATGATGAGACAGGGATTACTACAGTATACGTAACACATGACCAAGAAGAGGCACTCGCCATCGCTGATCGGATCATCGTCATGCACGAAGGAAAAGTGATGCAGCAAGGAAAGGGCGAGGACATCTACAACAATCCTGAAAATCTTTTCGTTGCGACCTTCATGGGAGAAGGTACGATTCTTCCTTATAATGTGATACAAAAAACCTTGTCGACTCCTACACCTTCCCTCCCTTATGCTTATAAGCCAAAAGAAGGCAAGCATACAATCTTTTTCAGACCAGAAAACGTCCTGATCAAAGAGGGACAGGCATTCTCTTTGGTGGAATACCTTCCTCATGTTCAGTTCAAGCAGGCTCAGGTCATCAATTGTGAGTTTCAAGGTGATCATTACAGACTGCTCTGCCAATGGGAAGGGCATCCCATAATTTGCCACAGCACGACACGACCAGAGAACAAGGAAGTAACCTTGGCAGTACGGATGAAATCTATCAGGGAGTATGTGGATGGTATTTTGGTACCATAACCAAAAAAATACCATATTCTAGGAATAGGCATTTTTGACATTTTATGTATACTGTGTATATGAAAAGACGGTATGTCGTGCTCCTATTGCTACTACTCTCTTGTTCGTCGTTCCTCATTGCAGCTGAAGGACAGTACTATTCTCTTGCCATTTCTGACTCCTATTACCTTGGAATTTCTCATTTCGAGGACGAAATTCCAGCTCGTTCAAGCAACGCTTTCAACGTCACAGTAGGTTTCTTAGGATATAGAGCAAAAACATGGGACCTTGCGACGCAGGTCCATCTGTTGTTTGTCTCAGACTCTCTTCCCTTCGGACTCTATCGAGCACGCGGTTTCAACTCCATAGGACTAAGCCTGCAAGGCTCCTATGCCTTTTCCCCATTCTTTTCGCTCTCAGCTCAAGTCGGAAGTGAAGTCAATTTCTACAACATGATCAAGGAAGCTTTCGCCTCCTTCAGCTTCAGCATCGCACCACAATTCACACTCCTTGAAAAGAAAGAGTATCTCATCTATGCAACCATTCCTGTTTCTGTACACCTTCGCAAGGAGATTACAGCATTGCAAGCCGGACTCGGGCTTCGTTACGTGTTGTTTCCTTTTCCCCGAAAGGAGGAGTGATGAAACGAGCATCGCCCATCCTTCTGCTAGTACTGATGTCCCTTTTTCTCTCCTGTGAGCTTTTTTATAAGGATGCAACAACCTATGGCGATCTGTATGTCGTCTCTGTTGGAATTGACTATGCCAACAACAACAATGCAAATACAAAAACGCTCTATGGAACCATCAACGATGCAAGAGAGCTGCAAAAGGCGTTCAAGCTCGTTGCAGAGCAAGCAAACAAGTCCTTTTTTGGCTATCTCATGATTCAAGAGGGTTTTTCTAGAACCCAAGACACCTTTGCTGATCCAACCTATCCTTCATGGACCAATATTGAAGCCACCCTTGACGAAATAAAAAATTCTGCTTCAGAGCATGACTTGACCATCTTTACGTTCAGCGGCCATGGGCTTGATAAAAAGGGGGATCTTCTGTTGGCCCATGAGAGTACCAATGGCAACCCTTCGACTCAGGACATCTTGCTTGCTCCAGAAGTCTTACTTGAGAAAATTGCAGCCATTGAGGGGAGAAAACTTGTCATCATAGACAGCTGCTACAGCGGACTGTTAGTCCCGGAAAGTGCAAGCAGTCTCAGCACCCACTACTACAAGCGCATCGACCAATGGTTCGAAAAGTACTTTGATGATATGGAGTATACAAAGCCTAGTCTGATGGTTCTCACAGCGTCTGCAGCACATGACTCCTATGAATTCTATATAGAGACCAACCATGCTCACGGGGTTTTCACTGAAACACTGTTACGAGCGCTTGGATGGTCCCACCCTCACACCCCGGAGCATACCTCAGTGGCCATCCAAGCGCTTAAAGAGAACCGTCTGACTGTTGATTCTCTCTATTCCTATATTAAAAAGAACCAAAGGCTTCCCACTCACTGGTCTCTTTTCTCTGATACTAAATTTCAACACCCGACAACCACAGGGGGTCCGTTGGATATGGTTCTTTTTCAATTTTGAAGCAAAGGAGTATGCAAGTGAACTACAAGAGTATGAAAAAGATAGTAATTCTACTGCCCATCCTCTTGTTTCTCATCAGTTGTGAGCTCTTTTATCCGCCCTCAGCTGATATAGAGGTGTATCACATTGCCATTGCCTTGAATTATGTTGGTACTGATGTCGGGACTCTTCGGGGAACCCTCAATGATGCGAGTGCCTTGCATCAAACGTTGTTGGGCAGGTCTACTCAGTATTCAGGCATCCTGATGCTCCAAGACGGTTCTGATGACCTTTCAGATCCGTTGCTTCCTACCAAAGAGCATGTTTTGGATCACATTGGAACTGTTATTGCGAGCCTGAGCAGTAAAGACCTTTTGATTGTCACCTATAGTGGTCATGGTGTAAGTGATGGATCGTGGGTTCTCTTTCCAACCGATGCAGACAAAAAAATATTTAACGCCGATAACAAGACGCCAAAACAGGAAGTGTTGCTGCACCCTGATGAACTTTTCGCTGCGTTGTCCTCATTCAAAGGCACTATTCTGTTAATCGTCGATAGTTGTTATGCAGGCAATTTTGTGCAAGAGAGCAACACCTCCATCTCTCTTGTCCATCCAAGAGAATCCTATGAAGAGGCCTATAGACGATTTTTCTCTAAGGAAGATTACATAGGCAAGGTTTTTGTCATGGCAGCCACCACGAGGGACAATACCAGCAAGGAGCCCGTCGGGGGGAATCCTGTTCATGGGTTCTTCACCAAGGCGTTGCTTGAAGGGCTTGGTTGGGATGTGGCACAGCAGAAGCTTATCGAGATCAGGCACGGTATAGGCATCGATGATTTGTATCGATATGTGCTTGAGCATCAAGCATTCCCCCTTGAGGGAACCAATCCTAAGTTATATCAACATCCGCTTATCAGTCCCGGTCCGATGGAGCTTATCCTGCCCTAAGTGGCAAATCGTCCTTCCTTGATGTCCTGGATTTCATCGCGGATGACGGCAGCCCGTTCAAACTCAAGGTTCTTGGCAGCTTGCAGCATTTCTTTCTCAAGTGCCTTGATGTATTTCTTTCGATCATTTGCGTTGAGCAGATTGTAACCACCTTTTAGGATTGAAAGGTCTTGCTTCTGGATCTGCTTGGTTTCTTCCTTCTCGCGCTCGATGATATCCTGGATGGCCTTGGTTATGGTCTTGGGTGTTATACCGTGTTCTTGGTTGTAAGCGTTTTGGATTGCCCTTCTTCTGTTTGTCTCTTCAATCGCTTCCTGCATTGCAGGACTCATTCTATCAGCATACATGATCACTCGTCCCTCGGCGTTACGAGCAGCTCTTCCGATGGTCTGGATCAAGGAGGTGGTTGAACGTAAAAAGCCAATCTTATCTGCGTCAAGAATGGCGATCAAGGAGACCTCGGGGAGGTCCAAGCCCTCTCTGAGCAAGTTGATTCCCACCAATACATCGAATACACCAAGACGAAGATCTCTCAACAACTCGACTCGTTCAATCGTATCAATCTCTGAGTGAAGGTAGCGGACTTTCAATCCCAAAGAGGCAAAATAATCGGTAAGGTCCTCACTCATCTTCTTGGTGAGCGTAGTGACCAATATGCGTTGTTTTTTTGCAATGACTTTTCGTATTTCGCTATAAAGGTCTTCCATCTGACCTTCAGTGGAACGCACAGATATTTCTGGGTCCAAAAGACCAGTAGGTCTTATGACTTGCTCAACGATGCGTACACTCTTTTGCAACTCAATCTTGCCAGGAGTGGCAGAAACAAAAACCCTTTGCTTGATTACCTGTTCAAATTCTTCAGCTTTCAAAGGCCTGTTGTCCAAGGCAGAAGGAAGGCGAAACCCATAATTTACCAAGTTTAGTTTGCGTGATCGATCTCCTTCATACATCGCCCCTACCTGAGGGATTGTCACATGGGACTCATCGATGAAGGTAATGAAATCCGGAGCGAAATAGTCCAAAAGAACTGCAGGGCGTTCTCCTGCTTTTCGGTCAGATAGGGGTCTTGAGTAATTCTCGATTCCGGAGCAATACCCGATTTCCTCAAGCATCTGTAGATCATACTCAACCCGTGTCTTGATTCGCTCTGCCTCAAGAGGTTTTCCCATGGACATGAAATACTCAACTTGATCTTCCATCTCACTACGGATTCTCGAGATGGCAGCTTTTACCTGCTCTTGTGGCATGACAAATTGCTTCGCGGGATAGAGTGTATAGCTAGAGACCATCTCCTGCTTTTCTCCTGAAACAGGGTCAAACCATTGAATGGAGGCAAGTTCATCCCAATCGATACACAGGCGAACTGCATTCTCCAAGTAGGAAGGACAAATCTCGATCACGTCACCCTTAACCCGAAAGGAACCCCTTTTCAGAATAGCATCATTACGTTCATACTGCATACGAACCAGCTGCTCCAATACTTCTCGATGGTTGAAGCTTTGGCCTTGGTTGAACGTATAGACCATATCCCTGACTGATACAGGATTTGCCAAGCCAAAAATACAGGAGACAGTGGCTACAACAATGACATCCCGACGTTCCATCAAAGAAAATGAAGCAGAGAGACGCAACCGATCTATCTCTTGGTTAATATCAGCATCCTTTTCGATATATAGATCTCTACCGGGCACATACGCTTCCGGCTGATAGTAATCATAGGTTGAGACAAAGTACTCCACAGCATTGTCTGGAAAGAACGATTTGAACTCCCGATACAGTTGTGCAGCAAGCGTTTTGTTATGAGACAAGACAAGCGTTGGTTTTTGCACCTGTTCGATGATCTTGGCCATGGTGTAGGTCTTTCCACTACCGGTTACCCCTTTCAGGGTTTGAAACCTGTCGCCTTGGTTCAGACCAGCGCTCAAGGCTTCAATAGCTTGAGCCTGATCACCGGATGGCTCATATTCGCTGACCACCTTGAAGCGTTTACTTTGGTAAGAAACGTCCCCATGAATGTTGGAAATCGCCTCTCCTCCCCATTTTTCGTCTACTTGAAAATCATCATGCATAGTTATCGTACCAATGCGCCCACATGTTGCGCTGTTCGTTCGATGAGTTGTACGTCAACGTTTCTTGTTTCACCCTTGCGATGAATTGTGACTGTAACTTTCTGGCCAGCTCGATAAGGAAGCAATGCAAGATACAAACCGTTCACATCATCAACAGGGACATTGTTCACTGCCGTTATGATATCGCCTCCAAGAAAGATGACACTAGCCCCATACTGGACACGTTGCGTTCCTCCTCTGAGCCCTGCCTTCTCAGCAAAACCGTCAGGCACCGTTTGACTGATCAACACCCCTTTTGCTATCGGCAATTTAGCATAAGAAACCAATTGAGGCGTAAGCTGAACCACAGAGAGGTCGAGCCAACCACGACTGACCCTTCCCAACCTGATGAGGTCAGGGATAACCGCTATGGCAGTATCGATAGGAATAGCAAAGTTGACTCCTTGAGAACTCCCAGTGGTTGAGAATATAGAACTGTTGATACCGATTACTTCACCTCTTGAGTTCAGCAAGGGCCCCCCACTATTGCCTGGATTGATCGAAGCATCAGTCTGGATGGCATTCATGACCACAGTTCCCTCACTAGTGCGTACCGGCCTGTTCAGTCCGCTCACCACACCCACGGTCATGGTACGGTCATACCCAAAAGGATTTCCAATGGCAATCACTTTCTGTCCGATTTTTAGATCTTCACTGGTTCCCAAGGTGATGGGATACAGAGGGACATCCTTCTCTACAGCAATCTTGATGACTGCCAGATCGTCCTCACTATCCACTCCGATCAAGGTTGCTGGATAGGTTTTGTTGTTATAAAGCCCCACCTTCAAGCTAGCTGCCTTGGCAACAACATGTGCGTTTGTAAGAATATAACCATCAGAGGAAAGAATGATGCCGCTTCCCGTCCCTTGGGCAGGAATGATATCACTGAAGGTCGGAGTCATCATATCAACTGTCGTGGTAATATGTACGACACTTCTGTTTACGTTCTCATATACGTTGATGTTCTGTTTTTCATCAGAACTGTACAACCAGGAAGATTCATTCCCTTCCAAGAGTATGAGGCCCTCTTCACCATAGAAGATGTTTGCAACCTCAACGCCTGAGAGAGCCAAGAGAGCTTGGATCCCTTGCTCGTTCTTGATGGTCCGCAAGGCTTGGCTCAGTTCTCTTCTCTGTTTATTTTGTTCGATGGCGGCAGTCCAACGAAAAAGCAACAATCCAGTGAATACAATCAACGTACCCAAGACAAAGATGAGTAAAATACGTATCAATCTGCTACGGGTATCTTTCAGCATAAGAAGAGTGTACTTCCAAACCTAATAAAGAGGCAACTAGAGACTGGAGAGGAGGGTCAATACTTCCTGTTTCCTAGGGGGGTTGCAGCCTCTGCGACTACAGTTTATGGCACTTGCTGCAGTAGCATACAACAAAGCATCCCTGATCAGATGTTCATCAAGATCTGAAAGCTTCGGCTCCTGTCCATCTTCACCAAAACAATTCCTATCATGCAAATATGATAACAACGCTCCGCTGAAAGTGTCTCCAGCCCCGACAGTGTCTACGACAGGAAGATCGATAATCGGCATTGAAACAGTCTTGCCTTCAGGAGTGTACCAAATGCTTCCTTTTCTTCCCAAGGTCAAGATACAGTGCTTGCCTTGCTCGACAGCCAATGAACCAGCCTTGCTCTGTATGTCGCAACCGCTGTACATGAGCGCAAGATCCTCATCGCTAAGCTTCACCAATGATGCACGTTGCAAAGCTCGTTCAAAACGCTGTTTATAGACTATTTCATCATCAATGACAGCAGGACGGACATTCGGGTCAAAAAACACAACAGGTCTGGGCTCATAGACTTCGAGAGCTTCCAATATTGCTTCTGCTACAGGATTTAAGGCAAGAGAAATGGATCCAATATGGACCACTCTCAAATCTGTGTGCTCTTGCATCACTTGAAGCAACTCACTTGTATCAATACTTACAGAAGCAGTCTTTTCAGTAAAAAAATCATAGGTTGCTTTGCCTTCATGGTCCAAGGAAGCAAAAGCCAACAAAGTGGGTTCTTTGACAGCACAGAGGTTTGCATCGAACAACACTTGGTTGTCAACCAAATAATCCAAAATTCTCTGTCCAAACATATCTTTCGATATTTTTCCTATATACCCGACTGCCGAGCCTTGACGCGACGCAGAAATTGCTGAATTGAGCGCACATCCACCGACAATAGACTCGAACGGAACCATAGGGCCCTGTGTTCCCTTGGCAATAAAATCAATCAACGCCTCACCAATAATTCCTATCATGACCAACTCCTATAGATATCGTTTTTTACCTTGTCCGATCACTGAGGCATGCACCTCAACAAAGCCTTTTGCCGGACTCATCATGATTTTGGGAAGAAGAACTTCTTCAATCTGAAAGAACCCTACATCACTCGACATCTCAACATCAATATGGATAGGCTTGTCCTCCCCCTTCAAAATCCGAACCCGCTCAATGGAGTTTGCTGAGTATTTATGGATATCCCCAGTCTTCGCCTGTGTGTTGAGACTCATGGGAATACGTGCCCGACCTTTCTCCATGTCACATCCGTCAGCAACCAAGACAAGTCCGGCCTCGAGGGAATGAACCTTTCGGTTTGCCATATGCCCGACGATTCCTTCGGAAGCGGTAGAGGAGATTACTATCCTGCGAGCAAGTTGGTCTTCGAAGACTTGTTTCAGAAGCCTGTCCATGATCGGCCTTGCTATGATCAAGGCTGTCATCTCATGATCAGATCGTCCGATACTCATGCCGAGGTCATGCAAGAAAGAAGCCAGCAGCAAGGCACAAAGGCTGTCTTCGACAGTGCCAGAACCCTCTTGTTCCAAGGATGTTTTTATGTTTGCTTCTGTAAGCAAGGTAAGCATCTTAATTGCATTTACTGCCACTTGACGCATATGAACAGGTCCATGATCATTGTAGTTCAATCGTTTTATTGAAACAACATTTGCGTATTCTTGAATTGCTTCCAATTCCGGATCAGTAACCAATAAGGAAGCAAGCTCGTATGCTTTGCTCTGAGGGTCGAGCAAAGAGAGTAAATATTTTTCCAAACTGTATTCTTTAGGTGACTTCATGCTTTAAGGGTACAACAACTTTGCTCCAACATAAAGAGAATGTGGAATAAATCCGATAACTCTCCTATACTAGGGCCATGAAGCGAATAACCCTGAAAGATTTCCGATGGCTTAGAAAGCCGGATACATTTGAAAAAAACCATCGGCAAGTAACACTTGAAGTTGATCACTCGATGAAGCTCCCGCAGGGACCGCTCTTGCTGGCCATCAGCGATGATCCATTTATCATGAAAGCCTCTTTGAGCGTCCCCGATCCAAATGCCTTCTGCGGCATTTGTGTGTATCATCTTGATAGCACCTATGTATCAGCAGGGCTGTCACAGAACATGCTCGAACTTCAATCCTCCATTCATAACAACAAAGCAACAAGCAAGATACCTTTTACATGCGAGCATCAAGAAGCTCGGTGGTATTTGCAACGATGTGGTTCGAACATGGAGATTGGGTTATTGGGAAAGGATGATCAGAAAGCTGCTGTTTTTACTTCCTTCACCTTGGGACCTGCAGAAGATTCGATAAGTTTTGGTTTTTATTTCAGCAATGAAACTACAGAGAAGAAGAACATGCGATTACACTCGCTTTCCTATACGCTCATACTCGCTTAAGGTAGGCGCTTGTGCTACTATGTGCTATCTTCAAAGCAGCCCCTTTGAAAGGGCATTAAGGAAGGATATAGAATGGAAGAGATGAAAGAGAAAAGTCCTCAGAATTTTCTAGAACGAATCATTGAGGATGATCTTGCCAACAAAAGGGTTCCCAACGATACCATTGTCACCCGTTTCCCCCCCGAACCCAACGGCTATCTGCATATTGGGCATATCAAGTCAATCTGTTTGAATTTCGGACTTGCCCAAAAATACCAAGGCCGCTGTCATCTTAGATTCGACGATACCAATCCTGAAAAAGAGGATATGGAGTATATCAACTCAATTAAGGAAGACATCGCTTGGCTGGGTTTTGACTGGGGTGATTATGAGTATCATGCTTCAGATTACTATCAGCAGTTGTATGAAATCGCAGTTGACCTGATTAAGAAGGGAAAGGCATATGTCGACAGTCTCTCCGCTGAACAGATGCGCGAGTATCGCGGAACCTTGACCGAACCTGGAAAGAACAGTCCCGATCGCGAACGCAGCATTGAGGAAAACCTACAGCTCTTTGAAGAGATGCACCAAGGAAAACATCCAGAGGGTTCTTACATTCTTCGAGCCAAGATTGATATGGCCAGCCCAAATCTCAATCTACGAGATCCTGCCCTATATCGTATCAAATTTGCTTCTCATCCAAGAACCGGTGATACATGGTGCATCTATCCAATGTATGACTTCACCCATCCAATCAGTGATGCCATAGAAGGAATCACCCACTCTATATGCACCCTGGAATTCGAAGATCATCGTCCAGCCTATGATTGGGCAACAAGCATTGATAATATTGACCATGCACCGCGCCAGTATGAGTTTGCACGTTTGAATATCAATTACCTGGTCATGAGCAAGCGTCGCTTACTGAATCTTGTAAAGCTTGGAATAGTCGATGGTTGGGATGATCCAAGGATGCCAACGATCAGCGGAATTCGTCGTAGGGGATACTCTCCACAGTCCATGAGAGATTTTATAAGCCGCATAGGCGTTGCGAAAGTTGAAGGGGTCGTGGATTATTCACTTATGGAATTCTGTGTGCGCGAGGACTTGAACAAGCGTGCAGAGCGATTGATGGTGGTCCTCGATCCTCTCAAGTTGATAATTGACAACTACCCACAGGATAAGGTCGAGTATTTTGAAGCTGTCAACAATCCAGAGGATCCAGAGAGCAAAACGCACCTCATTCCCTTCTCTCGAGAACTGTACATCGAACGAGAAGATTTCATGGAGGTTCCGGCCAAGGGCTATCATCGCCTTTACCCAGGCAATGAAATCAGACTCAAATATGCCTATTATGTCACAGCAACCGACGTAGTTAAGGATGAAAACGGAACTATCATAGCAGTGCACTGTACGTATGATCCAGAGTCTCGAGGCGGTTCTACTGTTGACAATAGGAAGGTCAAGGGTACCAGTCACTGGGTAAGTGCTACTGAGGGTGCAACCATCGAGGTACGCTTGTATGATAAGCTTTTCAGGACTGAGTATCCAGGTGAAGCAACGGGGAATTATCTGGATGATCTAAATCCTGATTCTCTGAAAATACTTACAAACGCAAAGGCTGAACCTGAAATTCTCAAGGCTAAGGTAGGTGACTATCTGCAGTTCATCAGAAATGGATACTTCTGCGTGGATAACAAGGATAGTACGAGTGAGCATCCTGTGTTCAACAGGACGGTCACACTCAAGGATTCTTGGGCCAAGCTTAAAAAGAAAATGGGTATGTAGAGCGGTCTAAGGGGGCGATTTTTCGTCCCCTTGGTCCTATTGGAGGAATGTATGAATTATTTCTTCGACCAACATTTTCACTTGATGCACATCTCTCATCCCAACCTTCTCTCTTTTTTCTCTTCCTTGGAAGGAGGGATTCCTGATCTGGTCACAAGTGGGACTCTCTCACCAAGTTATATCTTGACCAATAAAAACAGAAGGGGTTCTGTTCTTTTGAACAGACTCACCAACACCCTGACCACGTTTGAACAACCAATTGGACAGACTTTGGTGATGATGGAAAACGACCTGAAAGGTTGTTTTACATCACATGAGGAAGATGCTCCCTATCCCCAACAGCCTTATATCAGAGACAATAAAATGCACATGCGTGATAAAGTCTATGACAAACTTGCCATGTGTCCTCTCTTGATGGATTTTTCTGCAAACAAAATCCGTGAAGAAAACCTCTATTACCCTGCCCCGAAAGAACAGAAAATTCTCGATTATGTTGCTGATACCCTTGAAGGCTTTGCGTATTACCACAAAACTCATCCTGATGGGCTCTTCGAGTTTTTTCCGTTCTTAGGGATCAACCCGCCTGTTCATTCAATTGACTTTATCCAAGAACTACTGGAGACCTATATTATAAAAGATAGAGAGTCAAAAGAAGCAAAACAACAGTTCTATGGTATCAAGTTCTACCCACCCCTTGGCTATAATCCGTGGCCTGCAGATAAAGACGAACAAAAAAAGGTCACCTTGATCTACGAGTTTGCCTGTGCTTACGACATTCCGATCATGACACATTGCGACGATCAAGGATATAGGGGTATTCCTGCGAAAGAGGCGTGGAAATACACTGCACCATTCTCTTACAAACCAGTACTGGCTCGCTATCCAACGCTTCGTATCGATTTTGCACACTATGGATGGCAATACAACCAATTACAGAAAAACCCACTGACCTTGATCAGTAATCTTACCAGCAAGATGCCTGACTCCCCTTGGTTCTATGAGATAACAGAACTGATGGGGTTGTACCCTAATATTTATGCCGATGTTTCTTTCAGTGGTACTACGTTTGATTTCTATGTGCTTCTCTCGAATTATCTCAATTCTCTGGAAGAGGAAACAAGAAACAACATAATTTCTCGTTCTCTTTTTGGTTCAGACTTTTCAGTGAATCTTTTCAAAGTTGAGTCCTATTCGAGTTATTATCGAATATTTGAACAATCACCGCTCACCGATGAGATTCTTCATGCCATGGTAAGTACCAACCCCATGCGTTTCATGAATTTCGACTAAAAAGGCAGGTAATGAACCTGCCTTTCTCAATGGAGCAAGAATATTTCTAGTAATTCTTGGCAACCAACTCAAAATATGCCTGAGGATGATTACAGACAGGGCAGAGTCCAGGAGCTTTCTTGCCGATTACAATGTGACCACAGTTGGAACATTTCCACATCTGGTCGCCTTCACGACTGAATACCAAACCACCTTCAACATTCTTCAAGAGATCGAGATAGCGTTCTTCGTGATGCTTTTCAATGGCAGCAACCATTTCAAAGAGTGTAGCAATCTTGCTAAAGCCTTCTTCACGGGCGTCTTTGGCAAAATTGGCATACATATCGGTCCATTCGTAGTGTTCACCAGCTGCAGCATCCTTGAGATTGATAGCAGTATCAGGGACTTCACCATTCTCCTGGAGAAGCTTGAACCATATCTTTGCATGCTCCTTTTCATTGATTGCAGTCTCCTCAAACAGATTTGCAATCTGTACATAGCCTTCTTTGCGAGCTTTAGAAGCATAATACGTGTACTTATTCCTTGCCATTGACTCGCCTGCGAATGCCTCTTTCAGATTAGCTTCCGTCTTGGATCCCTTCAATTCCATACTGTTTCTCCTTTACTGCTTTTCAGCAGTACTCATTTTTTGACAATCGGGACAAATCCCGTTGAAAACTATCTCAAAAGAATCCAGAAGATACCCATGAGTATCAACGCTGTTTGGTGAAAATTCAAATTCACCAATCATTTCGATATCATCAACTTTTTTACATACCATGCATTGGATATGAAAATGTTGGTGCAACGTCCGATCGAAGTGATCGGGGCCACCCAAAACACGAATTCTCTTCACCTTTCCTTCATCTACCAACATGTTCAAATTACGATACACAGTAGCTCGACTTATGGAAGGATGCTTCAGAACAATACTCTCGTAGATTTGTTCAGCATTTGGATGGTTTGTGGCTGTACTTACAGCTTCCCACACCAGTCCTTTTTGGATTGTCTGTCGCTTTTCTTTCATGGGCTATCCTAATTGATATAAAATCTCAATAGTTATCTTAAGACATCTACACACAGCTGTCAACAGAGCATATCAGTGAAACATACATAATCAGCAATCTTTGTTTACAATTATGCAAGTATTTGTAACAAAGACCCCGAATTCACGGGGTCCAGCACTGTTCAAGAGAAATTTTCTATTCATCACCTTTCTTAGCTTCTTTGTCCAACCAAAAGAAATCTTGTTCATTTTCACCACGGGTTCTCGTTTGGCGGAATGAATCAAAACCATAAGGCTTCGGAGCAGACTTGCGTGGTCGTCGTTCTGCGTTCCTAGAATCCTCACGATCTGAAAAAGGCTTTCTTTCTTCTCTGGAGACGAATGGAGGGCGTCCACCACGGTCATCACGGTCGCGGAAAGATGGGCGTCCACCACGGTCATCACGATCGCGGAAAGATGGGCGTCCACCACGGTCATCGCGGTCGCGGAAAGATGGTCTTCCACCGCGGTCATCGCGGTCGCGGAAAGATGGTCTTCCACCGCGGTCATCGCGG
>CAZJMG010000009.1:0-98848 GCA_964547185.1 uncultured Sphaerochaeta sp.
ACAGGGCTGCCAATCACAGATTCTAGAGGGAGGAAAAAATCATTTACGGGCTACACTAAATAGTGTAAAAGAATCGTTAATTTGTGTGAAAGGGAACTGTGATTCTGAAGTTGACCAGATGGTTTGTGAATTTCCGGTGCTTTCTGAGAGTGCGCTACTCTATTTTGAACAACTTCATGGGCACATGATCTATCTTCATCATGGCCACAAGGAGCTTCCGCCTTTGGTTGCAGGCACTGTTGTGGTCAGCGGACATACGCATGTTCCAGTAGCAGAAAAACGTGACGGATTGTTTTATATCAATCCTGGCTCTGTAGCACTGCCTAAGGGAGGCTTTCCAGCTAGTTACTGCTTGTTGGAAGATAACACGTTCACTATCTTTGATTTTGAAGGTAATGATTTAATGAGCCTCACCATTTAAGAATCACTTCAACACTATCATCTCTTTGCTGGATTGTCGCACTACCATCATGCAGGCGCATCACCTGTCCCACGATGGGAAGACCAAGACCGTTGCCTGCGGTAGATCGTCCAAGGTCTCCCCTGCTCCATGGTTCAAAGAAGTCGACACCGTCAATAAGCTTTCCTGGATTGCGAATAAGAATTCTATTTTCTCCGATGCTCAGAGTTATGGTTTGGTCACAGGCTTTGAGGGCGTTGTCCAACAAGGCCTTTATAGCGTGTGCCAGCAATGTTGAGTCAGCTTGAAGGACTGCGTTGGCCGCGTCGACGTTGATGCGTCGACGCAACTCTGGGGCAAAGCCGTACAATACCTGGTCCAGAAAGTTGGGAACAGACAACGCCACTTTGGTTGCCTTCATGTCGGGACTCTGCAAGTTGGCGTACAGGACCACAGCAGCGATCCTCTCACTGAGCACGTCGTTCTCCTTCTTTATGGACAGGATCGTCTGATCGTTGAGCGGGAATACCCCGTCACAAAGCCCGTCGAGCATCAGCTTCATGCTGGTCACGGGCGTGTTGAGGTCATGAGTGATACTTCTCAGCCAAGCCTGCCGGCTTTGCTTATGCTGTTTCAGATGTTGGTCGAGCATGCTGATTGAACTGTTGATCACCTTCTGCTCATCAATCTTGGTCTTAGGGAGCACGATGTCGTGCTCTCCCTCGCTGAGCTGAGCAAGAGCAGTCTGGATTCCTCGTGTATAGCGCTCACTCCGTTTGGAGATCGAAGCGGCCATCATCAGCGCGATGACGAATGCGATGGGCATCGCCCAGAGGATGGGGTAGAAAAGCCCCTTGAACAAGTATCCTGTATTCTTATAGGTAAACGGTGTATAGGTAAGGATGTCCACCAGAGCGAGGGTCTCCTCGTTGTAAATGATGACCAACGAACCGGCGATGTCAGTTGCCTTGACCTGGGGAGGCAACAGGAACGTCTGCTTTTGTGGCTCAGGCTGCTTGGTCACGTAGATGGAAGCAAAAGTCCCTGTGTGCATGATCTCCACGAGGTACACGTCGCCCTGCATCTCAGAGGAAATGAACCCGTGCTCAGAAACCTCAACCTGAGCGGGGGCAAGCTCTATCTCCGGCTTCTGGTGTGTAATGGAAAAGGTTTGCTGTCCCCTGGGCACAGGAAGAGCAGTACCGCTGCTTGTCTTGCCGTACGCGATAGCGACGGTACCGTCTGGATTGCGAATATACAAACCACTGACACGGTCATCAGCAGAAGCGAGCAGCAACTCCTCGATTGTGAACAAAGAGTAGCTGCGCAAAGAGAGGCCATGCTCAAGATTGCGAGCAAAAGAAGTGAGATATTCCTGAAAAACTGACTCAGTCCAGTTCTTTCTCTGGTGGGTGATCGTAACCCAGAACACCATCAGCTGGATGCCGAGGATGACCGCGACGACCATCACGAACCCAAGAAAGAGTCGGACAAACTGCTTTCTCATACCAACATCTTATCCTTTTCATGCCCGATGAAACGGTAGCCATACCCTCGCACGGTCTCTATCCACATACCCTCTCCCAACTTGGATCGAATGTTCTTGATATGGGTGTCGACGACCCGCTCATAGGACTCGACGTTATAGTCAAAACACTCAGACAAGATCTGTGAACGAGAAACCAGGTGATGGGAGTTTTGGATAAGATAGGAAAGGATCCTCCACTCGGCGGCGGTAAGCGCCACTTCCTGTCCATCGACGAGCAACCGATGATCCTGCTCCTCAAAACGCATTGTGTGATCACCGACGTACAAATACCCGTCTGAAGGAGTGTAACTATTGTTGCTGTAACGGCGAAGTACAGCCTGCACCCTGAGCACCAGCTCCTTGGGAGAGAACGGCTTGGAAATATAATCGTCAGCACCAAGCTCGAAACCAAGAATTCGATCGCTCTCCTCGCTTCGGGCGGTCATGAAGATTACAGGACAATCACACTTCTGCTTCAGCTGTTTGACGAATACAAACCCGTCACCGTCGGGGAGCATCACATCCTGAATCAAGAGAGCAGGCCTCTTTTGGGCAAAAGCCTCCTTGGCCGCCTTCAAGGTGGGAAAACCCTCTACGCTGTAGCCGGACAGCTCCAGATATTGCTTGACACCCTCGCGGATCACATCATGGTCTTCAACCAAATAGATCAATTCATGCTCAACTTCCATAGCTTATTCCTAGGAATCAGTCCCGCTCATCGGCAGGTTCGTTACACTTTTCCCGGCGAACCGGTACCCATATCCACGGACCGTCTCAATCCATTGCGATCCCAAAGGACCCATCTTTGCACGCATGTTCTTCACATGAGTGTCTACGATACGGTCATACGACTCAAAACTATAGTCAAAACAGTGCTCCAGAATCTGAGAACGGGTAATGAGAATACCGCTGTTGCTGACCAGATAGCTCATGATCCTCCATTCAGCAGCAGTGAGAGGAATCTGTCTACCGTCAACAGAGAAAAGATGGGACACCTCGTCCAACTGCAAAACAGAAGAGCCAAGGGTCCAGGAGGAGCCACTTCTGAAAGAGGACACACTCACATCGATCCTTCTGAAGAGTGCATGCACCCTGAGCACCAACTCCTTGGAACTGAAAGGCTTGCACACATAGTCGTCCGCACCCAATTCAAAACCCAGGATCCGGTCACTCTCTGCCACCCGATTGGTAACAAAGATGACAGGAAAGGAGTATGTCTGCTTCAGCTTCTTCAGGTAATTGAAGCCGTCCCCATCACTGAACTGCACCTCAAGCAGTAAAAGGTCCGGAACCTGCCTGCTTATGGCAACCTGTACAGAATGGAGATCCTCGAAAGCCTGAACCCCATACCCCGACAGTTCAAGGTACTGCTTGATCCCTTCACGATCCTCAAAGGAACCGTCTACGATGTAAATCATCTTCATACAGCAACATCACCATACCTTTGCTTGCTTGACAAGCGTTCTATACCATACAACATATATCTCCACATACTCTTCACAATTCCAATCAATAATAGGCATGAGGTGAGGTTTCTGTCAAACACAACTCTTCATTTTCACGTACTTCACCAATAGTTCAAGAAGAAGGTGTCAGCTTGAAACGCGCTACACACTGCGGTACACTGCTTTGGATGAAAAAACGCAGAACCATCCTCTCAGACAGCCTCATCTTTCTTTTCTGCATAGGCGCAATCGCCCTGATCAGCAGCAGGACGCTGCAGGGAGGCAGCGGCTATGTCCAAGTACAGAGCGAAAAAGCTACGTTTCGCTACAGCCTTGAAAACAATCGTGAAATTACCGTTGACGGACCTCTTGGACAAACCCACATAGTCATAGAGGATGGAAAGGCCCACATCATGGACTCTGCGTGTCCCACAAAAAGTTGCACCCACCAAAGCCCCATCTTCAGAAGCAACTCCTGGATAGCATGCCTTCCCAACATGGTGCTTTTGACAATTGTCGGAAACGAGGATGAGCTGGAGGTCGATGATGTCGCAAACTGAACGAAAAATTGCATTCATCGCTTCTTCCACCCTGCTGCTCTCCACTCTTGAGTATCTCATACCAAAGCCCCTGCCTTTCTTGCGCCTGGGACTTGCCAACATCCCCTTGCTTCTGATACTCGACAGTGTTTCCCTCGGAGCGTACAGCGTGGTTTTGCTTTTGAAAGCCATAGGGCAAGGTATGATCAGCGGAACCCTCTTTTCCTATTTGTTCTTCATCTCCCTTGCAGGGACGCTTGCATCCGGGTATGCAATGAAAGGGGTAAAAGTACTACTGAAACACCATGTCTCACTCGTGGGTTGCTCTTTGGTGGGGGCTTTTGTCAGCAACCTGGCGCAGTTGCAAGTAGCCTCTTGGGTTGCCTACGGACCCGCCATCTGGGTAGCAGCACCGCTGATGCTCAGTCTCGGGCTTTTTTCGAGCCTCATTCTAGGATTACTGGCGCAACGATATCAACACAAAGGTCTCATACCAAAAGCACTCTCAGAAGGCACCCTCATTCTTGAGCTACCCGTCATTGAACAGCAGAAACATCATCTGCTCATGGCTGTGGCAACCCTGCTGTGTATTGTTGCCATCCTGTTTGCACAGTCGCTCACCTCTCTTGTATTGATAACCCTCTGCATGTATCTGATGCAATTGTGCGCTCGAAGAAAGATACGGATTCTTCCTCCGTTGATGCTCATCATCTCCCTTGTTCTGCTGAGTCTTTTTGAACCAAACGGAAGAGTGCTCCACAGCTTCGGCTCGGTGGCATTCACCCAAGGATCCTTGGAACTGGCATTGACCAAGGCCCTACGACTGATCAGCTTGCTCTCTGCCAGCCAAAGCCTGGTTGCAAGCAATCCAAAATTGAAAGGCAGAGCAGGTTCGCTACTCATGCTCAGCCTCTCCTACTTCGCCTTGATATCCCGTTCGTTCAAGGCAACTGAAGGATCGGTGATTCAGCGCGTGGACCAAGCTCTGCTCAAAGCAGCGCAAAAGAAGGACAGCCCTGTCGAGGCCTTCAAAAGAAAGCCCATGAAAAGGAACTTGTTTCTATTTTTTGCTGTTATCGTATATATAATTTCGATATACTCTTATTTATACACCAAATAACACTTTTATTATTTTTTTTAACCTTATACTTCAAATATATTCATATTAATTCATGATACATATTCTCTCATACATATTAATACCTCTTGACTTTATTCGATAATTTTTTATACATTTAAGCCAGAACACGACCTAAGGAGTCACATCATGGCAAAAAACCAAGAACCGATGAACACGCTCTTCGAAGGACAGAAAGAACTCCAAAACCTCATAGAACGAGTTAAACGAGCACAAGTCAAATTTGCAACCTACAGCCAGAAACAGGTAGATGCTATATTCCGTGCAGCTGCCGTAGCCGCAAACGATCAAAGAATCAGGCTCGCAGCGATGGCTGTTTCTGAAACAGGCATGGGCATAATAGAAGACAAGGTCATCAAGAACCACTTCAGCTCAGAATACATATTCAACAAATACAAAGATGAAAAAACCTGTGGCATCATTGAACAGGACAACGCATTTGGGATCAAGAAAATCGCGGAACCCATAGGAGTCATTTGCGGCATCATCCCTACCACAAACCCAACCAGCACAGCCATCTTCAAGAGCCTGATCAGCCTGAAGACAAGAAACGCCATCATCTTCAGCCCACATCCCAGAGCCAAGAAATGCACTTCTGAAGCAGCAAGAATCATATTGGAAGCGGCGGTGAAAGCCGGAGCACCAGAAGATATCATCGGATGGATCGAAGAACCGTCAATTGCAAAAACCGACTACCTGATGAGTCATCCGATGATTAATCTCATTCTTGCCACAGGAGGTCCTTCGATGGTCAAGAGTGCCTATTCGTCAGGAGTTCCGGCCATCGGCGTCGGGCCGGGCAACACCCCGGCCCTGTTGGACAAGAGTGCGGACATCAAAATGGCCGTCAGCTCCATCCTCATGTCAAAGACATTTGACAATGGAGTGGTTTGCGCAAGCGAGCAGGCAGTTATCTGCCACAAGGACATCTATGAAGAGGTAAAGGCAGAATTCCTGCATAGAGGAGCTTATTTCTTAAACAAGAAAGAAACAGAAGCACTGAGAACCATCATCCTCGATCCCAAACGAGGTACGGTGAATCCTGCAATCGTAGGCCAAAGTGCATCAACCATAGCCACGTTGGCAGGCTTCAGCGTTCCTCCAACGGCGAAAGTCCTTCTTGCAGAAATAGAGACCATTGAGGCCTCTGAGCCTTTTGCCCATGAAAAGCTCAGCCCCATTTTGGCCGTATACCGTTGTGAAAACTTTGGCGATGGAACTGCCAAGGCAGCAAGACTTGTCGAGTTGGGTGGATTCGGTCATACCAGTGTCTTATATATCGATGAAAAGGAGACTGAAAAAGCAGACACCTTTTCCAGGACCGTAAAGACAAGCAGGGTCCTGATAAACATGCCAGCGAGCCAAGGAGCAATCGGGGATATTTACAACTTCCGACTTGAACCATCACTGACTCTCGGTTGTGGTAGCTGGGGCAACAATTCAATAAGCGAGAATGTAGGGCCGAAACACCTCTTGAACATCAAATCTGAAGCAACCAGGAGGGAAAACATGCTCTGGTTCAAGCTCCCGCCAAAAGTCTATTTCAAATACGGATGCCTGCCAGTTGCCCTTGGCGAACTGAAAGGCAAGAAAAGGGCGTTCCTCATAACCGACTCCTATCTGTTTTCAAGTGGGATTGTTCAGAAGATCACCGACACCTTGGACAATCTTGACATCGAGACCGAGGTATTCCACCAAGTGAAACCCGATCCGACGTTAGGCACCATTACTGAAGCGATGAAACTCATCGAGGCCTTCAAGCCCGATGTCCTGATCGGGCTCGGAGGAGGATCACCGATGGATGCAGCAAAAATCATGTGGCTGCTGTATGAACATCCCGAGGTTACATTTGAAGGCCTTGCCCTGCGTTTCATGGACATCCAAAAACGCATCTATGCATTCCCTGACATGGGAAAGAAAGCCGATCTCGTCTGCATTCCCACGACCAGCGGAACAGGTAGCGAGGTAACTCCGTTTGCCATCATCACCGATGAAAAAACCGGGATGAAATGGGCCATAGCAGACTATGCACTGAAGCCGAGCATGGCGATTGTTGACAGTGAATTGGCGATGAGTCAACCCAAAGGTCTTACTGCTGCATGCGGGATGGATGTGTTGACCCACGCCTTGGAAGCTCTCGTCTCCTCGATGTCCACCGACTATACCAATGCCCTGTGCCTAGAAGCTGGGAGGATTATCTTCAAGTACCTGCCGCAGGCATACAAAAACCCTGATGATAAGAAGGCAAGAGAAAAAGTTCATAATGCTTCCACCATGGCAGGCATGGCATTCTCCAACGCTTTTTTGGGGGTTTGTCACTCAATGGCACATAAGCTGGGAGCACAGTTTCATATCCCCCATGGGATGGCAAATGCCTTGTTGTTGTGCAATGTCATCCGCTACAATGCTACAGACAACCCCACCAAGCAAGCAGCGTTTCCTCAGTATGAGTACCCCTCTGCAATCAGCCGATATGCCCGTGCAGCCGATTATATTGCAACAGCGGTAAATGATCAGGAGAATACTCCCTATATAAAGACAAACGCCAAAGAGAGCATGAGGGAAAAAGTACAAGCCTTGGTTGCCGGAATTGAAGAGTTGAAAAAAGAACTGCAGATACCCTCCTCCATCAAGGAGTGGGGCGTGAGTGAAGAGGATTTTCTTGCAAACGTGGACGACCTATCGGTTCACGCATTTGATGACCAGTGCACAGCAGCCAATCCCCGATACCCCCTGATCAGTGAGATCAAGACATTATATCTTGACTGCTTCTATGGCAGGCCCTATCAAGAGACATAAACAGCCCTGTTTTCATGAGAGGATTTCGTCTTTACGAAGTCCTCTCATAACTTCTATACAAGAAATAGTACTTGTATTACTATGCACCCATGTTTACATGCAAACTTATCTGCACAGATATCGATGGTACCCTCCTGCACCCTGATGGGACAATCACCGAACGAACCAAAAAAGCCATCGCAGAAGCGAGAAGAAAAGATATAATCGTAGCCTTGGTAAGCGGAAGGCTCTCCCTCAGCCTCAAAACCATACAAAAGGAACTCCTCATTACAGGACCCTTGGGATGCTTCAACGGATCCTTGATCCTCGATGAGTCGGGTGCAGAGATAGAGGCACATCCACTTGATCTGAGCATCTATGAAAAGGTGTTGAGCTTTCTCTCCGGTTGTGCAGTCGAGCACTCTGTCTTTACAAACGATCGGTGGTTCATGAGAGAGAAAAATGCTTGGTATGAAGTGGAAGTACAAACCTCGCATATCGAGGGAAACGTGTATGAACTTGAGAGACTGCCTGAAATCCTGCAACCGAATGAACGAATCTTCAAAGTACTTGTAATGGATGAGAAGGCCAACATCGTTGGAGCACTGCAAGAAGAACTGGAAAAACAATTCGGGCAAAGCCTCAACATTTTCAGATCCTCGGCTCGTTATATAGAGATTCTTGCCCGCGGTGTAGATAAAGGGCATGCTGTACGCTCTTTATGCAAGACATACTCGATTGAAAGAGAACATGTCATGGCTGTAGGAGATTATTACAACGACATCGGGATGCTCAAAGAAGCAGGGTATGCCGTGGCTATGGGCAATGCCCCTCACCTTGTAAAAGAACATGCTCATTTTGTTGCAAGGTCAAATACAGAGAACGGCCTTGCCCTTGTTATAGAGAGTATATTATGAACTCTCCTCTTTCATTGTACAGAGGCCTGCCAAAACCCATCTATGTATTGTTCTTTGCCACAGTGATCAATGGCGTTGGAATCTTTGTATACCCCTTTCTGACGCTGTACCTCACCCAAAGATTAGGATACAGCGCCTTACAGGCAGGTACATTCATGACCTTGGCTTCCGTGCTGTATATACCAGGATCGTTTATTGGAAGCAAGCTGGCGGATACCATTGGAAGGAAACCTGTGGTGGTAGTCTTTCAATTATTGATGGATATCTGCTTCATTCTGGCAGGAATCTTTGAAGGACAGACTATTGTTGTGTACCTTATTCTCCTTGCCTTGTTCTTTGATGGTGCGGTCGACCCTGCGCGGGAAGCCTTGAAAACCGACGTTACGACAAGAGAGAACAGACAAGTAGCCTTCAGCTTCATCTATCTTGGTCATAATCTGGGCTATGCAATCGGACCGGTAATAGCCGGCTATCTCTTTTTCACAGCCCCAAGGTGGATATTCTATGGCAATGCAGGATTCGGCATTCTTTCAGTGCTCTTGATATTGTGGAAAGTCAAGGAGAGCAAGCCCTCTGAAGAATTGATAGAGGAAAGTCAAAGCTGGGATTCAACGGAAAAGGGAGAGAGAGGAAGCCTGATCAAGGCCCTGCTCAGCCGACCTCGGCTCATCTTCTTTGCGCTGTCGGTCACCTTCTTCAGCTATGCCTACAGCCAAACACTCTTCGCACTCCCCCTTTTGACTAACCAATTGTTCAATGAAGGGGGGGCTGTACTGTACGGAAAGATGATGGCCCTCAACGGTATCGTGGTAGTACTGTTCAACCCGATCTTGGTCAGTTCACTGAGGCGTTTCCATCCGCTGGCCAACTCAAGCTTCAGCGGCCTGCTCTATGCCCTAGGGTTCGGACTCTTTGCGTTTGCCACCAAAGAGTGGGCCTTTCTCCTGCTCACAATAATCTACACCCTAGGAGAGATCATTGCAGCGACCAACGAACAGTACTATGTTGCAAACAACACCCCCATCAGCCATAGAGGACGCTTCAGCGCCATACTTCCCATACTCATGGGAACCGGTCATGCAATAGCCCCCGTCACAGGAGGCCTGATCATCGAGCAATACTCCATGTACACGCTCTGGGTGTCAACCGCGGCGGCTGCTCTAATCGGAGCCTTCATGATTTTTTGCCTTTACCTTGCAGAAAAAAACAAGAAACCATTATAGAGGTGTTTACAGCAATTGCAAGAGCTTCGCAACCACATCCTTGGGAAAGTTTTGATCATCCTGATGCTCAACAAAGAGCGATTGCAACCAGTTTTTCACTGTCTCACTCTGAGGCAGCATGAACCCTGCTTCACGATAGCAGTCCTCAGCAAGAATATGGTTGCTTGTGGCAAGAGCATTGAGCAACTGCCTGAAACTTGGATCATTGCTTGCTTGCAGCAGATCCTTTGCCAAGGCTTTTTGCTCTACCTTGCTCTTCGCCAAAGCAAAGAGTTCTTTTCTTACCGCCTCGCTTTTCGGTTGAGGTTCTGGATAGACAGAAGGAACCAGATATATCGCATGACTCGGACAAGCGTCTACACAAAGACGACAACCATCAAGGCATTTTGCAAAGTCAATCTGACCGTTTTCCGTATCAGTAGCACCGGTGGGACAGATGAACAAACAGACACAATCTTTGGTACATAAGGCAATATTCCTGGCGGCGTGCATCAAAGGGCCTCCTTCTGGATGGGATGAATCTTGAAGCTGGGAACCTTACAGATCGGACATATTTTAGGTTTTGTATCACCTACGTAGACAAATCCACAGATTTCGCAGACATAGACATTGTTATTCTCAAACAAGCCGTTTTTCTGTTTCTCATACCGAACCAAGAGACCTTTAAGCAACTTGGATACTTTCTCCCCCCATACAAGAGAGCGCATTGCCCCTCGATCTGAAGCACTCTTCGCTTTCTCATTTGCTCTGTTGTAAGCCTGGGAAAGATCAGCATTGATCTTTTGTAAGAGCTGGGAGAAATCCTGGTTTGTACGACGTTCTTCCCGATTTTGATAATACGAAGCCAGCTCAGCAAACAATTGAGCCTCCTCGGCTCTCTGTTGCTTGGTGCAAGCCTTTTGTAAATTGCTGCACAGAACCCCCAACTCTTCTACGGTCATCTCTCTCATATCATCCATGGCACAGAACCTCCTTACCAATCGTACGATAAGCATAGCATAGGATGACCAAAATCTGGAAATAATGCTGCAAAAAATGCCAATATGCGTGTAGATGCTAAGCATTTTTAAAACCTAGAGCTAGCAATAACCATACAGATACAGACCTATCCGAACAGTTCAGTCATCTTATAAACTTCCTGCCTGCATGCCAAATTTCTGGAAAAAACCCATTATCGTCTGCAATACTGGGTGCATGAAATTGAGAGATATCGGCAAAGCAGTGAAGGAACTGCGTATTGCAAAGGAAATGACACAACAAGAATTGATTGAAAAAGCTGACCTCTCGCGAAGCCAGCTTTATTATATTGAAGCAGGAAAACGAACACCTCAATTACCTACGTTGCAAAGCATCTGCACAGCATTGGAGATTTCCCTGCTTGATCTAGTACAACATGCTTCAGGTCAGACCGTGACCTCGGTGACCCCAAGCATCTCCTCGATGGAGGCTCCCGGAGCTACCATCGGATAGACTTTGTCATCGACAGGAATCTCACAATCGATAAAGACAGCTTGGCCAAGATCGAGGGCAGCCTGTAAAATGGGTTTCGGATCATCATCCTTGTTGATGCGCATCCCTTGTACTCCATACGCCTTGGCAAGAGTAATCCAATCGATAGGAGTATCGAGGGTGGTTTCACTGTAGCGGCCATCAAAGAAGAGGGTCTGCCACTGCCTAACCATACCCAAGGTCTGGTTGTTCATCAGAAGAATGATTACCGGAAGCTTGTACCGGGCAATGGTAGCAAGCTCGTTGCAGTTCATCTTGAAGCTTCCATCACCTGCTACGTTCACAACCCTTGCAGAAGGATTGCCCACTTGAGCACCAATAGCGGCACCGGTACCGTATCCCATGGTTCCCAATCCACCACTGGTCAAAAAATGTCCTGGCTTGGTGTGTTTCAAGAACTGAGCAGCCCACATCTGGTGCTGTCCCACCTCGGTAACAGCAAAGAAGTCCTCAGGCAGGACCTGCTGCAAAGCCTTGAGAATTTCTTTCGATCGTGAACTCTCATGATCCACACGGATGGGATAGCGCTTCTTGTACTGTGCGACCTGTTCCATCCATTTGGTATGGTGCATAACCTCTTCAATTCTCTCATTCAGCTGCTCCAGGACAACCCGCAGGTCTCCTACCACATTGCAGTACGTCTTGATGTTCTTGTCAATCTCTGCAGGATCGACATCGATATGAATAATCTTCGCATTTTTTGCAAAGGCACTCGCCTTGCTCACAACGCGGTCACTGAACCTGGCTCCGATCACCACCAAAAGGTCACAGGAAGAAACACACATGTTCGACACCTTGGTGCCATGCATCCCTACAAGACCTGTAAAGCGGGGACTATAGGAGCTGATCGCTCCAAGGCCCATCAACGAACTACAGGCAGGGCTGTCGATATGCTCCAAGAACTCTTGCAGTTGAGCCGAAGCCTTTGCCCTGATCACGCCACCGCCTACATAGCACATTGGCCTTTGGGAATGCCTGATCAGATCGAGTGCCATCTCCATGCTCTTTTCACTGAGCCGCTCGGTTCTTGGCTCCAAGGCCTCTGGACTTTCAGGCATGAAATCAGCGGTAAACACCGTCACATCCTTGGGAATATCGATCAAGACGGGGCCTGGTCGTCCCTCTTGCGCTATCCTGAAAGCCTTGCGGATCGTGGGTGCCAAGTCTGCAACATCCTTGACGATAAAGTTATGCTTGGTTATCGGCATCGTGATCCCGGTGATGTCGACCTCCTGGAAACTATCCTTTCCCAGAAGAGGAAGGATTACATTCCCGGTAAAGGCGACCATCGGAACGCTATCCATGTAGGCAGTTGCAATTCCGGTTACCAAGTTGGTCGCACCAGGTCCGCTGGTGGCAATACATACCCCGACCTTACCGGTACTGCGGGCATACCCATCAGCGGCGTGGGCTGCCCCCTGCTCATGGCTGGTCAGGATATGATTGATCCTGCTTCGATTCTGGTATAGTGCATCATACAAGGGTAATACAGAGCCTCCGGGAAAGCCGAACACCGTGTCCACTCCCTGTTCAACCAAACACTCGATCATTATTTGTGCGCCAGTCATCTGCATGGTAGGTTCTCCTTATCGTCGTCGTTTCATTTTGTAAAAATTGCTCCGGTACAGGCGCTGCTAACTTGCTTGGCATAGCGGGCAAGGTAACCGGTGGTAATCACAGGCTCCTTGGCGACCCAACACTCTGCCCGTCTTGCAAGCTCATCTGCCTCAACCAACAATTCCAATGTTCCCTCTGTAATATTGATACTGATCAGATCGCCCTCCTCAACAAGGGCGATAGGGCCGCCTTGAGCCGCCTCAGGACTCACATGCCCGATCGAAGCTCCGCGGGTGGCCCCGCTGAAACGACCATCGGTGATCAGGGCAACTTCCTTGTCCAGTCCCATTCCAGCTATGGCACTGGTAGGACTGAGCATCTCACGCATACCCGGTCCACCCTTGGGCCCTTCATACCGGATGACTATCACATCCCCGGCGTTGATCTTTGAAGCATAGATGGCCTCGATAGTCGCTTCTTCACTCTCAAAGACCCGTGCAGGACCCGTATGGACCAACATCTTCTCATCTACAGCACTGCGTTTGACCACCGCACCTTGAGGAGCAAGATTGCCCGAAAGAACAGCTATGCCTCCAACGGGAGAGAAAGGATTATCAATCTCCCTGATCACATCATTGCGATAATTCTTTGCTTCCTTATAGAGTTCTCCGATTGTCTTTCCACTTACTGTGGGAATATCTGCGTTGAGCAGGCTTTTCTTTCCCAACTCACCCATTACAGCCATCACCCCGCCTGCCTGGTACAAATCCTCGATATGATCAGGACCTGCCGGAGCGAGATGACAAAGGTTGGGAATTCTGCTACTGATTTCATTGGCCATGAAAATATCCAAATCCACACCTGCTTCATGAGCTATTGCAGGAAGGTGCAACATGGTGTTGGTACTGCAGCCAAGGGCCATGTCGACCGACAAGGCATTGGTGAATGCCTCCTTGGTCATGATGTCCCTCGGCCTGATATTCCTTTTCAACAATTCCATGATCTGGTAGCCGGCTTCTTTTGCCAAACGATCTCTGGCACTGTATACGGCCGGAATGGTCCCATTGCCCACAAGAGCCATGCCGATGGCTTCGGTAAGACAATTCATGCTGTTTGCGGTAAACATACCACTGCACGATCCACAGGTGGGACAAGCATTGTCCTCGTAGGCAAGCAACTGTTCATCACTGAGCATGCCTGCTGCGTGGGCACCCACTTTCTCGAACATCACAGACAAACTGGTTGCACAATTACCCTCTTGAGGAATTTTACCGGCAAGCATAGGACCGCCCGACACAAAAATCGAGGGAATGTTTATCCTGGCTGCTGCCATCAACATGCCAGGTACAATCTTGTCACAGTTTGGCACAAATACCAGAGCATCGAAAGGATGGGCGGTAGCCATGATCTCAATCGAATCAGCAATCAGCTCCCGACTTGCAAGCGAATATTTCATGCCTACATGCCCCATGGCGATACCGTCACAGACCCCGATCACAGGAAACGAGACGGGATTACCCCCTGCCTGACGAACACCAGCCTTCACTGCATCGACAATCCTGTCGAGGTGAATATGGCCTGGAATTATCTCATTGGCTCCGTTTACGATGCCAATGATCGGCATATGAATTTCCCGGTCGGTCCAGCCTAGGGCTTTCATCAACGATCGGTGAGGAGAGCGCTCTGCTCCCTCGGTCATCTGTGCTGAACGTTTCTTGCTCTCGTCCATCCTACATCCTCCTGTCCCTAGAGGGACTGTGCTATCAAACTACCCATTTCACTGGTCCCGACTTTCTTGGTTCCCTCAGTATAAATATCACCGGTTCGATATCCTTGATCCAAAACCTTGGATACTGCAGCCTCAATCGCATCAGCTTCTTGCGAGAGCGAGAAACTGTAGCGAAGCATCATCGCAACCGAAAGAATCGTGGCAATCGGATTTGCCATGTCCTTGCCGGCAATATCCGGAGCACTGCCATGAATCGGCTCGTACATGCCAAAGCTATCTTCTCTGAGTGAAGCAGAGGGCAGCATCCCGATTGAACCGGTGATCTGGCTTGCTTCATCACTGAGAATATCACCAAACATATTCTCTGTGACAATGACATCGAACTGTTTGGGATTGCGCACCAATTGCATTGCAGCATTGTCCACATACTGGTGTGTAACCTGTACATCAGGATACTCAGCTTCAACGCTTGCAACAACTTCTCTCCAAAGCTGACTTGTGCAGAGAATATTGGCCTTATCCACACTGCAAAGACGCTTGTTGCGCTTTTGGGCAATCTCAAAGGCCTTTCTTACAATGCGTTCAATCTCGCTGGCGGTATACGCCATGGTGTCATAGGCACTATCGCCTTCTCTCTTTCGTTCCCCGAAATAAATACCACCGGTCAGCTCACGCACCACCATGATGTCAAGCCCATCACCGATGATCTCCTTTTTCAAGGGACAGGCATCAGAGAGCTGCTTATAGAGAATGGCTGGGCGAAGGTTGCAAAACAAGCCCATACCGCCCCTGAGCCCAAGCAAGGCCTTTTCAGGACGAAGATTGCTTGCCAAAGTATCCCATTTTGGACCACCGACGGCACCTAGGAGTACACTGTCACTGGCCATGCAGCCATCCAAGGTCTCCTGGGGAAGAGGAATCCCTACAGCATCAAGAGCAGCACCACCGGCAAGATACTCGGCGGTTGTAAAGGTATGCCCAAATCGTAGTTCTATCGCCCGGAGCACCTTCAGCGCTTCACGCACAATATCCGGACCGATCCCGTCACCGGGAACAACTGCTATATGTGCTTTCATGCCTGTTCTCCCTTTTTCGCGATATATCCTGCAAGACCTCCGCAAGCGATCAGGTCCTGCATGAACGGAGGAAATGGCTCACTCTTAAATACAGTACCGGTTGTTTCATTGGTAATCGTACCACTGGAAAAATCAACAGAAACCACATCCCCTGCCTTGATTCCTTCTACAGCTGAGGGACATTCAAGAATTGGAAGGCCGATATTGATTGCATTACGGTAAAAAATACGGGCAAATGTTTTTGCGATTACACAGGAAATGCCGCTCTCCTTGATGGCAATCGGCGCGTGCTCTCGCGAAGAGCCACAGCCGAAATTCTTATCGGCAACCATAATATCCCCCTCTTTCACTTGTTTGATGAAATCGGCATCGATATCTTCCATGCAATGCTGGGCGAGTTCCTTATGATTGGAGGTATTGAGATACCTCGCAGGGATGATGACATCGGTATCTACGTTGTCCCCATATCTGAATACTGTTCCTTTTGCTTTCATATTATACCTCCATAACCTTCGCAGGATCAGTGATATATCCTGTTACTGCACTTGCCGCAGCCACTGAGGGACTGGCTAGATAGACTTCGCTCTTCACATGTCCCATCCTTCCTACAAAGTTTCGGTTTGTCGTACTGACAGAGCGCTCACCTTCTGCCAAAATTCCCATATGACCACCGAGGCAGGGTCCGCAGGTAGGAGTAGAGACGGCACAACCGCTATCCACGAAAATATCGAAGAGCCCCTCACCCATGGCCTGCTTCCATATCTTCTGGGTTGCAGGGAATATCAGCACTCGTACCCAAGGAGCCACTTGCTTACCCTTGAGAATCGCTGCCGCCTGCCTGAGGTCACTGATATGGCCGTTGGTGCAGGAGCCGATAACAACCTGATCAATCTTGACCTCACCCACGTTATCAATGGTGCGGGTGTTGGAAGGCAGATGAGGGAAACTCACGGTGCTCTTTATCGTTGAAAGATCAATATCGATAACTCGTTCATACTCGGCATCGGCATCAGCTTCATAGATAACAGGCTTTCTGGGACAATGAGCAGAGAGATACTCCAAGGTAATCTCATCAACAGGGAAAATACCATTTTTGGCACCAGCCTCGATGGCCATGTTTGCTACTGTAAACCGATCATCGATAGTCAGGTTTTTCACTCCCTCACCGGCAAATTCCATGCTCTGATAGAGTGCCCCATCCACACCGATCATGCCGATGATGTGCAAGATCAGATCCTTGCCTGAAACATACTCGTTGAAGGATCCGCTGAGGTTGAACTTGATAGCAGAAGGAACCTTGAACCATGCTTGTCCGGTTGCCATTCCACAAGCCATGTCGGTTGAACCGACGCCGGTGGAGAAGGCACCAAGAGCCCCATAGGTACAGGTATGGCTGTCAGCACCAATTACCAAATCGCCAGCTCCCACCAAGCCCTTTTCCGGAAGCAGAGCATGCTCAATACCCATCTGTCCGACATCAAAATAGTTGGTTATCTCATGATCTTTCGCAAAGGTACGCAAGGCCTTGCACTGCTGTGCCGCCTTTATGTCCTTGTTCGGAGAAAAATGGTCAGGAACCAAGGCAACCTTGTCCTTGTCAAAAACAGTCTTCTTTCCAAATTTGGCAAACTCGTTTATTGCCACAGGGGCGGTAATATCGTTTCCGAGCACCATATCCAGGTCCGCCATGATCAACTGGCCCGCTCTCACGGACTCAAGCTTGGCATGACTGGCCAAAATTTTCTGTGTCATTGTCATTCCCATTGGGCTATCTCCTCTCTGCATCATTCAACCGATGGTTCTATACCGTCAGCTATTAATTTATACTCAATACTATCACAAAGGGCATACCAGCTGGCCTCGATGATGTCTTTACTCACCCCGATGGTCGTCCAGCTTTCCTTGCCGTCAGTAGATTCTATCAAAACCCTGACCTTTGAGGCTGTCGCCCCTCCTGAATCAAGCACCCTGACCTTGTAGTCCGTCAAATGAACACTCTTGAGGGTAGGATAAAACTGTTCGAGCACCTTTCTCAAGGCCCTATCCAGTGCGTTGACCGGACCTTCTCCCTCAGCTGCAGTGATGGCACTCTCCCCTTTGACCTTTACCTTGACCACAGCGGCATGAGTGGCGTCACTGAGGGGATCGGCATACGGACTTGAGCCAATGGTCTGGTAGTGAACCAAGGAAAAGTAGGGCCTATACATCTTCAGGTGTCGACGGATCACCAGGTCAAAGGAGCTTTCGGCGCCCTCGAACTGATAGCCTTGTGCCTCAAGCATCTTAAGCTCATCCATCAAGCTGACTGTCACCGGATCATCCTTGTCTAGATCGGGAACAATCTTGGTAATTCGCTTGATCATCAGAGCTCGACCGGCAACCTCACTCATCAGCAATCTTCTTTCATTGCCTACTTCGTTCGGATCGATATGCTCAAACGATTGAGGATTCTTCTGAACCCCGTCAATGTGCATGCCACCTTTGTGGGCGAACGCACTCTTGCCGATGAACGGCATGCCTCTTTGGACCCTGACATTCGCAATCTCTGCCACTTCTCGACACACCGATGTCAATTGTTCAAGACTTTCTCCATTCAGGCAATCACAACCAAGCTTGGTCCCAAGAATTCCTGCGATGGCGGAGAGGTTTGCGTTGCCGCAACGTTCTCCAAAACCCAAGAGGGTGCCCTGGACCTGCACCGCTCCCTGCTCAACAGCGGCTATAGAGCTAGCAACGCCACAACCGATATCATCATGAGCGTGCACTCCGATGGGAACAGAGGGAAATTGCTGTGCCGTTTCCTTGGTGATCCGTGCAACTTCACTGGGAATCAAGCCTCCTCGGGTTTCACAGAGGACCAAGGTGGAAGCCCCTCCTTTGAGTGCCGCTTGCAATGTCTTGAGGGCATACTCAGCATTTGCCAGATACCCATCATAGTAGTGCTCTGCATCGAAGAAAACCTCGGAGCCACTCTCTACGATAAAACGGACACTGTCCTCAATCATGAGCAAGTTTTCTTCAAGAGTGGTCCGAATGATGTCTGTAACATGAAAATCCCAACTTTTCCCAAAAATAGAAACAATCTTTGTATTGGCTTTGACAAGACTCTTGAGGTTGGGATCGTCTTGAGCTTTGGTATTTCTTCTTCTCGTGGAACCGAAGGAGACCAAGACAGAATGCTTGAGATCCAGCTTCTTTGCTTCTGCAAAAAACTCAAGGTCTTTGGGATTTGATCCTGGATTACCTGCTTCAATATAGGAAACACCCAACCTATCCAAGGCCTTTACAATCTTCAGTTTGTCAGAGACAGAGAAACTGATTCCTTCAGCCTGGCTTCCGTCTCGCAGTGTGGAGTCAAATAGCGCTATGTTATGCATCGGCGTTCTCCTTTTTCTTATCCGAATGAGATCTGAGCATATCATTCTCAAAGGTAGGCGTCGTGGTAGGCTTGATGGGATTTTGCAAAGCAGTATCAGATTCATCAAGCATCCTGTTCACAGCCGCAAGACAGGAGAGTATGGAGGCTTCAATCACATCAGTGCTCACTCCTCTGCCTCTATAGATGCCGTGACCGTCGCTGATCTTCACAAAAACCTCTCCAAGAGCGTCCCTGTGTTCGGTAACAGCCTGTAGGGAGTAGTCCTCCAAACTGAAAGGATGACGGATAATCTTTTCAACAGCCCTGAGGGCTGCATAGACGGGTCCGGTTCCCAAGGCAACTTCCTGATATTTCTTCTCACCCTTTTTGAGGGTTACACAAGCTGTGCTGGTCATCAGGTTGCCGCTGTTCACCACAAAGGTCTCAAGCTCCCATATTACAGGGCTGCTCTGATTTGAGGCCTCAACAAGAGCCACCAAATCCCTGTCGGTAATGGTCTTCTTCCTATCGGCAAGATTCTTGAATTCCCCAAAGAGAGTCTTTGCCTCCTCTTTGCTGAGCGTGTAGCCAAGATCGGCAAGTCTTTTTTCAAATGCATGCTGACCGCTATGCTTTCCAAGCACCAAGGAGGTCTTCATCACTCCCACGCTCTCGGGAGTCATGATCTCATAGGTAAGGCTGTTCGCCATCATCCCATGCTGATGAATGCCACTCTCATGTGCAAAAGCATTCGCACCGATGATTGCTTTGGAAGGATTGGGCTTGACCCCGGTAATCTGCGTCAGCAATCTGCTTGAACGGTAAATTTCCTCTGTTTTCACATTATGGGTAAACGGATATACATCGTTTCTTGTTCTGATTCCCATCAACAGCTCTTCAACAGCCGCGTTGCCTGCACGCTCGCCAATTCCGCAAAGGGTGCACTCAGCCTGGCGCGCTCCAGCCTTCAATCCTGCAAGGCTGTTTGCAACCGCAAGACCGAGGTCATTGTGACAGTGTACTGCAATGATGGCCTTGTCAATATTCGGAACCTTGTTCATGACTGTAGAGACCATCCGAGTCATGTCTTCTACTGTTGCATACCCGACAGTATCAGGGAGGTTGACCACAGTTGCTCCGGCCTTGATCACCTCTTCGACAACCTTGCACATATAGTCAAGATCTGTCCTCGTAGCATCCTCAAGTGAAAACTCAATGTCGTCATTGAGATTTCTTGCGTAGGCAACCATCTTCTTTGCCTTCTCGAGTGCAGCCTCACGACTTATTTTCAGCTTATACTCAAGATGGAGGTCACTAGTAGCAAGGAAGGTGTGAATACGCGGCCTTCTGGCATGTTTTACAGCTTCCCATGCAGCATCGATATCCTTTTCCAGTGCCCTGGAAAGGGAGGCAACCACCACATTCTTCACTTCCTTGCTGATCGCCTGTACGCTCGCAAAGTCTCCAGGGGACGCTATGGCAAAGCCAGCCTCTAGAATATCCACACCTAGAGCCTCCAGTTGGAGGGCCATGCGAATTTTTTCCTCCAGGTTCATGCTGTAGCCAGGTGCCTGTTCGCCGTCTCGCAGTGTGGTGTCAAAGATATAGATTCTGTCTTTTTCCATAGTGTCCTTCCCAGTTGTATCTTTTAATAAATGTAGGTTACTTCTTCAGCCAGCTCATCAATGAGCGCAGTTTCTGTCCGGTTTTTTCCAAAAGGCTCTCACTCTCGATACGCTTCTTGGCATTGAAATATGGACGGTTCACCTGGTTTTCCAGAAGCCAGTTGCGGGCAAATGTTCCTTCCTGGATATCGGTAAGTACTCCCTTCATTGCCTTCTTGGTATCTTCGGTGATGATTTTGCTTCCCGTAATGTAGTCGCCGTACTCTGCAGTATCGCTGATCGAGTAGCGCATGTAGGAAAGGCCGCCCTGATTGATCAAGTCAACAATCAGCTTCATCTCATGACAGCACTCAAAGTATGCCATTTCCGGCTGGTAGCCTGCTTCAACCAAGGTGTCGAACCCTGCTTTTATCAAAGCCGTTACACCACCGCAGAGGACTGCCTGCTCACCAAAAAGATCAGTCTCTGTCTCTTCCTTGAAGGTTGTCTCAAAAATACCGGCGCGACCGGCGCCAAGGCCCTTTGCATAAGCCAAAGCAATATCGGTGGAATCCCCACTGGGATCCTGGGCGATAGCAATCAAAGAGGGAACTCCCTTGCCTTCCTGGAACTGGGTGCGCACTGTATGGCCGGGACCCTTGGGAGCAATCATGATCACGTTTACATCAGCAGGAGGTTTAATTTGTCCGAAATGAATATTGAATCCATGGGCAAAGGCAAGATACTTGCCGGCAGTAAGATTGGCTTCGATGCTCTCTTTATAAATCTTCGCCTGTTTCTCATCAGGCAAGAGCATCATGATGACCTGTGCCATGGCACTGGCCTCTTGGGCAGTTGCTACCTGCAAGCCGGCTTCTTGTGCAAGAGCCCAGCTCTTGGAACCCTCATACAGACCGACGACTACATCCACTCCGCTTTCATGCAGGTTCAGTGCATGGGCATGACCTTGGCTTCCATAACCGATTATGGCAACCTTCTTTCCATCAAGCTTTGAGAGATCTGCCTGTGAATCATAATACATAGTACTCATTTTTTCTTTCTCCTGTGTTATGCGTCGCGCTTCTTTGCGTTTCGTTCATTCTTCATCTTCACTGTAGCTGATTGAGCTCAGTGCACGGGCTCCCCGCTCCAATGCAGTAATACCTGTGCGGGCCATTTCCACGATGCCATAAGGAAGCATCAAATCCAGAAATGATTTGATCTTATCAAGGCTGCCGGTCATTTCCAATGTTACCGTACTTGCTGTTACATCAATAATCTTTGCCTTGAAAATCTCAGCGAGCTCAATGACTTCAGAACGATTATCATGCCTTGTCTGCACTTTGACCATCACCAGTTCCCGTTGCAGGCTCTTGTTCGAAGTCATTTCATAAACCCGTTTTACGTCATACAGCTTGCTTACCTGTTTCTTGATCTGCTCCACTACCGCCCGATCACCATTCACTACAATGGTGATTCGGCTGAACTGTTCGTTTTCCGTCTCTCCAACACTAAGGCTGTTGATGTTATAGCCTCTTCTGCTGAAAAGAGATACTACTCGCATCAGAACGCCGGGGTGGTTGTTAACCAAGATGGCTAATGTGTAACGCTTTTCTGTGGTATTCATCGATATGTTCTCTCCTTCATCTGGTCTCAGGGTATAAGCGATTGCTCCCCGGTTCTCGGGGGCTACTTCCACGGTCCATGCAACGAGGTGCAGCCGTGGTCAGAGAATAATTAGGCTTACTACGATAATTAGAAGGGTAATGAGAGATAGAAGTGGGAGGAGGGAGAAAAGAAGGGTGCGTACAAGACACAAGGAAACCAAAGCATAAGAAGGTCCGAACGTGGGACAACAGGATGTACTGCATTCCTGCATCTTTTGATTCCTTGGATCTGTCTGGTACATACATTGTACCGCCTTGATGAACCCGTTCAAATTTTTTTCTCCTCAAATAAACAGCCCGAAGACCGTTTATTGTTTGTAGCCCTCTTTGGGGAAGTCTGTCAACCTCTCTATACAAAAAACAGTATCTTTATACGAAAAAAATTCGCTTTGCTTCTTGATATTGCTTCCACCCTTGATTGCCGCTACACTGCATCCTATGAATCGTATAGTAGCATTCTGGACAAAAAAAACACTATTCACACGACTTTTTTTGTACTTTTTAGTCGTATTGACCGTACCCCTAGCCTTGTTTGCCTCCTATTATGCACTATTGGGAGGAAGAAACCAAGAGCAACATCTCATGGAACAAGCAAAACAAAACGCACTGTACGATGCACAACAAGTGGGAATCATCCTGGAGTCATACCGGCACAAGGCCTACCAAATTTCTACAAATGAATTGGTGATCTCCATTCTCAAGGACGACCGGATTGAAACAAACTCCCAGACAAGCAGGGATCTCTACCAATTGCTGTTCAGCACCATGCGTGGAGATACCTACCTAGCCAGTGCCCATCTTGTGAGCAACTCAGGAAAGGTCAGGGTCTCCACCCATGCGTTTCCCGATGTCTTCGACCTCAGGTATCATGGCAATGATTACGATATGAACTCAATCATCAGCCAAAATCCAAACGTCTCCCCTACTGCTTCGATTATCAGTATCAGAGGCCACAGGCAAGCTGAGAGCAACCGCATGGTCATGGCCTCCATACTGAGAAGGGTGTACGACAAGGAAGGAGAGAATCTAGGGTATCTTGTTGTGGAGGTTTTTGCTGAGGCCTTGAGCAGTGTGTTATCAACGACCGATGTGCTTGCAGACATCCTGCTCATTGATAATCGTGTCTTTATTGCAAGCAGCCTAAAGTATACAGACCGCTCTGGACCCTTTACAAAATTTCCTGTCCTCACCTCTCTCAAGTCTGTCGGCAGAGCTACCATCCAAAGATCAGGGTCCTCGGTTGTTGCCATTGAGGCAGTACCGGGAACAGACTTGCTTCTTGCTGCCGTAGTCAGTTCAGTCCCTTACCAAGAAAGCTTTGATAGGCTATTGCTCATTTTCATCGGAACCATGGCGGTTGGAAGCATTCTGGCGATGATCCTCTCTTTGTTGTTCTCCCGCTCCATTTCCCGTCCCATCAAAGACCTTGCCGATCGGATGTCAGAAGTAGAAAAAGGAAACCTGCAAACCCATGAAGTGACTGCAAGCATCTTTGAGTTCACTCAACTGGAGCACTCATTCAATGTCATGGTGAAGCAGATAATCAGCTTGCTTGAGCTGACCAAGGAAGAAGAGAAAAAACTTCATGAGGCAGAAAGAAAAGCCTTGGAAAGTCAGATGAATCCCCACTTCCTCTTCAATACACTCAATACCATCAAGGCCTTGGCAAAGCTTCATGATGAACAGGAAATCTATACAATCGCCGTTAAGCTTGGCAAGTTACTACGCTCAACGATCGACAACCATGAAAGTGAATGCACCCTTGAGCAGAGTATGAGTCTCATTGATTCATATCTGACAATTCAAAAATTGCGTTTTGGGGAGAAATTGCACGTCCAGACGTATCTTGATCCGAATTGCAAGGATGTAAAAACGCCGAAATTGATTATTCAACCATTGGTGGAAAATGCCATCATTCATGGATTGGAGCCGAAAGCCGGGGTGTGGGACTTGCAAGTGAAAGTTGTGAAACTCGACAATAGAATTTTTATTTCGGTACAGGATAACGGAGTCGGCCTCAAAAAAGGAACGTTGCCGGATAATCTAGAAGAACTTGCCAACTCCTCACATGTCGGTGTATACAATGTATATCGAAGGTTGTATCTCAAATATAAAGAAAAGATGCATATATCGATAGTCGGTGCCATTGGTGAAGGAACCATTGTAAAAGTCTCTTTTCCTGCTGAATGTAATGAACAAAGGAGCAGCTTGTGAGCTATACTGTCGTATTTATAGAAGATGAAGAGATTGTCAGAGAGGAAATTGTTTCTTCAATTCGTTGGGAAATGCTGGACCTGAAACTCTTGGGAACTGCGGCCGACGGTCTTGAGGGAGAGACCCTTATCAAACAGACGGAGCCTGATATCGTCATTACCGACATTCGCTTGCCCGGCCAGGATGGGCTGGCCATGCTCAGCCGATGTCCGGTCAATCATGCGGTGATACTTACCGGCCATACTGATTTCAATTATATGAAACAGGCTATACGTCTTGGAGTGTTCGATTATCTGCTTAAACCTGTGGATGATGAGGAGTTGGAGGAAACCCTCTCCATGCTGGTCAAGAAAATTCAGGAAGAAGACAAGGATGTTGCACATCTCTTGAGCAAGACAAGCACAAAGGGGACATTGATTGAGCTGCCTGCAAAGGTGAACAAT
This sequence comes from uncultured Sphaerochaeta sp., assembly GCA_964547185.1. GTDB lineage: Bacteria > Spirochaetota > Spirochaetia > Sphaerochaetales > Sphaerochaetaceae > Sphaerochaeta. The sequence goes on from CAZJMG010000009.1 coordinate 25,126, forward strand.
CATGTAATCGACGCAACTATAACCTATATCTCACAAAATTATTGTGAGAGTTCGGGGTTGCAGGAGGCAGCGGCCTATCTGAGTCTTTCAGAAAGCCATCTTTCCAGACTTTTCAAGGAAGTAACCGGTTTGAACTTCCTCCAGTATCTCAATGCATACAGAGTTAATAAATCGGTGGAGCTGATGAGAGACCCAAAGAAGACAATCAGCGAAATTGCCATCAGTTGCGGCTTCCCCACCCCTGGCTACTTTGCAAAGATATTCAAGCGCTTTACAGAAAAAACCCCATCCCAGTTTCGTGATGAGATGGGCTCACAATTCTGAAGATTGCCTAGATGAATGCTATAAAGGCGTCATGCAACTCAGCAGAGGAGGCATAGCATAAGCTTGCCAACCCTAGAGCCCTGGCACTTTCAACATTCTCTTTGAAATCATCGACAAAGTAAGCGTGGTTAGCGCTCACCTTCTCAGCATCAAGGATGGCTTTGAAGAATTGCTTTGAAGGTTTGGATATCCCTAGTACATGTGAAGCATACACTGCATCAAATATCGCAAGAGCTCCCATTGCTTCAAGCTTTTGCCAATGTGAGGCAAACGTGTTTGAAGCACAGACAACACGATAGCCCTTGGTTCTTAATTTCTTGATCAGATCCACAATCTCTCCATTGAAAACCGGATGGAAAGCATCATAGAAAGGATTTCCTTCCACGCTCACCCCAAAAACGTGTTGAATATGCTGCCAGTATTGGTCACTGGAGACCTCCCCCTCCATTAGGGGGAAGTCATAATGCCGGTAATCCTGAAAGAACTCCTCTTTGTCGAGATGGTATTGCTCAGCTATTGCGTCGAGCATGGTTATATTTTTCACCACCACATTGCCCATATCAAACAGAAAGAGTTTGCAATCCAAAGGAATTGGATCAAATCCACGACTCAAATCAGTCATACTCAACCCTTTCTTGATTCATAGACGGAAGACCCACCGATGAAGTACTTCGTCAAGGACATGAAAAGGATGAACATGGGGATGGAGGCAAGCAAGGCAGCCGCCATCATGGCACCTTCATCGGTATTCCGTTCCTGGGCAAAGGACGAGATGTACTGGGGAATCGTCTTCATCTTGTCACTCTGGCTGACCAGCAAAGGCCACAACAGGTTGTCCCACTGACTTCGGAATGAAAGAATCGACAAGGTTGCTATTACAGGCTTGCAATTCGGAAGTACAATCTTTGCATAGATACCGAATTCACCCATTCCGTCGACACGGGCGGCATCAAGGAATTCTGCAGGGAATGTAGTAAGATACTGCCTCATCTGAAAGACACCAAAGGCACTGACGAGGAAGGGAAGAATCAAGCCGACATACGTGTTCTGGATACGAAGCATCATTACAACCATGTACAAGGGAATCATGATGGCTTCAAAAGGGATCATCATGGTAGCCATGATAGACATAAAGATGAAATTTCGTCCTCTGAAACGAAACTTAGCCAGCCCATATCCGGTAAGGCTTGCAATGAGCACCGTGGTGATTGCGACTGAGGAGCTTACAATCAAGGAATTGGAGATATTCCTGACAAAAATATAATTCTGGTCGTTCCCTTGCACGGCCTTGATGAAATTTTGATAGGCAAATTGCTCAGGAATCCAATTGAATGGCATTCTCAGAATCTGTCGACTGGTCATCATAGATGCAGTGAGCATGAAGATGATCGGCATCAAGGTAAAGGTCAACATGACCAAAAGTGCTACATAGGAGATAGTTTTTGGCAGTGTGATTCGTTTTTCGATTTGCATCTTTTCCTCCTAGTATTCTACTTGTTCACTCTTGGTGGTTTTGAATTGAAACAATGTAAGCAGCAGCATCATGACAAACAACACAACACTCATAGCACTTGCCCTTCCTAATCTCTGTTGCTGAATACCAGTTACATAAATATTGAAGGTGATGACGTTGATCGGCGCCCTTGGAGCCCCATTGGTATACAGCATGTACTGGGTGCTGAAGGTCTTCAGACATTGCAGCATGGCCATGACTGAAACCAAGACCACCGTCGGTTTGAGCAGCGGCAGGGTGATGCGCCAGAACACCTGGTTCTTAGTAGCCCCATCGATGGTTGAAGCTTCATAGATGGTGGGAGGAATGGAAGCCAGACCGGTAATGAAGAGTATGACAAAGTAACCGATGTACTTCCAAAAATATATTACCATTGTTGAGACTTGCTGCATTACAGGGTCTACGAGCCATCTCCTGTCGATACCTGGGGTTCTCAGTAAAGCATTGACCCATTGGTTCCCCAATCCTCTTGGATCGAAAATAATCATCCAAATGGTTGCGGCTACGACGCTTGAAAGGATGGCAGGACAATAATAGGAGATTTGGAGGAACTTCTTGGCCTTGTTGGAGCTGAGATTGCTGATCAGGACAGCAAAAAGGAGACTCAGAATCAAAAGGGGGATGAAGGTTCCTAAAGTAAAAACCAAGGTTGCTCGCAAGCTATTGTAAAAGGAGAGAGCACTTGCTGCCCGATCCAGATCGAATAAATATTTGTAGTTTCCAAGCCCGACAAAATTTGGTGGGGCTTTGCTTAACGCGCGCTTGTCAAAAAAGCTGGTATAAAAGGCGTTGATAATGGGGTAAAAACTGAAAAGCGAGAAAAATAGCATTGCAGGGAGCACAAAAATAAAACCCCAGCGTGCCTGTTTCTTCTCAATGCCCTTGTATTTTTTGTTGATCATAGAGATCTCCTACGATTGTGTGGTGGGTATTGATTCATGAAGCAAAAAATTGGCCCTGCCTGAGGGGGCAGGACCAATGTAAAAGAGCTTACTGCTCGTCAACAATTTCCTGCACGGTGGCACGGAGGGTGGCAAGAGCCTTCTCCGGGCTTACCCCGCCAAGCATGACAGACTCAACCGCATAGCGGATCTGGGTCTGGATCTCTGCAGAGTTTTCTCCGTAGTAGATCATGTGTGAACGGTTCATATCGTTGATGAATACATCACTGTACGGCATGTTCTTCAGAGTATCACTTGCAAAGAGTGCCTTGGTGGGCTGGATGATATTTCCACCACGGGTAAGATACTCCTCTCCATGACTGAGCAGGTATCCTGCCAGCTTCCATGCTGCCTTCTGTACTGCAGGGCTGCTGTCATCATTTACCATGAAGAAGTGGCCATAGTAGCAGGATGCGACATCACGAACGGCATTCTCGAAGGTTGGGAAAGGAATTACCATCCATTCTCCACTGTTGAAGAATGCAGGATTGTCTTTCTCGATTCTTCCCTGCTGATACAAGCCGGTGTGTGCCATGGCAATATCATTGTTGTTCTGGTTGAACAAGTTGCGGGCATTTCTGTAGGTCGGAGAGCCGAGGTTGCGCCCTGAAGGACCCCACTGCTGCATGAAGGTAAGAGCCTTGATCCATGCATCATCACCGATGATTGCTTTCTTTCCATCCGCACTGAGAAGGTCTCCACCAAGCTGCTCGACCATGGGGACGAAGAAAGTCAAATAGTAAGGATAGCGGAAGTCAAAACCACGGCGAACAAGGATGTCACCATCGCGGATTACCAGTTTTTCAGAGATGTCTGCCATCTCTTCCCAAGTCTTCGGATAATCCTTTTCTGCATCAAGGCCGGCTGAACGGAATACATTCTTGTTGACGAAGATTGACCAGTTTGTCAACTCAAGAGGAAGACCATACACTTCACCATCCACTGTTACGGTATCAAGGACACCGTCAATATAGGTATCAAGCAAATCCTGCTTGCTTGCATAGCCGGCTGCCTTGTAGTCGACAGGAGCAACACGACGATTTGTGATGTACGCATACTGGTTCTCAATCGGCAGGTTGAACATATCGGGGCCTTGGTTGGCTGCAAATGCAGTCTGTACCAGTTCGATTTGCTTCACTGCAGCTTGGGTTGAACGCACAACAGTGATGTGCGGGTTCTCTGCCATGAACTTGGCAATCAACTCTGTCTCGAGCTGGGTGCGCGCAGGATCTTCATGTGTCCAGTACTGAACAGTTACCGGAGCATTTTCATCAACAACGGTTTCTCTTGAGCCTGCAGCAAACAGCGAGAGAGGCAAAAGAAGTGCAAAGATCAGCAAATAAGCCAATGTCTTTCTCATAAAATAGACCTCCTAAAGTCTTACTGCATTCAAGTGTAATTGGCTTTTTGGATTTCTCAAGACAAAGGTTTTGCTAAAATGTAATCGTTTTTGCACAAGCAATACACCACAAATCAAAAGTGGTCAAACAAAGTCAAATACCGACAAGCAAAGGCTTAATTTTCATCAGTTCTCATTTTTTGTTGTCGAAGGAACGAGGCCAGTTTCTCCATCGTTTCGCTGGAGATATCATGCTCGATCAGACATGCGTCCTGCTCGGCAACCACCGGGTCCACTCCCAACACTTCAATAAGAAAACAAGTAAGGGTCTTGTGCCTGAAGTAAATCTGGGAAGCCTTGAGCTTGCCCTTCTCTGTTAAATAAATGGTCCCATAAGTCTCTTGATGGACATACCCTTCAGAGGCAAGTACCTTCATCGCCCTATTTACACTGGGTTTGGAAACACCCAACCGCAGGGCAACATCTGTGGTCCTGACTTTCTCATGTTCTTCACTGAGGGCCAAAATCGCCTCTAGATAATCTTCACCTGACTTGTGCATGAACAGATGGTATCATGCTTGGATACATTTGTCATCTTAGAGGAACAAAAAACCTTGACACAAAAGTTTGTAATATCTAACTTATAAGCAAGGACAAAATGATGCAAATGACAATGGATGAACTTACTGTTGGCCAAAGTGGATCGGTGAAAGCCATCCATGCCCCAAAGCAACTGAAACGACGACTTATGGACATGGGCTTCACCAAGGGTGTTCCAGTCCAAATTATAAAGATGGCTCCCATGGGAGATCCTATGGAAGTTTCCTTGCGCGGATATCACCTTTGTCTTAGGAAAGCAGAAGCTCGCAGCATTGAGCTGAGGTAAACTATGCTAACAATTGCACTCATTGGTAATCCCAACTGTGGGAAGACCACCTTGTTCAATGCCCTTACAAAGACCAATGCCTATGTAGGCAACTGGCCCGGGGTCACAGTCGAAAAGAAAGAGGGAATCATAAACGGCCATAAAATCCTCGATTTGCCGGGCATCTATTCACTTTCTCCATACAGCCCTGAAGAGAAGCTCTCCAGAAGATACATCCTTGATGAGCAGCCGGACTTGATCATCGATGTAATCGATGCAACAAACTTGGAACGCAGCCTTTACTTGACCAACCAACTCTCTGAGCTTGGAAGGCCGATGATCATAGCCCTGAACATGGAGGATCTCCTTCATAAGCAGGGAATCTGTATCGATGTCAAACGACTGAAACAGATGACCGGTTGCTCAGTGGTACAAATTTCTGCGAGCAAGGGAACAGGCCTGGAAGAACTGCAAAAGAAGATTGAAATTGCTCTTGTTGAAAAGAAACTCCCTCTCTGTCCATTGTTTGCCAACTATGTAGAACGCTATATCTCTCATATCATAGCTGATGACTATCTCCATCTGATTCCCAAGGGAAGGCAGATGCGTTGGGCTGCCATCAAGTTGCTCGAAGGTGATGAACTGTTTCTCTCTTCCATGCCACCGGTTCCTCAGCTGCTGCAAACGTATCTTGATCAGGCGAGAACCGAGTTGTCTGAGCATTTTGATGATGAAATCGAAGCGATCATCATCGACCAACGCTACAAGGTGGCCGAACATATCGCCAAAGATTGCCAAATTAAAACAAAGGCAAAGGAATCCTTTAATTTTGATACCATTGCCACCAGCCGTTTTGGAGCCATTCCCCTATTCATAGCCATCATGGCCTTTGTGTTCTACCTATCCATCGGCTTGGTGGGAGGACACACTACAGAGTTGATGGAGACGTTTTTTGAGATGCTCGGACAGCATGTGCACACTCTATTGGCTCTTGTGCATGTCCATCCGTTGCTCTGTGGAATCCTCGTCGATGGAATCATCGCCGGTGTCGGTGCTGTACTGACCTTCGTCCCCCAACTCTTCGTTCTCTTTTTATTGCTCTCCATCCTCGAGGACTGTGGCTACATGGCAAGGATTGCCTTCATCATGGACCGCATGATGCGCTCGATGGGTCTCAGCGGCAAATCAATCATCCCCTTGGTGATTGGAACAGGGTGCACCGTCCCTGCCATCATGAGCAGCAGGACAATAGAACACCAAAAGCAACGGGAACTTACTGTAATTGTCACCCCCTTCATCCCTTGCGGAGCAAAAATGCCGATTTTTGCCCTGATGCTCACCTATTTCTTCCCCGGCAAATGGTTCATTGCTCCCCTGATCTATCTATTGGGTATTATTGCAGTGATTGCAACAGGATTGATTGCAAGGGCGTTGGACAAGCACAAGGAGACCAATGCCTTCATTCTTGAACTTCCTCGCTACCAGATACCCACCGCCAAGAATGTCTGGTTGCAGACAAAGGAACGAACGCTCGGTTTTGTTCAGAAGGCCGGCACAATTATCCTGCTCGCTTCAATCGTCATCTACCTGCTCTCTTCCTATTCCTTCACGTTTACATCAGTGGATGCTGATTTGAGCATGCTGGCAGTATTGGGCAGATTCATCTCACCGTTGTTCATTCCTCTTGGTTTTGGTTTTTGGCAGGCAAGCGTGGCCTTGCTGACGGGTATTGCTGCAAAAGAATCGATTGTAAGCACCATCAGTGTTACAATAGGCACTGCAAATCTTGCCTCGTTCTTTGATCCTGCCTCTGCTCTGGCTTATATGACGTTTATTTTGCTATCCAGCCCCTGCATTGCCGCCATCAGTGCGATGTTCAAGGAGCTGGGAAGCAAACGCAAGCTTCTATATGCTGTTCTCTGGCAAACAGGATTCGCCTATGTATCTGCGTTGCTCGTACGGCTTATCGTACTGGCAATCCTCTGAGGTGCGTATGTTCATAACCATTCTCGCCAATATACTGGTTGCCCTTTTCATCATTACTCTTATCTTCTTTGCCGTCAGAAGCCTTATCAGGCAAGGACGTCAAGAGGGTTGCGGCTCTTGCTCAAGCAAAAAAGACAAAGGATGCAAAGGGTGCTCCTATGCCGACCATTGCAAATAAGATATTCACAGATTGAATATTTATGCAATTGGTCTGGAAATTTTCCTGACAATTAAGTACACTCTCAGCAATGTCCATCGGGCATATTTACTTTGAGGAGAGAGAAAGAAATGAAACGATGCACTGTTGTACTGCTGTCATTGCTGTTGGTATCTTGTAGCTTATTTGCTGCTGGAACCAGAGAACAAAGTCCCGGCATAGACAATTCCCTTGAAAAAATCCTGAACAAGGGTTATATGGTGATGGGCTTGGACGACAACTTCCCTCCCATGGGATTCCGCAATGAGAAAGGGGAACTTGTCGGATTCGACGTCGATCTTGCAAAAGAAGTCACCAAGCGAATGGGAATCGGTTTGAAGCTGCAGGCAATCGACTGGAATGCAAAAGAACAAGAACTCAATACGGGAAACATCGATTGCATCTGGAATGGTTTTACCATCACCGATGAACGAAAACAAGCCATGACATTCACCCCTCCCTACATCCACAATGCCCAGGTTGTCGTTGTTCGGGCCGACAGTCCTTATACAACGCTTGCCTCTCTCAAGGGAAAGACAGTTGGCTATCAGGCAGGATCTTCAGCATCCAATGCAATAGATGATTCACCTGAGTTCAAGCAATCGATCCGGAAGTTTGTAGAGTTCAAGGAGAACCTCACCGGCCTGATGGATCTTGAAATCGGTGGCATCGATGCCCTGGTTGTCGACGTAACCGTAGCTGAAGACAACATCAGAAGGAGCGGAAAGCCCTTCAGAATCCTTGAGGAGGAACTTGCTCCAGAGGACTATGGCATCGGCTTCAGAAAGGGAGAACAACAACTTGCCGACGCAATCTGGGAGCAGCTTCTTGCCATGAAACAAGACGGTACACTCGCAAGAATTTCTACCGATTGGTTCGGTAGCGACATCACTGTTGTCGGAAAATAAGGAACACTGTATGATGACGGGGAGCTTGACTCCCCGTTTCTTTTTCCCCTGACGAAATCGAAACAAATCCTATTCAGAGGAGACCTCCATGGGAAATCTCTTGTTGCAGATGCTCGGCGCTACGGTTGTCAGCCTGAAAATCTTCGCACTCACCCTGCTGTTTTCCCTTCCCTTGGCTATGCTGGTGGCCAAAGGAAGAATGAGCAAGAACCCAATTATTTCGAATATTGTAAATGTGTACATCATGATCATGAGAGGCACTCCTCTCATCCTGCAATTACTCTTCGTCTACTTTGCCCCTTATTACATCTTTGGCTCCTCGTATGATCGATTCACCGCCGTCATTGTTGGGTTTGTCATCAACTATGCAGCCTATTTTGCAGAAATCTATCGAGGAGGCATCCAATCCATTCCTCCTGGACAGTATGAGGCTTCTCTGGTCCTTGGGTTCTCCAAAACACACACGTTCACCCATGTTGTTGCCCCCCAAGTGGTGAAGAGAATCATTCCCGCCATGGGGAATGAAGTCATTACCTTGGTTAAGGATACCGCTTTAGCCCAGACTATCGGAGTGGCAGAACTCTTTCGGGTGGCTCAAAATGCATCGGCGAGGCAGTTTTCCACCATGCCAATATTCATTGCAGGAGTCTTCTACTTTATCATGAATGCATTCGTCTCACGCTCCTTCGACGCCCTTGAGAAGAAGCTTAACTACTATCATTAGGAGCTGAGAATGGAAATTATTTCCCTTGAAAATGTTGTTAAATCTTTTGGGAGCCTCGAGGTCCTCAAAGGTATCTCTTTCAATCTCAACGAAGGTGAGGTACTCTCGATCATCGGCCCCAGTGGAAGCGGAAAGAGTACGTTGCTTCGCTGTCTTACCCAGCTCGAACAAGTCGATGCAGGATCGATTACAGTCTGTGGGCAACACATGGTAACCACAAAGGAAAACAAAGCCGTGTATGCAAACAAGCAAGAGCTTCGAAGCATCAGGCTCAACCTAGGGCTGGTGTTCCAGAATTTCAACCTTTTTCCTCACATGACAGTATTGAGAAACATTACCGAAGCTCAGATGCATGTCTTGAAAAAAAGTAAGCAGGAGGCGACAGCCGTTGCAAAGAAACTCCTTGCAAAGATGGGTCTTCAAGAGAAAGAGAAGGCCTACCCCTGCCAGCTCTCTGGAGGACAACAACAGAGGGTGTCAATAGCAAGAGCCTTGGCTCTCAATCCAGCAGTACTCTGTTTTGATGAACCTACGAGTGCACTCGATCCGGAACTGACCTCGGAAATCCTGAAGGTAATCAAGGATCTGGCGAAAGAGAAGATGACCATGATTGTGGTCACCCATGAGATGGCGTTCGCTCGTGACATCTCCGATCGGGTAATCTTCATGGATGATGGATTGATCATAGAGGAAGGAAAACCCTCTGAGCTCTTTGAAAATCCTAAAAATCCAAGGACTATGCGCTTTCTCAATCGCTATGAGTAAAGAAGCGGTTTGCCGAAACATCCTTTCGGACCTTCTTCTTCAGTATATGCGACCTCTCCATTGACCATCACCAATTTGATGCCCTCACTCTTTCGATCCGGGTGCAGGGCATCAGAATGATCTTTCAGTGCATGCAGGTCGATCAAAACCAGATCAGCCTTGCATCCTTGTTGTATGCGACCTCGATCTGAAAGGCTCAATCGCTCTGCCCCTTTTTTGCTCATCTTGGATATCATGCTGGGCAGGTCAAGCACATGCTCGGTTTTGTAGTATCTATCCAAAAGATGTATTGCCGCATGATACGAGCGAGGATGTGCCTTTTGCCCTGCATACAAGGCATCGGTGCCGAAGCACATCAGGTCGTGGCTGAGTATTTGCTTGATGGATTGTTGACTCTGGGTTATGTCCATCATCAAGGCACTTCCCTGCTCGACAGAGAGCATATCAAAAAAAGCAGTATAAGGATCTTGTCCCTGTTTTTGTGCAATATCTGCTATGCTCAGACCTTCATAGGCTGTATTGCTTGAAAGGCAAAGAGGTCTTATCTGATCCCAACCACACAGACTAGCAAGGCTGTCGTAGTGGTTTGGATGCTCCATTTGGTCCTTGATGAGCTTTCTCTCATTTTCGTCTTTGAGCAATGATTGCAATTCAGTTCTATCGAGTTTCAGATACTCAGGAGGCAAGAGACTGAACAAACTCGTTGAGCCATATTCGTACGGATATTGGTCAAATTGCACGTCAAGCCCTTCTTCGTGAGCCTGATCTATCAGCTGCAAAAGGTGTGGCACCAAATGTTGGTTTTTCAACCCGATCACCTTCAAATGACTCATCTGCAACCGTACCTTGCACTTTGCGGCAAGATTTAGCACCTGCTTTGCCGATTGCAGGATATCACTTCCTTCACAACGCATATGTACGCAAAAAAGTCTGTCATAGGAGGCTGCAACTGAGACAAGAGCCTGGAGTTCATAGTCATCGGCAAAGATACAGGGGGCGTAATACAAACCGCTTGAGAAGCCCACACAACCTTGGATCAAGCTTGTCTCAAGCTCCTTGCACATGGTGAGAACCTCTTTTTTGCTTGCCTTTCTCTGTGCATTACCCTCCATGGCAAAACAACGAAGCATGCTATGGGCCTGTAAAAAAGCCATATTTGTGCCGCTTCCTTTTTCACTCAGCGCCGTTTTATATGCATTGAAATCCCGGTATCCCAGCGTTTTGTACGTGCCAAGCACATCCTTGGTCAGCTCCTTGAGCAGAGGACTCTCCTTGTGGAAGGGGAATACTCCAATACCACAGTTGCCACACACCTCAGTGGTAATTCCCTGCATGATTTTCTCTGACATCAGGGGATTTCTGAGAACCTGCAGGTCGCTATGCCCATGCATGTCCACGAATCCCGGACAGAGAATCAGCGAAGAACAGTCGATTGCTTCTTTGGAAGAAACAGAACCTGAGGGTAGTATTTCAGTAATTGTATCGCCTTGGACGACAACATCCAAGGACAAACCTTTCTTGTCATAACCGTCTATGACAGAAGCTCGAGAAAAGATTGGCACAATGTTACACTCCTAACAATTGATGACACTCAAAAAGAAGCATTTGTTCAAGCATTCTCAGAGCATTCTGATAGTTGCCTCTGCTTCTGGTCATGATCATTGCAGCTTTAAACTCATCTTTGCGTTGAGCATCAACCAATGCAGGAGGAAAGCCTCCACTGAGCAGTTCTTGAGCAAGGGCGAGAGCTGCAACTAGACCATCCCACCGGCCATAAGGTCGGATTCTCAAGAGTTCTCCGTACAAGAAAATTGCCCGTACCACAGGATGTAAATACAACCAATCGCGCTCATACTGTACAAAAAGAGTCTCCATCTGAGCTTTAATAGTTGGAGTTTTCTGGTTTAGCTCATCTTCTATTGTCCGATACTCCAAGAACCCTGCATCATCAATGCCTTGTGTCAACATCTGATACAGTTGTGATAAACGCATTTCACTCATTGCAATATGACCTTTGGACCGAATCGGCCCCAGACCGAATTGAACGAGCATGCGCATCAAGATGGTGCGAAGGTTCAGCACAAGCAGCTGCGACTCAAACTGCATGGAAGGTACAAAACTGTTATTGCATAGTACAGCAATATCCTGAGCTTGAAGCATCAGGTCATCAGCACTGAAGGCAGAGAGAATGAAATGAGAGACCAGCCGCTTGTAAACAGGTAGAAACCTTTGTATATCATCAATCTTCGCTATCGCTTTTTTCTGTTCATCGAGCAAGGAGAAATCCATGCCTCCGATGCGAAGATCATGGTTCTTCATATGCCTAAGCTGTCGGCCATCTCCCGGCTTTGGTGTGTTTACAGGGATGTTCCAAGCCCAAGAGGTACGAATGACACCATCAACTCTTCCCTCAGAGCACAGAATACGAACACGCCTTTCAGAGATGCCCCATTTTTCTGCCGCTTCCTTGGCACTCATATACATAGTATCACCTCACAACAATCATTCCCATATTGGTGTAATACCATGAATAAGCTGGTCATGCAAGTGTATCTCTTGTCGGGAGGGCTTTACCAAACCACAAGGAATGAGGATAATTCATGGGGAAAGGAGTTCCTTTCCGAACAAATTTTGGAGGGTACTCCATGCAGATGTACGATGTTGTCATAGTAGGAAGCGGCCCGGCAGGTATGGGTGCTGCATTCACCTTGGTCAAACAGCGCCCTGATCTGAAGGTCTTGATGATTGACAGGGAAAAGGTCTCTACCGGGGGCATGCGCAATGACTGTAAAATGAACTTCACCTACCCCATAGGATTTCCTGTTGAGTATTGGACAGAGGAAGATGCCAACCATTATCTCCAAGAGGTTGTGGATTTTCTTAAGCCAAATATCCTGGATAAATCAAATATTGATGTGTATCAGAAACGAGCGGAACGCTTGGGTTGCACATTGCTCGAAATCAAACAAACCCATCTCGGTACGGATGGAGGTCTAATTCTCATCAAACAACTGCTTGTCAAACTAGCAGAGGCTGGAATAGAGCTCTCCTTGGGAGAGGCAATGGAAAGAGTACTGCAAAAGGAACAAATCCTTGTAACAGAAAAACGAGAAATTGGATACAAAAAGCTGCTTGTAGCTCCCGGTCGAAAAGGGTTCCATTTTTTGCAGGACCTCATGAAGTCCCTCTCGGTTCCCTTCATCGACAATATTGTGGACATTGGCTTGCGGGTTGAGACGAGGATTGAACACTACCCAATCGTCAGGGACTACTACGACCCGAAATTCTATTTCCCTGAGAAGGTCCGTACCTTCTGCACCAACAGCGGCAATGCGCATGTGGTGCGGGAACGATATGCAACAAACCGTGGTGATCAATGGTACTCGGTAAACGGGCACGCTTTTGCGTCCGACAGCAAACATGACAATGGTTTGGTCAATTTCGCAATACTGAAGACGGTGCGCTTTACCGCCCCTCTGGCAAGCGGTCAGGCGTTTGCCGAAAACCTTGGACTCCAGGCAGCGTTGATGGGCGGAGGACAGCCTTTGATGCAGAGAGTGGGTGATTTCAGGCTCGGTTCACGAAGCAAGGAAGCGAGTTTCCGTGAAGACCTCTATGATTTTGAGCCTACTTTAAAAACGTGCTGCCCCGGAGATATCTCATTGGCAATACCTGCCAAAATCCTCAGGGCTATATGGAAAGCAATGAAAAACCTGGATACCATTGTTCCGGGGGTGCTGCACCCTTCCACCATCATGTATTATCCGGAGATCAAGCTATATGCAAACAAACCAGCCTATCTTGATGAACGGTTCAGGGTGACAGAAGACATCTGGTTTGCAGGTGATGGTGCAGGCACCAGCCGCGGTATTACCGGGGCATGGGCCAGCGGCATCAGGGCTGCAGAAGGAATCCTTGCAAGCCTATAGGTTATGTGAAAATCGACGATTAAGCCATGTAGAGGCTAGATCCACCCACGATCGGCATCCCATATGTGGGGTGCCGACCTCTTCTGTACACATCGACAGTCCGTGATCGCCACCCTCATACAGATGCAACTCGAAGTCAACCCCTGCCTTTCTTAACGCAAGAGAGAGGAGCAGGCTGTTCTCTACCGGCACTAAAGGATCAGTGACAGTATGCCAGATGAACAAGGGGCTGGCTTTACTGGTCACCTGATTTTCAAGACTGAGCATTTCCTTGAGCTTTTCATCACCACCGGTTACCCTTGCAAAGCTATCCTGATGAGCATGAGGGCCTGCACTGATGACAGGATAACAGAGAATGACTGCATCTGCTTTGTTGTTCTCCTGTTCAATATGCTGTCTCTTTGCAAGTTCTGGATGATCGTGCAATACGGCAAGAGAGGCTGCAAGATGCCCGCCGGCACTAAAACCGATGATACCTATTCGGGTAGGATCGCACATCCATTGCAGGGCATGCTCCCGAATCCTCATCACAGCCTCACTCAGTTCAAGCAAGGGATTGAGCTCTTTGGCTTCTTCTTGCACAGAATAATCAAGGATGAACACATTGTAGCTCATATTCAAAAAATGCAAGGCTACAGGATCCCGTTCCCTTTCAGAGCGGAAGAAATATCCACCACCGGGACAGACGATGATTGTCGGTCGAATGTTGCGAATCCCTCCATCACTGGTGATATCCTGCAGGTAACCGGTAAGAGGGACCTTGTTTGGCCCCACTGCAATTTGTATTATTCTCATCCTCTGATAATAGCATATTTCTAGGAAAAACTCAGAGTATCGAGTGATTTGATTGTCATCTTCGCTATTCATTTGGTACCATGGTAGGCAATATCAAATATTTGCCAGAAGGGATACCCATGGAACGAATAGTATTGGATGTAGATACCGGCCTTGATGATGCAGTGGCCCTCTTGCTTGCTGCAGGACTCGAGGAGATTGTCATTGAAGCAGTTGTTGCAACAGCAGGAAATGTCGGCCTGGAGAAGACACTTGAGAATACGCTCAATATCATGGAGGTAACAAAGCAAACCTGCCCAGTGTATCGAGGCAGCAGCAAACCTCTTGTCAGAACAGCTGTCGAAGCCGGAGACTTTCATGGAGAAACAGGTCTGGACGGACCAAAATTCGAAAAACGGGTCATTCAATCAGTGCAAGAGGGCAGCGGCATCGATGCAATGATCAAGTTGGTAGCTGAGAACCCCAACCAAATAACCATAGTGAGTGTCGGGCCTTTGACAGATGTTGCGCTGGCAATGCAAAAAGATACTCGGTTTACTTCTTTGGTCAAGCAAATCATCATCATGGGAGGCTCGTTCAGTACAGGAAATGTAACAGAAGAGGCAGAATTCAACACTTATGCCGACCCAGAGGCAGCACAGATTGTATTCTCAAGCGAAGCTCCCTTGGTTCTGTTCAGCCTTGATTGCACTCGAACAGTAACGCTTGATGCACAACGTCTCGAACGCTATAAGGCTTATAAGGGCAGATGCGCACAAGTCTTCTGCTCCTGCATGGACACCTACAGCGCGAACTATAAAAGAATGAACCAAGGATGGCCGCAGATGCATGATCCGCTTTGCATCGCCTATCTTGTCGACCCCAGCAAATGCAAAACAGAAACACAAAGGGTGATCGTCGATACAAAGGCCGGTCCTTCTTATGGGAAAACCACCAAGCAAGCATGCACCGACTGCAATGCAGTAACCATCGCACAGTCGATTGATATTCCTTGGTTCTGGTCCCTCATCGAGAAGGCTCTCTGTCAGTTGCCTTAATGGTAGACGGTCAAGTCTTCGAGACTCTCCCTGATTTTTGGACGCTCTTCCTCCATCGAGTAACCAAATGTTGCGAGCAAGGACACCTGCCAAGCCTTTGGAGAGACCTCTAGGACATCGAGGACTTTTTGTTCATCAAAACCCTCGATGGCACAACTTTGGATATTCAATGTACAAGAGCCGGTCATCATGTTTGCAACGGCAAGATACCCTTGACTCTTCAGCCAGTAGTCGAGCCTCCCCTCTTGTTTGAGAAACTCATAGTAGGGCCGGTAATCGTCAATAAACACATCCAAGGGATCGGGAAATCGTCTGCCGCGACTCTTGACCAACTCTGAATCCGGGTTTGCAAAAGCTGCCGTACGTGCAAGGACCGCAATTGTCATGGCACTGCTTCTCACTGTTTCCTGATCGAAACAGGCATGATAGAGCGCCTCTTTTTTGTCCTGGCTTACAACTACATGAAAAGACCATAGCTCAAGACCGAACGAAGTGGGTGTCAGCCGGCCGAACTCAAGAATCTGTCTGATCTGATACTCAGTCAACGGTTTGTCTGCATGATATTGCTTACAGGCAAACCTATGCATCATTGCTTGAAGAAAATCCATTACAATACCTGCCTTGCAGTTTCTAATGCCACCTTGATCATAGGATACAAGCCGATGGTACGCATCTCTTCCCCAAAGCCTTGGTTGGTTACGCAACTGTCAGTCATGGTAAGCACTGATAGTGCTCGCTTTCTGCAAAAAGCAGCAGTAGCATACAGAGCGTAGGTTTCCATATCCTGGGCAAGGGCTCCCATAGCAGCCCATTTTTTCCAACTATCCTGGCCAAGAGCATTATAAGAAGAGAACAAATCACTGGAGAAGACCATCCCTGGATGCGTTTTCACCGATGCTTTTTCAGCACACGACAGACAAAGAAGCATTGCCTCAGGATCACAACACGGACTGAGGGTTCCTTTGAGATCGTATTGATGCGCCCAGGCAGAATCGGTACTGGCAGTAAGGGCCACAATCAAGTCTCCCACCGCTATGTGTGGTTTCAGACCTCCGCAAGTCCCTATTCGTATGATTGTATCCACATCATAATCGGTGAAGAGTTCATAACTGTAGATGCCTATCGACGGACCTCCCATACCAGTAGCCATCACGGTAATGGGAAAGCCCTTATATAATCCTGTATAGCCTAACATATTGCGCACATCGGTAATAAGAACAGCATCATCCAAAAATTGCTCTGCAACCAATCTAGCACGCAAGGGATCGCCAGGCGCAAGAACAATTTTTGCAATCTCCGCTTTCGAGGCGCGATTATGAGCGGTCATCAACTTGCCCCCTTTTCATACGGCTTGCCTGCCGCACTAGGTGCGTAATTCTTTCCGCTGAAGAGCACCAGAGCGACCAACGTTACGACATAGGGAAGTATGTTGAATATCTCGGTCGGCAAAACCCTCAGAGCAGGAATGTTGTTTGCTATGATGGAGAAGGCTTGTGCTGTGCCGAACAGCAAGGCCGCGCCGGCTACTCCAAGTGGTCTCCAACGACCGAAGGAGACAGCGGCCAAAGCAATAAAGCCACGACCGTTGATGGTATTTGAGGTATATTGGATGGTCTGTGTCAAGACTACACAACCGCCGGCAAGGCCAGCAAGAACCCCACTGGCAACAACTGCGAAGTAGCGCATCTTCTTTACATTGATCCCGACACTCTCAGCAGCTCCAGGATGCTCACCACAAGCTCTAAGGTGCATGCCGAACGGAATCTTGTAGAGAATAAACCAGGATATCACCACAACAGCTATGGCAATGTAGGCTGTAGGGTATACTCCCAAGGCATCCGTCTGCATTCCCATACGGAACTCTCTGGTCCTGTCAGCATTGAAAAGTATCTGGCTTGCAAAGATGGTAACTCCTACAGAGAGTAAATTGATACCTGTACCGCTGATGGTCTGGTCTGCATTCAAGTTTATTGCTGCCGCAGCATGAACCAAGGAAAACAACCCGCCTACGACAAATCCCATCAAGAGGGCAAGTATAAGTGAAAGGCTGTGATTGACTCCACTCGCCTCCATAAGGACATGGGCACTGGCAGCCGTACAGGCACCTATGGCCATCAATCCTTCCAAGGCTATATTGACGACCCCTGATTTCTCACAAATCATTCCTCCAATTGCGGTTATAAGAATGGGAGCTACAATCATAAGAACTGAAGGAAGCATATTGATTATGGTACTCATCTTACTCCTACCTCCTTCTGCAAGGCTTTCTTCTCTTTGTACTGCTGATATAATTTCAATGCCGAACGCAAGGCTATGAATATGACGATCAAGCCTTGGATGATGAAGGTTATCTCCTTGGGAATCTGTTTACTTTGCATCAGCGGCTGGGCATTCTTAAGCAATCCGAACAGCAACCCTGCCAAGGTGGTGCCCAAGGCAGTACAATTTCCGACCAAGGCAACAGCAATGCCGTCAAATCCATAGTTATCCATGCCCGAGAGTATTCTCCCATGCCTGAAAGATCCCAATGCTATGATACCTCCGGCAAGGCCTGCAAAAGCTCCACTGATGGCCATTGATATGGAAATTGATTTAACCACAGGAATCCCGCTCGCTCTCGCCGCCTCTTTGTTGAATCCTGTCGCCCTCATACCATAGCCCAAACTTGTTTTTTCCATGATGAACCAATAGGTAAAAACAGCCAATATCATCATGAATATCCCATTGTTGAGCAAGGAAAAATTTGTAATCCTAGTAAAGAATTCATTGCCGATCATGGCTGTCTCAGGGTAGTTTGCAGTTCTGAATGTTGTGGCACCGGGCATCCTCAATGAAATAATCCTACTCAAGTAGAGGGCTATATAATTGAGCATTATGGTGGAAACAACCTCACTCACCTCATACTTTGCCTTCAGAACTCCAACAAGGACTCCCCAAAGGGCCCCTACCACGATTGCACTCAGTATTGCAAGCAGCCAGTGCAAGGTCTGCACCTGGGGGCCAAGCAAGGCTACCATCTGGGCTATGGTCATACCCATGATGTACTGCCCCTCTCCACCGATGTTGAACAATCCCACCCGTTTTGCAAAACCCATGGAAAGTCCGCAAAGAATGAAAGGAACACTGTAGTTCAGTGTTTCTCCTATATAGCGAACATTCATTCTTCCGTTGTCAATATTATACCCTGTCAGAGCCTGAAGCAAAGCCTTGTACATATTCAAAGGATTCTTTCCCACCAGGGCCACCAGAATGGTTCCTACCAAAAATCCGAGCAAAACAACAAGAACGGAAACACCACCATCAGATTGAAGCAGCTTTTGTCGGCTTAGTTTCATACCTTGCCCTCCGCTTTTGATCCGGCCATCATCATACCGATTTCCCTTTCGGTGACTTCATTCTGCTTGTTCACTGCCACGATGCTCCCCTTGCTGATGGTTGCTATACGGTCACAGAGGTTCATGATTTCATCCAATTCGAAGGAAACCAAGAGGATGGCCCGCTGCTTCGACCGCTCTTCAATGATTCTCTTTCTAATATACTCGATAGCTCCGACATCCAAACCTCTGGTAGGCTGTGCAACGATGAGAACCTTGGGAGAAAGGGATATTTCCCTTGCAACGATAACCTTCTGTTGGTTTCCCCCTGAAAGGCTTCCCGCTGTTGTCTTGGCACCCTCTGCACTGCGGATATCGAATTGCTCGATCAGCATTCCTGCATCCTTTTGCATCTTTCCAAAATCAAGGATGCCGAATTTTTTTCGATATGCATCGGTATAATAATTCTTCAAAGCTGCATTTTCACTGATGGAAAACTCACCAACCAATCCATATTTTTTTCGATCTTCAGGGATGTTGCCCAGACCAAGCTCAATACGTTCGCGAATGCTTAAATGCTCGATTGGTTTACCCTCAAGCATGATTGATCCATGCGACAGGGCAAGCAAACCGGTGATGGCTCCAAGCAACTCACTCTGACCATTGCCGTCAACCCCTGCAATTCCGACGATTTCTCCCTCGTGCACATCAAGACTCAAGTCCTTGACTCTGACCAACCCGGAAGAATCCTTGACCTCGAGATGCTTGAGACTGAGCATGACGGCTCCTGCCTTTTGCTGAGGTTTTTCTATCTCAAACTTGACTGCCCGACCTACCATCATCTCAGCCAGGTCATTTTCTGTAACATCCTTGACATCAACGGTCCCGATATACGCGCCACGGCGAAGCACTGTACAGCGGTCTGAAACCTCTTTGATTTCTTTTAACTTATGGGTAATGAGCACAATGGTCTTGCCTTCCGATCTCAATTTTTTGAGAATGATCATCAGCTCATCAATTTCTTGAGGAGTAAGTACTGCTGTAGGCTCATCAAAAATAATGATGTTTGCGTTCCTATACAAAGTCTTGAGAATCTCTACCCTTTGCTGTTGTCCAACGGTGATGTCTTCTATCAAGGCATCAGGATCAACACTGAGGTTGTATTGTTTACTGATCTGGGCAACTCTCTTGCGCGCACTTTGTAAATCGAGCAATCTCTTTTTTGTAGGCTCCATTCCCAGTACAATATTTTCAGTCACTGTATAATTCTGTACCAGCTTGAAGTGCTGGTGCACCATGCCTATGCCCAACGCTGTTGCTACATTCGGGTTTTTAATCTCGACCTCTTTCCCTTCAAGAAAGATTGCTCCGCTGTCCGCACTATAGGATCCGAAAAGTATAGACATAAGGGTCGATTTTCCAGCTCCATTTTCCCCAAGCAATGCATGTATTTCCTGACGTCTTACCTGCAAGGTCACCTTGTCATTGGCAATGACTCCAGGAAAAGTCTTGGTGATGTTCTTCATTTCTATTGCGTATTCGCTCACCATAAAGCTCCTCTTGACACGCTCTCTCTATAAACACTTTTTCAGTGCCTATAGAGAGAGCCGGCACTATCATGCCGACTCTACAATCTTAAAGAATCAGTCGTCCAATGCAGCAAGCCCTCTAGGAGCTGCGCCAGCTGCAAGAGCCTCTCGATAGGTTTTATAGATGGTTATTTTGCCATTGATGATGTCAGCCTTTGCTGCATCAACCTGCTCGATGACTGCTTTGCTGAGTTCAGGGTTTGCCGTGGAATACCCCACGCCATCATCAGCCATTCCCATCTGTACGACACCACCGGAGAAAGACCCATCTTCAACAGCCTTGAGAACCATCAAAGAGGAGTTTTCAACACGCTTGAGCATGGAGGTCAGAACTGCACTTCTGGTTCCAGAGAAGATGCCGTCTTCGTACTGGTCACTGTCAACACCGATTGCCCAGACATTCCTGCCTTGGTTTCGATATTCCTTGGCCTGGGCGATGGTGCCGTTACCGGTACCGCCGGCTGCGCTGAAGATGCAGTAGACACCCATGTCGTACCAGTTCTTTGCTTGAGCCTTAGCCAGTTCGGGCTTGCCCCAATCATTTGCATAGTAGTCATAGATGACTGCATCGGGGAAGACCGAGCGAATGCCCTGTACATAGCCCATCTGGAACTTGGTGATGGTTGCACCGGGGACTCCTCCGATAAAACCAAAGCGAGGATTCGCGATGCCTTCTTCCTTGGCTTGGAGTGCGGCCACCATACCCACAAGATATGAGCCTTGCTCTTCGGAATAGATGAACTCCATTACGTTCGGCTGACCTACCCAATCAACATCGACGATGGTGAATTTCTGATTGGGATATTGTGGGGCAACCTGTGAAAGAGCATCCGCCCAGGTAAATCCGGTAACCATGATCAGATCATAGCCTTCATCTGCAGCCTGTCTGAGATTGGGGATGTACATATCCTGGGTTTGTGCTGTTACCACATCATACAGTCTCCCGCGATTAGCGGCGTTCTGGACTGTGTCACCATAGTACTGAACGATACCTCTCCATGCTGCGGCATTAAAGGATTTGTCGTCGATGCCGGTAGCATCGGTAAGCAAGCGAATAGTCGGCCGGCCGTCTTTAGGCGCAGCAGTGGTTTCTCTCCCACCTTGAGCAAACAACATTGTTCCAACAAAGAGAACAAGCACCAGAACACTGAGTTTCTTCATAAAATACCCTCCTGAATTATAAGTCATGGACTTACGGTAAATGGTATTGTAACACAAGAATCAGACTTATGTATGGTGATTTTTTGTTCTATTAGCCAAGAATATGCTGTTCTATGGCCAAAGCCACTCCCTCATGATCATTGTCTGAGGTCATCACATGGGCATGAGCCTTCACTTGCTCGCTTGCGTTCTCCATGGCTACAGCAAGACCTGCAACAGAGAACATTGGAACGTCATTCAATCCATCACCAATTACCATCAGATGCTCCTGCCTCTGATTTCGAAGACTGAGAAGTTTTAAGAGGCTGCTTGCTTTTTGTACACCCTTTGCAGTTATTTCCATAAAAAAAGGTTCACTAAAACCGATGTCTGCCACATCACCAACCAACTCAAGAAGATCTTCCCTGGCCACTTGTAAACGACCAGGGTCCCCTACAATCATGATCTTTGGCATGGGCTGCTGTACTTCATCGAGCAATGAAGCAACCTTTTTGATGGGAATTGCGTTATTGTAAGCCTCAACATGCACATGCTTATCATCGGGCATTTCTGTGATGACGCCATCAGCATCGTATGAGAGT
This sequence comes from uncultured Sphaerochaeta sp., assembly GCA_964547185.1. Taxonomy (GTDB): domain Bacteria; phylum Spirochaetota; class Spirochaetia; order Sphaerochaetales; family Sphaerochaetaceae; genus Sphaerochaeta. The sequence continues at coordinate 47,093 of CAZJMG010000009.1, forward strand.
GCTGCCAGTCTCTTCTCTTGGGCATAGGTAAAGCAGGTATGGATGGTTTGAAGATCCACTGTCTGTTGCCACAATACGCCAAGGTCGGTCGTACTGACCAGCTGGCCTCCATTGTAAGCAAGAATGGTAGCATCCTTGCCTATCAGGTCGAGTTCTTTTGCTACAGAAAGGATTCCGATCAATGGTCTTCCACTAGCTAGAACGATATGCACTCCTCGTTTTCTTGCTAGCTCTATTGCATGCTTTGTCCGTTCAGTTATTTTTTTCGTACTCGTAGTGAGCGTGCCATCCAAATCGAGTGCAAGAACCGTATACATCAAGACCCCCCCCTACAAAGAAACAACTCCTCATTTCAGCTGAGAAACAAGGAGTTGATGATAAAAATAATAACTCGGGCAGAGAGGATTTGAACCTCCGACCCCTTGGTCCCGAACCAAGTGCGCTAGCCCCTGCGCTACTACCCGTAGACTTTACAGCCGAGGTCAAATATAACCACTGACCTGAACAATGTCAATATGAGTAAACTTCACCCAGCTTGGGATTTCTTCAGCTATTCATTGACAGTGCCTATATGAAATGGTATTTTTCATAAGACTGTCCGCTAGATGCGGAAATTGTACGGGAGAAAGAGGTTTATCATGTCTGCTAACGACAACACGAATGGAAAGAAACCCGAAGAAGAGGCGAAAGCACTCTCTTTCGAGAAAGGTAAAAAGAAGGCAGCTGCAGCTGCAGAAAAGAAACAATCAGCTCTCAAACAAGGGCCTCGGGTAACCATTGGCTGGATTTTGGGAATCATTATCCTGGTCTTGATTGCTATTTCCTTTGTGTTGGCTCCTGCCATCGATGCCTTTATAGGAAAGCGTTCAAGTAGCGGTATTGTCTTCGGGCAGTATGGAAAAGAAGAAATCAAGTATGCCTATGGCAACTTCTTTTACGATCAGGTGCAAAACTATGCAGACCAGTACAAGGGCAGCCAGCTCGACCAAACGCAAGCTCTCTTTCAAATATGGAAAAGCGCCTACGACAGCACCGTCTTGCATACAGCAATCAGCCAGATTGCTTCCAAAGCAGGCATCATTGCCACCGACAAGGCAGTCAACCGCGCAATCATAGAGAGCGGAGCCTATCACAAAGATGGCAAGTTTGATGTACAGACCTATCAGAAAGCTTCAGTGGAAAGAAGATCTTCCATTGAACAATCAATTCGTCGTTCACTGCCGTACCAGATGGTTCTCAATGATGTACAATCAGTGCTCTCTTCCTCAGCTGAGGCCCAATACATCGCAGACATGGCAGCAAGCGGCAGAACGTTCAATTATTTAGTCATCGATCCTAGTTTGTATCCTGATGTGCTTGCTAGTCAGTTTGCTCTTGAAAACAAGCAGCTCTTCTACAACATGGATTTGAGCATCATCTCTGTCGCAACTTTGGAAGAAGCACAGGAAATCCAGCAGTCGATTGCCAGTGGCTCAACCACCTTTGAAGAGGCTGCAGCCTCTTTCAGTCTTGATTCGTTCTCCTCTGCAGAAGGGAGAGTTGGAGAGCTGTTCTATTACGGCGTTCTGTCCAACTTCAAGAACCCCGATGAAGCCTTGGCCTTGCTTACCGCCAAAAACAATGAAGTTGTAGGCCCCTTTGAGGCAGAAGGTTCGTTTGCACTGTATCAAATCAACAGGGCAGCTGTTGAACCTGATTATGCAAGTGCAGCAACACTATCAGCTGTGAAGAGATATCTTGCAAATAGCGAGCCTGCCATTATCGAGTCCTATCTTGCAGAATTGGCTCAGGACATCAGTGCCCTTGCTCGTGCAGATGGATTGTTGGAAGCCGCATTGGCATACGATCTTGAATTGGTGGAGGTTCCCGCAACCCCATTCAACCTCGGACAGAGCGCTTATATGAGCGACTTCTCCAACACTGACTCAACAGGACTTCTTGCCACAGCTGCCACAGGAGATACGGCAAGACTTCTCTTCACAGAGCAACCAAATACTGTTCTTGACCCGATCAAGGCCGGTGTAAATTTCTTGTTGATTGAGACAGGAGAGGATGTCAAGGATGAAGGCATGGCAAGCTACATCTCCATGTTCTACAATTACTACAGCGGCAGTCAGAACCAGCAGGACCTTTCAGAGGCTCTCTATACCTCTGATGCTTTTAAGGATAACTTCTTCACCACCTTCCTTACCGTTATCCTCGGAGAGTCCGTATAGGCTGTATATTTACTGCTGATGATTTTAAAGCTGGCTCTTTTCGGGCCAGCTTTTTTCATCTGGATTCTCCTATCACTTCATGATAGCCTATCAGGTATGAAACACCCGTTATTCATGAAAGCTGTGTTCATGGCGTTGGCCATCATATTGATTACACTGTTCATAACGTCCTATGTCTTGCTTGATGCCTTGCTTCATACCAGGATTTTTGAAGCTGTCGATCAGTATACTGAACAGTTTATGATACCGGACAACCCTTTCAATCTCGAAGCAAGTCTGCAAGAACAAAAAGCTTTCAAGCTCCCCATTAGAGAGGATGGATCATTCACTATTCTCTGGGGGACTGACTTCCATCTTAGAAGAGGTCCTTTTGCAAACAGAAAAGCAATGTACGACCTTCTGCTTCGTTCGTTTGAAGCGATAAACCCCGATCTTACAGTCATCAGCGGCGATCTGCTGTTCAGTCTGGATGGACTGAAAATGCTTGGGGAATTCGCCGACTTTACGGAAGAACATGACAGGCTTTGGGCGTTTGGATTCGGCAATCACGACGGCCAATACACTCATTACCGACCAACCTTGGCGAGACTGCTGAACTCCTATCCTCACGCCCTTTTTTCTGAGGGAGAAGACTGGGTCATGGGACACAGCAATTATCCCATAGTGCTCACTGACAAGGATGAGGTTGTTTCTGCAATAATCCTGCTTGATTCGAATGATAGCAGGGTCTATGAAGGAGGCATTATTGGTCCTGACTATGTCTACCCTTCCCAAATAGCATGGTATAGATGGGTCGAAGAGGGGCTTGCGCAGATACCGTTTTATACCTTTTTACACATCCCATTGCCCGAGTTTGCACTTCTTTGGGAGAGTGGATTGGCAAGCGGAGTGAAGATGGACAAGAAAGTGAACAGCCCACTGGAGAATACCGGCCTCTTCAGCGCGATGGTTGAAGGGGGGAGCACTGTTGCCGTTTTCAGTGGACATGACCATTTAAATGATTTCTGGGGGCCTTGGGAGGGAATCGACCTGCACTATGGAAGGAGTGCCAGTTATGGATCCTATGGGTCCAGACATTTTGCAAAGGGAGTGAAGAGTATAACCTTGTATCCGCGAGAAGGCAGATATACAGTTAAGACGTATACCATAGACCAATTGCGTAGCAGATAAAGGATTTGAAGATGGAACACGAGATAACAAAAAAACTCGTCCTTCTCGATAAAAATGGACATATTACTGAAGAAGGATGGGCTCGAAAACCTTTGTGGATGTATCAAAGAAAGGCTGTTAAAGGCGGTCGGCTTAAGATCAAGGAATGGGATTATTATGCAATAATCAACCAGAAAAAAGGATATGGGGTAACCGCAACTATCAGCGACCTTGGGTATGCATCACTGTTTGCCATAAGCTATATTGACCTTGTAAGAAAAGAAGCAGTCCAAAAAGACGCGATTTCCTTCCTTCCTCTAGGCAGGACCGGACTCTGCCAGTCCTCAGTACAGGACAGCGAAGTCTCGTGGACCAATAAAGAAATCCGGCTTGCCTTCATCAAGAGAGAGGAGAAAAGACATCTGCTCTTTGCTTGCCCTACACTGAAGTTGCCTGACGGAACCATCGGCCTTGATTGCAGTTTCATCCTTCATCATAAAGCCAATGCAGAAAGTCTCAACATTGCAACCAGCTGGAAAGAACAGAGAAAAGCGTTCTATCTGAACGAGAAGGCTAATTGCCTGAGAGCTGAAGGGACCATTCGAAGAGGCATGCAGACAGAACAGCTGCTCCATGGCGAAGCTTGGGGAGTCCTTGATTGGGGAAGAGGACGATGGACATACCAAAACACTTGGTACTGGGCAAGCCTCTCCGCCTTGGTGGAAAATATTCCCTTCGGCCTAAATCTCGGCTATGGATTCTCCGACCGATCAGCAGCATCGGAAAACGCTATTTTTTACAACTACACCATTGATAAGCTTTCCGATGTCCAGTTTATTTTTAATAAGGAAAATCTAATGGAACCTTGGCAAATACAGGACAAGGAAGGAAGGCTTGACCTGCTCTTCGAACCATTGGTCGATCGAAGCAGCACCACTGATTTCTTTGTGATTAAATCACTACAGCACCAGCTTTTCGGAACCTATAGCGGGACATGTGTCCTAAAGGACGGAACGATTCTCCATCTCGAACATCTCTTTGGATTTGCCGAAGAAGTGTATAACCGCTGGTAGAAAACTAAACTTTGGGGATGTTTCTGTCTTGCAACAAGTTGCACATTGCTATAAACTGCAAAAGTTCTATATCATATCTCGGTTCATAACCGATAATTCATTCATATACCATCCAGGAGTTCCATGTCAGAATTAACAAGCTTTGCGGACCTAGGACTGTCCGCACAAACTATTGCCGCCATTGAGGCAAAAGGATTTGAAGAACCTACAAAGATTCAAGCAGCCTGTATTCCCTTGCTGCTGAAAGACCAAGTTGATGTCATCGGCCAAGCACAAACCGGCACCGGCAAGACTGCAGCCTTCGGCCTTCCGATTCTTGAAATCGTAGATCCATCACAACAGAGCGTACAGGCTCTGATTCTTGCTCCTACCCGGGAGCTCGCCGTACAGAATGCCGAAGAGATCAATTCATTGAAAGGCAATAGACGCCTTGAGATTGCCGCCGTTTATGGTGGAGCCTCGATGGAATTGCAGTTGAGAAAATTACGCAGAGGTGTCCACGTTGTAGTAGGAACACCAGGGCGTATTCTCGACCACCTCAGAAGAGGCACCTTGAATCTCTCCCAGCTGAAGTTTGTTGTACTTGACGAAGCAGACGAGATGCTCGATATGGGTTTCGTTGAGGATATCGAAGAAGTACTGAAACAAACACCCGAACAAAAGAGAATGCTCTGTTTCTCAGCGACCATGCCCGCACCAATCCAAAAACTTGCACAACGGTTCATGCAGGACCCGCATGTAGTAAAGATTCAGCAGGATGCTCTTACCAGCAACCTTACTGATCAGATATATGTAGAAGTCAAGGAAAGTGACAAATTCGAGGCACTTACCCGAATCATAGACATGGAAGAAAATTTCTATGGCATTGTCTTTTGCAGAACCAAGTTGCAGTGCGACGAAGTAGGTCGTAAACTCATGGACCGCGGCTATGATGCAGAACCGCTACATGGTGATCTTTCCCAAAAGCAAAGAGAAAATATCTTGCATAAGATGAAAGAGCATACGATCAGCATTATTGTTGCAACGGATGTCGCAGCCAGAGGCATTGATATATCTGATCTGACGCATGTCATCAACTTTTCTCTCCCTGAAGATCCTGAGGCTTATATTCACCGAATAGGAAGAACGGGAAGGGCTGGCAAGACAGGCGTGGCAATTACGTTTGTAGCCCCTAGAGAGTTCAGAAGATTCTCCTTCATTAAAAAGATTTCCAAAAATGAAATCCGAAGAGAATCAGTCCCCGAGGCAAACGATATCATCCAGATTAAACGAGCAAGGATCATCAGTGAGCTGTCTGCTTTGGATCAGGAAGATATCCAGTTCAGTCCATTCTATCCAATCGCCCAAGAACTTATTGAAGGCAAAAAAGCTGAAAGTCTTGTCGCTTCCTTGCTCGAGCACTTCTACAAAGATGAATTGGACGTTTCAAAATATCACCAATTGTCAAACAATCGATCATACGACAGAGAAGAGCGACAAAGACCGCAAGAGAGTGGATTTACCCGTCTCTTTATTGCAAGAGGACGGAAAGATGGTCTGGACAAGAGAATGCTTGTCGACTACCTGATCGAGCAGGTCGGGGCTGAAGATCGAGACATTCAGGATGTATCGGTGCGAGATGATTTTTCGTTCGTCAGTGCTCCACTCAAAGTTGCCGAACGTATCCTCTCCACATTCAGTGCTAATTCTCCCGAAGGCAAACCTATCATCACCAAGGCTAAGCCGGATAATCCCAACGGGAAGAATCTTTCAGGAAGAAGAGGCGAGCGATATGAAGACCGCTCATCTTACCAAGATCGTCGCGGCGGTTCACGAAGGTCTCGAAAAGATCGTGAGGACTTCCAACCCTATGGGAGAGACTCATACTCTGACGACAATGTTGGTAGTTTTTCCGAGAGAGGCAGCCGTTCTCACGGAAAGTACAATACCAACAAAACAAAAAAAGGGTCCTTCAAGAAAAACGCTTCCAAGAAACGGTACAATGATTGATTATCTCACCCACTTGGATTAACCAAGTGGGTGTTTTTTAATGAGATATCTGTTATGCTCAGCCCATATCCAGGAATAAAGACTCAATATGAAATTTGATGTATTGGCCTTCATCGGCAAACACAGTAAAGCTACTTTGGTGATTATTCTCTTGATCACTCTCTTCTTTCTCTATCATGCAAGTTCGCTCACCCTCGATGCAGACTACGGATCATTGATGACTGCAGAAGAAGGAAAAACATACATAGTATCTTCTTCAAACAAGGTTGCTGCTTCACAAGCAGAGAGCTTTGCAGAAGAGATTCCACAGACGACACTCCTAAAGACCGACATGCTTGCTCATTACATGGTGGCAAGCAATGGAGAGACAGTTGTATCTCAAGAGAGTGAGGTAGCCTATACGACCAGCTATCTGGTCATGCTTGAAAGCGACAATCTGTTTACAGCAAAGAACCTGACCTTAATACGGGACATCATGACTCAGCTAGGAGAGACGGAATACCTGAGCAAGCCATATTCCGTTCTCGGTTTTGTCACACTGGAAAAACGAGGAAGTCGGCTTACCACTGTACCGTTCTCCAATCAAAGTTATGATCAGCCGTTTACCGAAGAACAAGCAAGCCTTCTCTACGAACGAGTGAAAAACGATCCAATCGTCAAGAATTACCTCATCAGCGAAGATATGAGAAGCATGCTTTTCAGTTTTGAATCCATCAGCCTTTCCAAGGAACAAGAGCATACACTGTCTATGATGATGCAACCGCTGAGGGATGCAGGGCTCAAGGTATACATCAATGGAGGAGCTGTGTTGACCAACCTTCTGATGCACTACCTTGGTCGTGATTTAAGTATTCTTCTCACGCTGTGCTGTATTGCGATTCTTGTTGTATATTACTTGTCTTTCAGGGCTAAACGAAGTGTGCTGCTTCCCTTTTCCATGTCTGTAATTGGAATCATTTGGACTTTTGGTACGATGAAGCTCTTAGGGTATTCTCTTACCATAGTGAATATTGTAACGCCCTGCATGGTGCTTAATCTTGGTTCTTCATACGCCATCCATGTTATTGGGGAGTACTATACTGACTATGCGAAGGGTATGAACTCAGTGCAATCGACCAAAAAAATCCTGAGGACCATCTTCTTCGCCTGTATGACCACGGTCATTGGATTCTTGAGTCTGCTATTCTCTCAGACAGCCGCATTAAGGGAATTCGGGGTGGCTGTAGGATTTGGAGTAACCTATTGTGCTATTCTTGCCTCAACATACCTTCCTGCCCAGCTCTCTTTGGTAGAACCTCCCAAAAAAATTCAGATAAAAACATATAAGAAAGGGTACCTTGCCCAGACGGTCTCCTTTTTCGACCGGTTGGTACAACGAAGATGGCAACTTTTCATACTAGTCTGGTTGCTTATAATCGGTGGGTATCTGCTGACTCGTGATCATATTCCCATCAATACGAACTATATGTCCTATCTTCCCCAAAAAGATCCCTTTACCCAGGAATCACGCTATTTTGCCCAGAGGATGGGAGGAGATACTCCATATATTATAACCATTGAGGCTCCTGAACAAGAAGCTCAGTTCTTCCTGAAAAGTGAGAATCTCCAACACGTCTATAATTTCGAACAAGCAATTATCACGCAACTCTCAGACGTGAGGCAGATACTCAGCTTTGCTTCCTACGTCAGTTTTGCAAACAAGGTATACAGTGATGAAGTGGGTATACCTACCTCCAGCGGCTTGTTGAACCTTATCAATCGCATGGTAATCTTGCTCAGCAAGCAAGGTGGCAAAGAGCTGAGCAACATTCTGTCTGCTGAAGGAGACAAGCTTACCATATTCCTGCAAAACTATGATTCACAGGACCAAGATCTCATGACCATCGCCAGCGCACAGCGGATTGAAGAAGGAGTTGTTGGACTTCTTGATCTGTTGCCTGATGGATCGAAGGTTACCCTTGGGGGAGAACCTCATAGAGTGCTTCACTTCTCCGATGCACTGCTCAAGGACCAGAGATCGAGTATCTATTTCAGCTACCTTTTGGTATTTTTGGTAGTCTTCTTAGCATTTAGGTCCATCTCCCTTGCTAGTTATTCCCTCATACCCATACTCAGCGGGGTGATGGCCAACTATGTATTCATGTATTTTTTTAAAATACCGTTTGATATGATCACCGTCAGTTTTGCAGCAGTAGCAGTTGGTGCGGGAATCGATGATGCCATACACTTTTTGATTCGCTATAAAAACAAACTGACCAAAGAACCACAAAACATCTCTGCTCTCCTTTCAGAGACCATCCAGGAAACGGGAAGGCCCATTTTCTTGACCACCCTTTCGATCGTTGCTGGTATGATGATGTTCTTGTTTGCAAGCTATACGCCAGTACGGTATTTTGGATCGTTGATGAGTATTGCTCTGTTGAACTGCATGCTTTCAACGTTGGTCATCATGCCTTCTGTCATGTTGTTCGTAACAAAAGTCAAGAGTCGATTTTTTCAGTAGGTCAGAGAGCTTCTCTCCCCAGTTCTCCAGAGAGAAGCGCTTACTCACCTCTTTAGCCCTTAGACCCATCTCTTTTGCTTTTTGAGGCTCTTCCATGATAGAGGAAACTGCCATCACAAAGGAGTGCGCATCATCATACAATCTTCCAATACCCAGTTCTTCAATACAGAGGCCAAGGGAGTAATCTTCCTGTAATAACAACGCAAGAGAAGATGCCATTGCCTCCACAAAACCAAGGCCTTGGGACTCTCGTATGGAAGAAGAAACAAAAATATCCGCTAATGTATAGTAGATATGCACTTCACTGGAAGCCACAGCACCAGTAAATACCACCAGAGAGTCCAGACCCAAGTCCTGTACTTGTTTCTTCAGAGCCTCCTCTTTTGGACCTCCTCCTACAATGAGCAAGCGAGCTTTTGGCTCCAAAAGAGAGAGCAGGAAAAATGAGTCAATGGTTTGTTCCACACGCTTCTCGGGCGCAAGTCTGCAAACCGATATGAGTACAAACGCATCCTCTTCAAACCCCAATTCCGACCTACGTCTGTCGCGTTCTTCTTTTACTACAGGTTGTGCAAATCGCTGTAAGTCTATTCCACTGGGAAGCACCAGTATTGGATTTTTGATTCGGTATCGCTCAAGCATGTTCTTGTGAAAGAGAGAAGGACTGATCAGGATATCGCAATCACGAACTCTTCTTTTTACTACCTGTGCGATCATGGTATCCCAAAGTGTATGACGAATTCTTTGATTAGCATCATAGCGGGTGAAGTCAGTATGGCATGTGTGCACCAAGGGAATGTTCAGTTCCTTGGCAATCCTTCTGGCATACCCCATACTGAAAAACTCATTATTGGAGTGAACAACCTCAGCTTTCCATTGGTAAATATCCTCAAGCAGAGGGTCATCATAACAAAAGGTCATCTGAGAATCGCGAAGAGGCTGAATAGCGCTTCCCTTCATCGCATATACGCCATCGGCATACGTGCCGACAGTACTCTTTGAGATGGTCAGGATACGTATTTCGTGTCCTAATTGAGACAATATATACTGTTCATTGACTACTACTGTTGTTACACCTGTAATATGAGGCAGATAAAAATCCGTGGTGATGAGGATTCTCACAGATATAGCTCCTTGCTCAGTACTATACTCTGCTCTCTAAGCATGTTGCAAGCAAACTCTTCTTGTCTTTAGCGTCTTGCTTTAAACCACTTGAGCAATGGCTGATTATCTCATATGCTTTGCCCATGCATATAGCCCTCTTCTATATAGACGCAGGCAAGGGCCATTATACTCCTGCCAAAGCCCTTTCTGATGCCTTGATACGCTTAGGTCATACTACGGTACTTGCCGATGCATTTGTTGTCTGCAATGCCCCACTGATTAACTGGATGAGCAAGAAGAATTGGAGACTCATGCTTCATTTTCCCCGTTTTGAAGCATTCATCAACCCAAAGCATGATACAAAACGTACAGCAAAACTGATGCGTTATGCAGCCGTTCATTCTCATGGTCCAAGAGATTTTCTCAGTTGGTACCAACAAAACAAAGTGGACTGTATAGTTGTTACCCACTTTGCTGCTGCCAATATGATTGAACCGATCGTCTCTTATCTGAAACTTCCTGTCCCTGTCTTTGAATATGCTGCCGACGTAGTGTTCGTCCCAATAGTAGGCCTTAGCGAGAAGCTTGATCGTCTCTACATCTGCACCCAGATTGGAAAAGAGTTGGCTATCAAGGAAGGACAACCTGAAAAATCAATTACAATATGCCCATTCCCTCTTAAGACTGAACTTATGCAAGCTCCAAAAATCAGCAAGCAGGAAGCACGAAAAAAACTCGGTTTACGGGATTGTTTCACCGTCTTGCTCAATCTTGGGGGCGAAGGTATCGGAAACTCAGACTTTCTCGAGGAAGTTGTAAGAAGGGGGCTTCCTTGGCAGGTCATCACTGTAGGGGACCTCAGTGCAATCACCAAGTTGCATTACAAACAATTCAGAGAAAAGTATCCTGATTTTGCTCTTCACACACCTGGGTTCGTATCCAATATCAATGAATATATTTCTGCTTGTGATGTTCAGGCAGGCAAGGCGGGAGCGAATTCTCTCATGGAGTCGCTCTCCTTGAGACGACCTTTTCTTATCTCTGCCCTGCTCTATGCGGCATGGCCTACGTCCATCTTTTTTGAGCGGCATCGAGTTGGTTGGGTAGAAAACGACATTAAAAAGCAAGTCGATCTTTTGCAGTCATACAGTACGGACAAGCAGGCACAACATGAGATGGATGCTGCGTTTGACAAGTTGCCGGTAACGTTCGATTGTGACGCATTCGCACAATGCATCGCAGAAGATGCCAAGAGCGTACTTGCAGAAAAGTATAAGATTGATATTCAATAATAGAGCTCAAAGCTTATTGAAAGTTCCCACTCAACATCAGTGAAAGAGCGTTTTTTCTGTACCGCTTCCACAACATCAAAGAGATTGAACCCTAGAGCTGCACGCATCGGATGGCTTGGAAAACGCCTGAGGACACCCCAACCTTCCAATCCTGCACTGGCAAGCAAAGAGTATCCATCCTCGGAGTTGGGATCTCCAAATATCCCAATATCGAGGAACGGATTCGCGTAGGATTTTGCAAACCCAAAATCAATGAATTCCATCGTAAGATTCAAGTTCAACACTCCACCATAGGGGATCAGCCCATCTTCGTATGTAATTGCAGAAGAACGGGAGAGATATCCTCTAAAATACTCGGATACATTCTTGTTCTCAGATGGCAAGAAATAATACTTCTTTGGGTTCAATCCTGAGTAAAAACCATTGAAACGAAGATTTGGATTGAACGGCCCGATGATCAGAGGGAACCAGGTAATATTGCTCTCTGCATACCAGTAGCTGAGTTTTTCATACTCAACTTGTTGATAGTCACGATACACATGCTTAAAATTAAAGACGAGCCCTTCTCTGAACTTATGCTTGTTGGAGATGAAGTTGATTCGTCCTCGGTTGGACAGGGTGTTCGTATACTCCCAATAATTGGCCAAGGTGTCTTTATTATGCCAATATTGCATACCGGGAGTAACGGAAGTAGTCCAAGTCAATCCCGTCAAAGGAAGTTTGAAATTTGTTCCCAACGTTGCTGACAGTGTCGCATCATTTATATAGTCCAATTGAACTTTTTTGTTGGTGATAAGATTGATCTTAAACGAAAGAGGTCGAGTAAAGAACGTAAGATCGTGCTGGACAAGCGAAGTATCAGTTTTAAAGTTGGTTAGATTGGCGTTCCACTCAAGCGCATTGCTTAAGGTATACCGTCCATCATTCTGCTTAAAAGGTCCGTAACTCCAACTGAACCCTTGAATATTTGGATTCATCTCTTCAAAGTATCCCGAAGGCTTATTCTCTGACCATATCTTCAAATTAAGTCGTGTCCCAAATAGCTTCAGCCCGCTCCAGAGCACTTCATAATTAAATTCCTGAGTAGCTATGGGATCGATAATTCCATCTACAGAGAAGGAAAGCCTTGTATCTTTAAAACGAAGATTCAACCAATCAATATCATACTTAATCCTTCCATCCGGCTTCTTCGTTTTCTCTCGTTCATAGAGGAAATTAAAGCTTAGCTTTGAATCTCGTATTGCAACATCCTTGATATCAAATTCAAGATAGTCCTTTCGATTATCCCAACTTTCCAAGGTTCCATCATTTTGCGATACATACCCGGTAAAATTCAATAAACCAAATGTTCCAAATAAGTTGGTGTCTTTTGCTTTGATACCAAACAAAAACCCTGTCTTATCATTGTCAAATTTTGGGTATGGTAAGGCTAACAACGTTTTGGAATCCTCAACAAAGAACGTAACAGTATAATACGCAATTCCATCTACATAGGAGGTAAGCTTATAAGAGTATTCAACATTTAAAAAGAGTTGCTTATTGACCAAGGTCTGTCGTTTCGAGTTAAGAGCCTGCACCAATGCTTGTTCCGTCTTATGGACTGGATCACCCTTGGAGGGGACTATCGCACTTCGAAGAGCAAATTGGGTTGTTTTTCCAGAAACAACAAATTCATACTCCGCGATTGCAAATCCTTTCACCTCGTCCACTATCAAGGTAATTTGCTTCTCTGACGCAGCCAGAGAATACAGAGAAACAAGAGCTACCAGGATGCTCAGCACCAACCACTTTGTATGCAATTTCATATCAATTACCAGACCCCATCAAATATCACTATTTGTCAAAATTAATCGCTTTCGATAATACTGTCAATTATAATCAAAACAAAACATTATTCTTTTTGTAACAGTAAAAGTTCCTAAAGTATTCTATATGCAATTCCTACTACTAACTGAACATCTTGTTCTAATACTGAGTTTTCTTTCTTAATCAGATAGGCAAGAGAGGAATGCACAGAGCAGGGCCCTAGGGGCATGCTGAAAGCAATCTCTATTCTGGAAGAGAGAGCAACCTGACCAGAAGGAGCTCTCGCAAGATCATCCAACTTCCATTCACTGAATTTATTAATTTCTCCTTGAGCCAGAAAGAGTGAGGTCAACCGAATCTGATATGAAGAAGGAACCCTATACCCTATTGAGATTCCAAGGGAAATGGCATCCCCACCATGTTGGTATCCCAGAAATTCATGATCATAGAAAACTATATCTGATATCCATCTTCTTATGGGAACAATGAAATTCAAGGAATCAGCATTTCCGTCTTGGTCCTTATCCCCATGAATGCTGCGATGATACAGATAGGGATCAGTGTAGACTCCTTCAATATAACCACTTAATATCCCTTTCCTGAAAGGCCTCGACATTCTCAATCCTAACTGCAAGGCTCTACCGTCAGGATGCCTATTTTTTGTAAGGTTCTTCTCTGTTGCACCAAACTCAAGTTCGTCCACTGCAATCTGGGCATAGATATTCCAGCCTCGAGCTATTGCATAATCCAATTCAAGCGTTGCAAGGGAGTTTGCATTACTCCTGATGTAATAGTTGTGATAGATTGAAAGCGGATTAAAGACTCGCAAATCCAGGATGCCATCTGCATGCTGATACATAATGGATTCATTCAAACTTATCTGTAATTTATCACTGAAGAGTCTCCACTCAAGACGGTAGCCCATGAACATTTTCAGGCCATCGATTGGTCTGCCCTGATTTGAATCACTTTTTGCATACACTTCATCGGGATGAGGAAAAAACGAACTGAGAAAGGTATAGCTGAACGTATTACTGTATGCAGTAATACGAGCAAAATTATGATACTGTACATGGTCTCCTATCAAAAAATTTCCGGTATTTCCAGGTCCCCAGGAAAGACGATCTTTTCCCACCTGTGCGAACCAATGCTTGTTTCCTACTGCTAGATACGCTCGATTTGGTACATTGGAATCAATGTATGTGGTATCACTGCCCCACTGATAGGGCAAATTGGTTGTAATCGTCCGTATACCATACAGCTCAGAGCTTTTTGGGAGATTATCTTCTACCTTGTCATACGGACCCTGTACTAATGAAAGGTCCATATGACCTGAAAAGGGGGGAAGAGAAATTTCTATAGGAAGAGAGAGAACCGGTTTTCTATGGCGAAAAGAGTAAACCCAGTCTTCTTTTTCAGTAAACCCTGTTGTATTGGGATGAATGTATAGTTCAATATTACTCTCAATGGATGCGGAAAATGCACTTCTTTGTGATTCCATCTGCGCAAAGAGTGTATCATATATTTGTTTCCCGACAGAATCTAAAAGATTTCTCTCAATTCTTGAAAGTAAAAATAATGCTTGTGCATTGCTATACGGCGTTGCAGTTGACGGCAAAGCAAGCCCGCTTTGAATATAAAGGTCAGCAATATCACGATAGAGCGAGGAATCTATAGAATGTATCAGTGAAGGGCTTGCGAAGGAACCGGGAAGAACCGCAATGAGCAGGACTATGACCAATAACCCAATTTTTCCAAACCGTCCTCTTCTCATTGTTATCTCCATACTTATTAGGTCTTTGTGATACCTCGGTACTTCCTCATACCATGATAAGTGTACTGAATAAAATACCAAGCCGATTTAAGCCAACAGAATTGTAGGTAATTCCTATAGACTATCCATCTATTTTTTGAAGCTTTCAGTTTATTGGCTGACCTGTTGCCGAATGCAACCCTATAGCGAATGAGAATCTTAGGATTCCCTACAGCCTTCACCCCATCCTTGAGTAAAGAAAGCCAAAAGACAAAGTCTTCATGAGCATAAGACCCATCCATGCGATGATCAGCAAGGAAGCAGGACCTCATCACCACAGTAGAAGGAAGGATAAAATTCTCTTTAAGCAAATCAGTAAAGCAACAAGATACAGGTACAATTTTGGGCTTCCCCAATGTTCTGCCTAACCCATCAATAAATTCATAACTGGAATACACGAGATCAGCATTACTGCTTAAAAGCAGTTGCATCTGCTCTTCAAGCTTGTTGGACAACCAGAGATCATCGCTATCCAAGAATGCAGCATATGCACCTTCTATTTTCGTAAACAGCTCATTGCGAGCCTCTGCAACTCCCCTGTTTTTCTCAAGAAAGAAGAGGCGGACACGACAATCTTCTGCCGCTAAAGATCGCATCACCATGGCAGTATTGTCGGTAGAAGCATCATCGATGATCAGCACTTCAATAGTTTCATAGCTCTGCCTCAATGCAGATTCTACTGTTGCTCTAAGCGTAGTTTCACAGTTGTAGGCTGGAATCAACACTGAACACAAGCTCTCATTTTTCGCCATCCATCCTCCATTATGCATCAAAGAAATATTTTAGCACCTACCTGCACGATATGATCAAAAACAGGTCCGCCCATCATCCCAAAATCAGTATTCCTCCCATCGAAGTCACCTTCTGAAATGATCGGCTTCTCCCAGACAGAGAGGAATCGATAGGAAGCACTGAGTTCAATAGGCATGGAATCGAGTTTCTTCGACGCGCTGGCCTCTATAACGAGAGAATGCTTGAACACATTGTCCCAAAAAGATTTAAGGGGATAGGTTCTATGTTTGGAATATTGCATGTATTGTATAATCGTGTATCCATATTGACCGCTTCGAACCTGGTACTTGGTAAGCAATTGTGCCTGCCACCCTTTTTGCAGCCCTAGATCAAGCTGAAGCAGGAACTCCTGACTGTTGGGATCAAGAGGATAACCAAGATGCTCGCCCTTGTTCACATAGGCCGTCTCTGCCACCGTCTCGTAGATATGATACGTATCCCCTCCTACATTTTTTATCTCAATCCTTCCATCTTTGGAAAAACTTGAGCCACTTGATGGTGGAATAGGAATCGCTTCATCTCTGTTCCCTTTACGGGGTTTGAAAGAGATAACACCATTATCTTCATCTACTGTATAGGTATTCCCTTGGGATGAAACTACAGAAGATTCATCTTCTGCATCCAGGGTAGCACTATGCTCCATGATCGGATAGTGGGAATAGAAGAAGGGAGAGAGGTAAGTCCACTGAAAAGTCAAGGAGGAGAAGGTTCCCACCGGAAGCGGGATGACAACACCTGCTTGCAGGGCTAGGATGTTTCTTGGAGCCTTGAGCATGGTGATGGGATTACCGATTACATTCATCTCCGTAGTAGCAAGAGAGCCATAGAATCGAGCTATGTTTGATATGGTTAGAGAACCGTCAATTCCAGCAAGCATATTGTCTATATCGCCAAGGTTGTTTTGTTGAAACATGTAGATAGTGAGAGGATTGAGATAGCTGAGCTCAAATCGCTTTTGCCAGATGGCTGCTTCATAGATGCCAAAAGTGAAATGTTTGCCAACATCAAGTTCCACTCTGTGCGCGCTGATATTGTTGTCAAAACGGTAGTAAGGCTTATCCCATTGAAAGTCATCGGAGAAAAAAGGTTTGTCATCGAGCTCGTTGAGAGAGAACTTTCCTAGAGAACCGTTTATTACCGCATATCGCAACCAAGGGGTAAAATCCACCTGTATGTCTATGCCATCAAAACTACGGGCGTTCTTGCTGATCATGAAGTTCTGAATCCCGTGTCCCCAGTCTCTCTTGATCGATCCCCAACGAAGATGCAAAGCCTGATCAAAAAAAGAAGCTGACAACTCCGGAGTCAGGGTCAAGCTTGTATAAAAGCTATCGCTTGGGATATCTCGAAGTTGGCTCCCTCCTTTAAGCAACTGCATATAAAAACCTTCTCCAGGTATGGTAAATTCTGTAGGAAGAAATACATTCGAGTTCAAACGATCAATTACCAGACCAAAATCCATGTTGAATGAAATTTGAGGCCCAAGATCGCCCCTTAGGAAGGCCACAATTGAATTCCTTGAATCATACTCCTTAGAACTCAAGCTGAAGGTTTGATACGAAGACAGGTTGATGCCCATCGAAGCACCCATCTTTCTTGTATCGTCATAGGTTCGGAGAAATCCAGTTGAGAACAAAGCATCCAAAGAAGAAGGAGCAACTCCGTAGGTGAGCATCAACTGGTCTTGCAATAAGGCAAGCTCTTTTAATTCTCCACTCGTAAGAGAATTCTCCTGTTTCTCAATCTCCTTCAGGAGAGTAAGAACCTTATCAGCGCTATAAGGTCGTACAGCCATCTGTTGTTTGATAAGACCTCTAATTTCTGCTGTTTCCAGAATCTGATAGACCCTATGATCGACAGGAACAGAAAGATGCATTCCACCAAACAAGGACATGCCTAAAAGTACTAATACCAAAGCTAATGCTATACTCAGTTTTGTTCTCATCATCCTATCCTATTTATTCTCTAGTTCCTGCAGCTGATCAATAAACCAGTTTTGCAAAGCAGTTATACGACGTCTGAAAGCTGAGGGCAAATCAACGGAAATACCTAAAACTCGGACTTCTGGGTCTCTGTCGACAATTGTAGTCAATGCACTGAGCAGCAACCCATCCTCAAGCTGATATGTCGCCATATTAATCGTAAGTTGTTCTCTCGGAACAGCGGTAAAAATTGCAAATACTCTCAAGGCATTAATATTCTTAATCTCTACAAAGATTTCGGTATCAGTATTTGTGTACGTATGGATATACCGATTCCCTCCGAATGAAGAATCCCTCTGATATACATACCTTGTGTCTGAATAAGGAAAGACTGTTGCTACAGGATCTTCCAACAGGTTGTTTAAATTTCTGTCATCTGCCATATACGAAGATCTTTCAATGAGTACTTTTGGCACATTCCCAGCCCTGTAGGAAATATATGTTATTCCTTCTTGTGTAGAGATAGACCGGATGGTATTGAAAATTGCAAGCTGCCTAGTTTTTGCATCCATCGCTTTCAATTTTGGTCCATAGGGAATATAACTTAACGCTGCAATACTGAAACCATTTTCCGCCTTCTGGGCAATTTCTGCATGTCGGGCAGCCTCTGTTCCTGCAATGAAGTATTTTGAGATTGAAGAACCGCCTATGGTTCTCCCGTCTATCATATTTCCCTGCAAGAGATTTTGATACTCATTTTCACTCAAATCGGGAAACAATACTCTTAGGGTGTCTGCATCGGCCACCAGTGTCATTGAACTGAACAGTAAAAAAAGTATACTGAGTAATATTACAGTCTTTTTAATATGCATTCTCATTTACAAATCCTCTAAAAAAGGTAAATAGTATAATTTTCAAATCAAACAAAATTGCCCAGTTACGAATATAGTACAAATCAAACTCGATTCTTCGTTCCAAGGAGGTATTTCCACGCCACCCGTTGATTTGGGCCCAGCCAGAAATTCCGGCCTTAACTCTGTGTCGCATACGATACCCGGGTATTTCATCATTGAATTTTTTAACCAGTTCAGGTCGTTCGGGTCTAGGGCCGATCAAACTCATGGAACCTTCAATCACATTGAACAATTGAGGCAGTTCATCCAAGCTTGATTTCCTTAAAAATCGCCCGATTCTTGTAACACGCGGATCGTTTTCCTCCGTCCAATGAGCAGTTTTTTCAGGTATATCAGTACGCATACTCCTGAACTTGTACATAGTAAAGATTTTCTCATCCCTAGTCACCCTTTTTTGTTTATAAATAACAGGCCCTGGAGAAGAAATCTTTACTAAAAGAGCAATGAGCAACAATAATGGAGAAATCATTACAATACCAAGACTGCAGGCAATAATATCAAAAGCCCTTTTTACTATTCTATCAAACACTCCGATTTCTGCAGCATTGATGGTTAGAACAGGAATCCATCTGAAATCTGAAACTTTATTACCAATATGACTATGAGGCAAGCACGGCAAAAGCAAAACCTTTTCTGTGAGTAAATCTTGAGCTTCTGATATCATAAACTGTGCTCGAGCATGTTCCTCTTCTGGATATCCGATGACAACCATCTCAGCATTTGTCAATTGCACAGCCTCCCTAAGACTGGCAGCCTCAATACTTTTAATTTCGCCTATTGGAGACCCATTGCTGTCATACTGCCCAACAAGTTTGATGCCTAGAATTGTATTGCTGTGTAAGGCTTTTTCATAATTCTTGAGCTTATCTCCAAAACCAACCAAAAGAATTCTTCTTGAGTATTTGCCCTTTTTATAGCCTCGTTTTATATAGGAAGATACTAAGGTTCGCTCCAAAACCAAAAATAGGATTGCGAGCAAGAAATACAAAACCATGGCAATACGGCTTACCTTATCAGGAAAGATGAAATAGAGAACAATGGTCAGCAAGAGGAAGGATTGAAAGGAGCTATAAATCAATGTACTGGTTTCTTTTCGCCAGGAATGTTCCAACTCTTCAACATACAAATCATTTCTACTGATAAAGAAAATTGTAAATATCACAATTAAAAAGGAAAGCTGAAGAAACAGTTCAAAAGAAGCCAACCTGCCACCAGGAATGAGGTAGAAACGAGTAAATCCTGCAATCAGCCATGCTATAAGTACAGAGAACATGTCTAAAATGACTTTAAGCACCATGATGGTTTTATAACCAGTTTTCATCTTAATCAATCCCCAATGCCTATGTATTTGATAGTCTATACATCAATTGCTTTACCAAATCACGACGCTTTGAACCTCTCGGAAGCAATCGATCAGATAGTTTTTTTGGTTTTCTTCCTTCTTGAACCATGGCAAGCAATCGGTCATAAAATTCACTATGCTGGGCATAGTGCCAAAACAGATACGCAAAATCAGAACCGGGGTCATCCCAAGGTTTCTGAAATCCAGCATAATGTACAATTTTTGGGTTCTCTCTTGCCTTAAGATACTCATCGTACAAGGCATAAGGTCCATGCAATAGATTATTTACTCTGCGATTATCACAATCAATTACTGTATTATAGACAAGAGGAAGAATTTTGAAACGCCCTTTACACTCCTTATTAAGCAGGTCTTGATCATTATACCGGTATTTTCTCTCTCCCGCTAAAAGAAGCCAATCATCAACACTATGATACACACGCATAGAGGATAAATTCAAAACCAAAACTCCAGCCTGTAGATAGGGGTCTGTATCATCAAGGTGCAACACATTTTTCAGATAGAGAGACAACGTAGGATCTATACCGCTACTGAGTGCAGGCATCTCAACATCCAACGCAGCAGCAAGCAGATACTCTCCTAGATCTATGTCATAAAGCTTTGCTGCATCTTCTAAAATTACCGTATCACAATCAAGATAGAGCACTTTTTCATAGGAAGGTAAAATATCTGCTATCAGAAAACGATAATAGGTCTCCATGCTAATATGATCTGTAGGATTCTTTTGCAATTTCCTATTGTGTAGCATTGCCTTTGGATTATAAAACCGTAAGAGAACATTGTTATAAGAAGCACAGAGATTCTCGAGCCTGCTTTTTGAATCGTTTGACATATCAGACTCAAGCACAACAATATCATACAGGCGAGCAGCATTGCTGTGATCTAAGAGAGAAGCAAGGCAAACACCTAAAGCAGGAGCAAATTTTTCATTTGCAGCGAATACGACACCCACGGAATCCTCTCTCCATTTCTCAAGAGTGAGCGGTGTAGAATGTTGAAGAAACCGTACTGTCGAAACCTTGGTGCATCGAAGGCTTGGGTAACTTTGTAGATATACGTGAAGCAACATAGGCATAAAGGATTGAAAAGAGGCTAAACGCTTTGTCTGCAAGGAAGGGATATCGAGTTGAGCATAATACAGTTTCACAATTTGATTCAAAAACAGTCGGAATTCATCAAATAAATCTCTTCTCAAAATACAGAGCGGGTGCTCCCAAAAAGTATTCGAAGAAAGGTATTGCATTGAATGTTCATACACGTTCGGAAATTCTTTTCCAAGAATAGCAATCAATCTTTCTAGATCTTGCAATGATACTGAAAATGCTTGTTGCAGGTGTTGCTTCACCGAGCACTCAAGCTGCTGAGGATGCACTATCAATGCATCTTCCTTCCCAATCATCAAATCATAGGAAGATGCATTATCAAGACCGAATTCCTTGAATGTAGTGGTATTCAAATAAAGCTGGGTATTCTGAACTTTACTGCTCTTTTTATGTGTAAGAAATAAACCCGGGAGGCAGACTCCTATGTATTCTGTCTCTATTGCATCCAAATCATCAAACACCCTAGGAAAGAACCCTCCAGCAAGGGTAGAAGAAAGTGGGATATATACATCTGATGACTGTAGTATCGAAGCACAATCACCAAGAACCAACATCTTAATTGACAAAATCAACCTCTTTTTTCAAGCTTGGTCTTGTTAGCTTTTATTGATGATAGCACAATTAGATGTGCAGGTGGTCATCAAAGCGATCACTGAGAATACGCTTGCAGTAGGAATCTTTCTGCTTCAGAATTTTTGAACCACGGGTGATCTTACATAAAGATATTTTATAAGAAGCGGCTATCTCACGCTGAGGAAGCCCTTTATATAAATCCTTCATAAGATTCCATCTCAGAAGAAGATCCTTCAGCTCATTGGGTGTAAGCATTTCCTCAAAAAGCTTGGCCATATCTTTTGGGTCGGTTGTATTGGCAAACAGATTGACCAAGTCATCATAGTCCTTATCCATGTCATCTCCTATAGGGTCTCTGTCCATAGTACAAAGACAACAGGAAGCGGTCAAGCAAGACTGTTTGCATAAAGCATGTCTCATGGCTATACTTGAGTTAGATGAACCATATCTTGAGACTCGTATGAGTCTTGGCGTGACAGCCATATCTTTTGTGATCGGAATCCTTGATAAATGATTCCAGGGAATTGAAATCTGATGAAATACCTTGATTTTCATGAAATACAACTCGCTCAAATCGCCTTAGGTTGCGATCACTATGGAGAGACCATCAGCGAAGAAACCGCATCGAAGCAACTGGACCATTACCTTCAACAAGGAGGAAATCTGCTTGATACAGCCCATGTCTATGGACAGGTTAAAGAAGGAGAACCCAGCTCGAGCGAGCAGCTGCTCGGCCGCTGGATGAAAAATAATGGAATCAGGGAATCCATGGTTCTTGCATCAAAAGGGTGTCATCCTTACAAGCAGGACATGCACCGAAGCAGAATCAACGAGAAGGACATGATGCAGGATATCTGCCAAAGCCTGGACCAACTAAAAACAG
Organism: uncultured Sphaerochaeta sp.; assembly: GCA_964547185.1. Classification (GTDB taxonomy): domain Bacteria; phylum Spirochaetota; class Spirochaetia; order Sphaerochaetales; family Sphaerochaetaceae; genus Sphaerochaeta. The sequence continues at coordinate 69,588 of CAZJMG010000009.1, forward strand.
ACTATCTGGATATCTGGTTTTTCCACCGGGACAACCCTGACATGGGAGCGGATGAAATTGTCGATCTTGCCTCCCTCTTGATCGACAAGAAGCTGGTCAAACACCTTGGGGTTTCCAACTGGCACACCGATAGAATAGAGAAAGCTAACAACTGGGCGAAAGCTCATCAGAAACCTCAATTTGAGATAAGTGAGATCCAGTGGAGTCTTGCCCATTGCACAACACAGAGATGGGGTGATGATACGCTGATCTGCATGACAGAAGAACAAAGAGCATGGTACGAGCAGCATAAAATGCCGGTGATGTGTTTCGCACCTCAAGCGAAAGGACTATTTTCAAAAATACTGGCAGGCAAGCAAGATGAGCTGAGCGAGACAGCAAAAAGACGCTTTTTGACCGACATCAACCTAGCGTTGGTATCTAAAGTAGAGAAGCTCTCTAAAAAACTGGGTGTTACTCCCGCGGCCGTTGCCATGGCATACCTGACAAGCCAAAAAAATCCTACCATTGCCATTGCCGGCTCAAGTAGGATTGATCAAATTACCGAAACGCTAAGAGGGGCAGACCTGACACTCGATGAGGAGCAAATTGCCTATCTCAAGCAAGGGCTGCCCTTGGCTTAACGAGTTCTCTGTCTTAACCAAAGAGATAAGAATTAAGGAGGTTCTGCAAATACTCCTGCTTACCGCTTCTCTTTTCCACCTGCACAGTTCTGCCAAGCGCTGCAAGCTGTGCAAAATCCATCTCACCTTGCTCAAACTTCTTGCCATCGCCTTGGTCAAAGGAGCTATAGCGGTCTTTTACGAAGCCTGCAAGAACGCCATCGTCGATAATTTTTTGGGCGATTTCAAGACCCAAGGCAAAGCTGTCCATACCTCCGATGTGTGCGATGAAAAGGTCTTCCAGATCAGTTGAATTGCGTCTTCGCTTTGCATCAAAGTTCAATCCCCCGCTTCCTAAGCCACCATTGTTGAGAATGACCAACATGGCCTGAACGGTCTCATACACATTGGTCGGAAACTCGTCGGTATCCCAACCGTTGATGCTGTCACCTTGGTTTGCATCCACACTGCCAAGCATTCCATGATTTGCACACACCTGCAGATCATGACTGAAGGTATGACCGGCAAGTGTTGCATGGTTTGCCTCAATATTGCATTTGAAATCCTTGTCCAAACCATATTCCTTGAGGAAGCCGATCGTCGTCGCTGCATCATAGTCATACTGATGCTTGGTGGGTTCCATCGGCTTGGGCTCGATGAGGAACGTTCCCTTGAATCCGATACTCCTTCCATAATCCCTGGCCATAGCGAGAAACCGTGCCAGATGTTCGGCTTCCCTCTTCATGTCAGTGTTCAGAAGACTCATGTATCCCTCGCGTCCACCCCAGAAAACATAATTCTGACCACCTAGTTTCACATTGACATCAAGACAGGTTTTCACTTGCAGTGAAGCTCGTGCGAGTGCATTGAAGTCAGGATTGGTGGCGGCCCCATTCATATACCTGGGATGGGTGAACACGTTGGCCGTATTCCACAACAGCCTCACACCACTTGCCTTCTGACGAGCAAGCAGTTCATCTGCAATCTTGAGATAGGTCTTTTCATACTCTGTTGCATCCTCATAATCCGGTGAGGCGTCCACATCATGAAAACAATAAAAAGGCGTCCCGATTTTTGTAAAAAACTCAAAGGCAGCATCGGCTTTTGCAATTGCGTTGGCAATCTTATCAGATTTTCTGAACGGAAAATCAATCGTGGCACTTCCAAACGGATCGGTTCCATCTGCACAGAAACTATGCCAATATGCAGTGGCAAACCGAAGATGGTCTTCCATGGTCTTCCCACCGATTACCCTCTTTGCATCATAGTACTTGAATGCCAAGGGATTCTTGCTCCCTTTTCCTTCAAATTCAATTTTTCCGATACCCTTGAAATACTCTTGCTCACCTACAAAATACTGCATTATTGCATCCTCCTACTTGAAAAGAGGCGTCATCGCCTCTACATACGTTTGATACCGAGCATATGATCGCTCGTACTCGACTCTTGTTTCCACATTGGGAAGACAAGCCTTTTGTTCGTCAAATGTTACATGCTCCTTGGCCAAAGTCTCCAACGAAGAACCTTCCACTGTCCACAGAGCCTGCAACGCAGCGCCGAAGGCAGCACTTTCAGATACGAGAGGAACTTCCAAAGGAAGTTGCATAACGTCACAAGCTATCTGTCTCCAGATTGCACTCTTCGCGCCACCACCGGTAAGGATGATCCGCTTTGGTACGAATCCAAGCTCCCTAAAAGCATCAAGACCGCCTTTCATTGCATATATAGAGCTCTCCAGAGCAGCTCTGGCGATATTAGTGACTTTCATATTGTTCATATCGAGTCCTACGATGGAGCCCTTACCATTCGGGAAGTTGGGAACTCTCTCACCGTTGAAGAATGGAAGCATCGTAACACCCTCACAGCCTATGGGAGCTTCGCTGGCAAGGGCGTCAAGTTTCTTGACATCATAGCCGAACAATTGTCGTACAGACTCAGTGGTAATAGTGCAGTTCATCGTGCACAGCAAAGGAAGATACCCTCCAGTAGATGAGCAGAACGCTGCAAGCCGACCCTTCTCATCGGTTATGCAACTATCGCTGTATCCAAAGAGCGTACCACTTGTTCCCATGCTCATGGTAAGGTCCCCCTTACCGACACACCCGGTCCCAATTGCTCCTGCCATGTTGTCACCTGCACCACAGGAGACAGGTATCCCTTCAGGAATTCCCAATTCACGTGCGACGCTCGCAAGGACAGTTCCACAACTCTGGCCTGCCTCAATCAAAGGAGGCAACAAAGCTGAAAGGTCACGCTTATCGTCCACAGCCTCAAGTACCTCTTTACAGTACTCCTTCTTTCGCACATCAAAAAAAGCCGTACCTGAAGCATCTCCTGACTCTGCAGTATAATTACCTGTCAAATAGTAATTTATATAATCATGAGGAAGTAGGATATGCTCTAGCTTTTCATAAGCATCCGCTCGGTGCTGCTTCAAATGCAGGATTTTTGAAACAGTATACCCAGGAAGAATCTGGTTTCCCAGCAACGCAAAAACCTTGTCCTTACCTCCAAGGCGTTCTGTCAGCTCATCACACTGACTGACAGTGGAGGTATCACACCAGAGCTTGACAGGAGCGAGCACTTGTCCCTCTTTCCCAACAGGGACAAATCCATGTTGCTGTGCAGAAACCCCGATTGCAATGATTGAAGATTTAATCTCAGGGGCGATCTTTGCAAAGCAGGTCCTGATTGCATCCAAATACCATACGGCTTCTTGCTCACGAGTCCCATCAGCCCTACTAATCATGTCATGGGGTGCGCTCTCTGTTTCCAGAACGCGTTTGGTCACTGCATCATAGCAAAGGACTTTTGTACTCTGAGTTCCAGTATCAATTCCTACAACAACTTGCATACAACATCTCTCCTTTGTTACAGCATTGCCCATCAGAGAGCCATTTACCATAGACAAGATTGAAAAAACATATGTATTATTGACTTATGGAACTATTGGATGCAGTATTCGTCTTTCAGATGCACGAACAAAAAGAGCTCTTATGGCATCAACGCGTTCACAGCCATGCTCATGGGCAGTTCGAAATTCATTACTTTGTCAGCGGAAGCGGCACCTTCTCCAACGCCCACAACCGATATACCATCAGAGAGGGCTCATTGTTTGTAACGACAGGAGAAACAATCCATAGCATTGAGGCAAGTAAAGAAGAAAGCCTAACCTACTATGCCACCCTGATCCACTGTCCACAGGAACAAGACATCATAACCCAGCTGGAACAAAAAAATCCCATCCAACTCGGGGTAAACTGGCGATTCTTTTTTGAGGAGATCCGTGACAAAGGACTCAGCCCCAAGCCTGAGCTGCGCACCAGTGCCTGCTACCAAGTATTGAGCTTACTGTACAATTTGGCGGCGGGAACAAAAATGGAAGAAACAAAAGGTGAGAACATTCGTCTCGAAAAAGCAATCCAATACATGCAACGTCATGTCTTCGACAACTTATCACTGAGCATGATTGCAAATTGCGTACAACTCGATCCTTCCTATTTTGTTCGCCTATTCAAGAAACGAATGAATACCACTCCGATGCGCTACTACTCAAATCTTCAACTCGAGGCAGCGAGAGCTCTTTTGACCAGCACCAATCTTTCGGTTAAAGAGATAGCGGATAGACTGCAATTCTGTTCTGAATTCCACTTTTCAAAACGCTTTAAACAAAGCACGGGAACCAGTCCCTCTTCCTATAGGAAAACCCATCTCCAACTACTCGGATTATGAGAGAAGCTTAAGAACCTCTTACACAGCCCTTACGACAGAAGTGAACAGTTTTGTTCTTCCTGTCTTTTGTCACAGCTGATGCTGTGCCATAGGACACGATTACCGCATTTCTGCATCCAGCTGCGCAGGATGCAGTTTGCTCCATGTCATAGGTATCGAGTTCTAGATGTGAGAAGTTCTCATAACATGTGATATGTAATAGGTTATTGGTAGATGTTAGAAGCGACTTCTTCTAACATATGACAATATCTATCTCTTTTATTTATAACAATTTATTAATACTTCTATCTTGACTGCTTCTTACATCTACCTTACTATATCAATGTAAGAACTACTTAAGCAAGGAGCAAACAGATGAAGAAGTTAGCAGTCGCCATCATATCAGTCATCCTCATCAGCTGCTTCTCCTCTGCCCTTTTTGCCTCCGGCATGAACAGCACCGCCACCCTCACCCTCAGAGCATACATCGCTCCGAAGACCACCGTCAGTGCTGACGAATTCGGCTTCTCCATCACCTCCAACACCAACAACTTCTCCTATTCAATCACAGAGGATGGAGCAAACCGAACCCTCAACCTTGTCGCTCTATAAAGCCTGTTAGGACAGACAAGCTTGCACAATACATGAAGCCAGCGATGCGGGAAACATCACTGGCTTCACTCTTTGTAGAGGATGATCAGAGAATCTTAGCAGAACACCTCACTAGCAAGCGGAATGGAAGCCATGGCCCCCTCTCTCGATACTGCAAGACCGGCAGCTTTGCTCGCAAAATAGAGCGCTTTTTCAACTGAATAACCACTTGAGAGAGCAGCGAGATAGTACCCTATGAAGGTATCCCCTGCTGCAGTGGTGTCAACGACCGGAGTATCATAAATTGCTTGATGGATTCTTTCTTTCCCAAAACCATACCAACACCCTGCTTTTCCCACCGTAAGGACAATTTCTACATTCGGGTACTGCTCTACCAGCGTATTGAGAATAGTCTCAAACCCTGCCTTTTCATCCAAACCGGATAAGGCGGCCCCCTCAATCTCGTTTACAACCAGAATATCCAATATATCCAAGGGATAGGAGCAAGCTTCAGGACTGAACGGGGCGAGATTCATGCAAACCTTCAAGCCCTTTTTCTTTGCCTCCCTGATGAGATACTCAGTTTCGATTATCTCATTTTGCAACAGCAATATGTCCCCTTCTTCAAAACATGAGAGAGTCTGATCGATCTCTGCTCGCTTGATCGCCGTATTTCCACCTCCATACAGAATAATTGAATTCTGCTTCTGAGCATCAAGCTGGATTATTGCCTGACCGGTAGCACCTTCATAGGTACGTATGAAGGAAGTATCAACGTTGTAGGACTGTAAGAGCTCAACAAGAAAGAGGCCATCCATCCCGACCTTTCCAGCATGAAAGACACTCGCTCCGGCCTTAGCGAGAGCGGCACTTTGGTTTGCTCCTTTTCCTCCTGCACTTTTTAACAGTGCACTGCTCTTCAGAGTCTCCCCTTCTTTGACGATATGGTCTACATGAAAGACCAGGTCAATATTCACAGAACCGTAATTAAGAAAACGCATACATCCTCCTACATCAATGGCGCAGCTAATTTAAGCACTATCCCACTGAGTTTTCGTATCCAATTTCGTTTTTTAAGCTTCTCAATAGTAACTTCAGTGCATACTTGCAAAGTATCCTCAATATCTTCCTTCACGGTATGGATGACCGATGATCCATAGAAAGCCACCCCGTTCTCAAAGTGAAGATAGAAAGATCGGTAATCCATATTGATAGTTCCAATGATGGCCACCCTGTCATCACTTACGAACATCTTTGCATGAATAAAGCCTGGAGTATACTCATAAATCTTGACTCCCGCTTCAAGCAATGGATAGTAGTTTTCTCTTGTTACCGCAAACACATACCATTTATCTGGTATATGAGGAGTGATAATACGTACATCCACCGAGCTCTGTGCTGCAATCTTAAGGGCCGTGAGCATCTCATTGTCAAGCACGAGATACGGAGTGGTGATCCATACATACCGCTTTGCAAGGCTGATGATCTGGATATATGCATTTTCTGCAACATTCTGATTATCCAATGGATTATCCGCGAAAGGCTGTACAAAACCATCGGTCTTACAGGTAATCGTCGGGCGGTACCGGGAAAAATCTTCCACTCTGTTTGTGGAAAAAGCCCATAGTTGCAAAAACATCTGTGACAACGAGTAGACCGCATCGCCTCGTAGCTTTACGGCAGTATCTTTCCAATGTCCGAATTTCAAGAGTCGATTTGCATATTCATCTGCGATATTCATGCCGCCGGTATAGCCTACATTCCCATCGATCACCAAGACCTTGCGGTGGTCACGGCTGTTGAGCTTGCTGTTTAGATGTGCACGCAGAGGGTTGAATGCAACAACCTCAAGTCCCAGATTGCGGAGTTTTCTGTCATAATGACTGCTGATACCAAAAATGGAACCTACATCATCATACATCAAACAAACTCGTACCCCTTCAACTCTCTTTTGCAACAATACCGCAAGGATTGCATCCCAAACCTCGCCTTCGCTGATAATAAAAAATTCCAAGAAAATAAACGATTTAGCCTTTTTCAATTCTGAGAGGACATCAACAACCCACGCCTCACCGCTTGGGAAATACTCCACCTCCGTACTTCCCCAAAGTGGATAGGAACTGATGTTTGCAATATATTGCGCTTGTCTTGCAAGGGTTGGAGAATAGGCACTCAAGGCTTTCATGGGTAGGAGCTGACTGTAGGCACCGCTTTCCATCCCTTTCTGATAGAACGTGTTTAGTTGTTCAACCCGTTCTCTGAGTCTGGCATTCAGGCGTCTATTTCCAAAGAAAAGATAAAACAGACCCCCATAGACAGGGATGGTGATGAAGATCAGCATCCATCCAATCTTATATGCAGGATTGAGGTCCCTGATAACCACAACCAAGGTCATGAGAATGGAGAGTACGGAAAGAAATTGGAGCCAAAGCGCATTATTCTTGGCAAAGCCAAAAATATTGACAAGAACCCCGATCTGAAGAGAGATGAGCACAAGCGAAATAAACAGTCTTCCTGTAAAGAATTTCAGCAATCTTCTGAGCATGCCCACCTCCAACAAGAAAAGAGTATACCATCAGAACAACCTACTGGCAAAGCCTACTGGATATGCATCGAAAACTCACATCCACAGTACTGTTGACGGTAAAGATTCAACTCCTTACTTAGCTTGACGCTCTTCTCAAACCCACCTTTCTTTTTGAAATCGATCGGCTCAAACAAAGGGTACGCTGTGCCAAGGCTGAAGATACTCTTGCTGCTCTTGAATCGGCTGACTGTAAGGGTGGTCGTAAAATGGGAGAAGCCTAATTGCTGGGCCTTTTCACTTGTTTTGCGAAGATTGTATGCAAAACACTTCTGACAACGAGCCTGTCCTTCTCTATCCTGCTCATGGCCCTTGATATACGAAAGCCAACTTTCATGATCGTACGCTTCACGTAATACACTCACTTTATAATGCTCGGCCACCACCAGCAGTGCTTCATACCGCCTCTGTTCTTCCTCTTGTGAATTGATGTTGCTATTGCAGTAATAGAGCACAGGATTGTAGCCTTCTTCCATCAATCGCTCTATACTGGCTGTACTGCAGGGGCCGCAACACGCATGGACCAAGATATCTCGTTCTTGCATATAAGTACCTTATTGCATTGCAAGCCAGCCTTGCAAGTACCCTGCATAGATTGTACAGTAACAGAGAATTCCAGGAGGCCCACACCCTTATGAAACGTAATCAGAATCTCTACTTATGGTTGTTCTTACTTATTATCGTTCTGATTTTTGCATTACCGATTTCGATCTACAGCAGACTCTTGCTTGTTGCCATTCTTGTTGGCTCATTCCTGTATTTAAAACGAAGCGTCATCTATTATGTCAAGGCAAACAAGAAAATAACTGACGACAATGAACAGGTCTGGGAAGAAGCCTGGCCTCTCTATCGAAAGGCCATTCAAAACGGCTTGCAAAAACAGTTTGTCATCACCAGCGCGAGTATGTTCCTGCAAAGAGGAGATGCAAAAGAAGGCAAACAGATTATTGAAGACTATCTTTCTTCAACCAAAGGCAGAGACGCAACACTGGACAACATCGCAAAAACCATGATCAGTATGGCATACTGGATGGAAAACGACCTTGAAAAAGCGATCGATACCGTTGAAGAAGTTTATCAGAGTGGATATCGAGATAAAAACCTGTTCATCAACTATACAACCTATGCCCTTGAAAAAGGTGACCTCAAAAAGGCAAAAGAGCTTTTGGATTCGGCTGCTGACATGGAAAGAACCAGCGCGGGACTGCATGACAACAGAGGATGGCTCTACATATTGCAAGGAAAATGGGAGAAAGCAGCAACCTTGTATGAGAATTTGGTACATAGGAATCCCCGTTTCCCAGAGCCCTACGTGCACTATGCTCAAGTCAAGATCCACTATGGGTTGGCCGGCGAGGCCATAGACTTGCTCGAACAAGCACTCAATGCCCGATTTGCAAACACATCAGGAATGAACCGCAAGACGATAACAACATTGCTTGAAAATCTTAAAAACCCACAAACCCGTCTAAAGACAGCTATAGAGATAGACCAGGACACCAAGGAAGTTGCCTCAGGAAGACTCCCTCAGCCAAGAGAAGGTGTGTTTGCGTACGAAGAAGGAAACACCTTGGCCGGATTTGCGGTAATGCAAGCCAAGGTGGAGGATAAAACCCTTGATACGATAGAAGAAGAAGAGAGGATTCCCAATACAGAGTTGACCGAAGATGATCTAGCCTATATTGAGAAGATGAAACATGACTAAAATAGCACGTTGATCACAACCCCCCAAACCACACTCTTCATACTCTGATCCCAACCTACAGAGAGAGCAAGGGGAAGCGTTTGAATGCCCAGCAACGAGATTTCGCTTGAGATCTCCACGCCCAAGGAGAAAGCGGGGGAAAAAGAGTCCTGGTAGAAGAGAATGTCGGAGTACATTGCCAAGGAAGTATTGGAGAATATCAACAACTCGGCCACCGTTGGGTTTTGCTGTGGTCGATACCCCAATGAGAAACTCATGCCCACCAGATGATTTGCAGGATTTGCAACAACAGCTTGCAAATCATGTCCTTGCGCTTTTATTGTCGGATTGGTAGTTCTAAACCCATCACTGAGGAAGAAAGGAACATCTCCTTGGCCATCAAGAGAGAACCGTGCAAAGCTCTGTAATCCTGCAAAGAGGTTGTAAGGCCTGTATGCGACCTCTGTTGTAAAACCAAAGCCTGCAAACGACCGGCGTTTGGAAAAATCTCCCAGCAGCTGATACTTCAAAGAGAGAGAAGAATCATTCAGACTCCATACTTCTTTCTGTTGCAAAGAGAGCAACAGCATTGCTTTTGTTGAGAGGATATAGGTATGATCGTCGAAAAACGCAAGGTGGTTGCTGTTTTTGAAGTTGTTCAGTTGCTCATAGCTTTGCATCATACTGAGTCTGAGCGCATTATCGAAGAAGAACGTACGGCCTTCCACATCGGCAGCAAGGGTGAGTATCGGTGTATGAGCGGAGAAATCATAGAAAAAGGAGGTATTGGCACGAGCTCTGAAATACTTGAGAAAATGATATTCCATGCCCAAGCGTACGGCAGGAACTGCAGAAAATTGATCATTGGACATCAACTGCAATGAGACTCCAGCGTTTGCAGTAACCAAAAAGTCTGCAACACCGTAACGAGCCTTCAACCCAATCGTAATATCGTCCTGCAAATATGTGGTGTCTTTATCATGGAATTCAGAATCCAACCCTAAAGCCAAGGTAAATGCAGGATCAGACAGTCTCACATGCGAAAAAAGCTGATATTTCTTATAGCTGTCTTCCAAGGCTTGCGAGAGGTGCAACCGGTGCTCATCAAGTGAGAAGTCCTGCAAGTTCTTGCCAAGCCTGTCCAAGGAGGAGCCCTGCTGTCTAGCAGACTCATACCCTTTGAGGAAAAGCTCATCCACTCTCGCGAACTCCATGAATGAGACATCCTCCACAGCATTACGAATCCAAATGACATCCTCGCCTGCACCCTTCAGCTCCTGCACTCCTCTTCGACGTTTTCCGATGTCAATACTGACGTTGAGAATCGTAAGAGGATCTTTGAGATTCAAGGTATCAATATCATAGAACGTTGTTGAAACTATCACATCATCGGCATACATATAGGCCAAATCGACAGGAACAAGATTGGTTATTCCCCCATCAAGCAGCAAATGCCCATTAAACTCGACAGGTGGGAAATATACAGGAAGCGCGTAACTAGCCTTAAGAACTGTGTAGAAATCCCCACTTGAGATATGCACCTGCCTCTTGGTCACCATATCTTCAGTGACAACAATGATGGGTATCTGCAAGTCTTGTAGTTGCAGATCTGCTCCAAGGATTGAGGCAATATGCGCAACAAAGCGTGAGGAGTCAAGCAAGCCCCCCGCCAAAGGAAGGGTGATGTCAAACAAGCTCTGTATTGACACATCGGATACTGCTTCAAGAATTTGTGCGGGAGAGAGACCGGCAGCATAGAGCAACCCTACGATGCTTCCCATAGAATTACTGATGATCAAATCGGGGATGATGTCTTGCTCTTCCAAGTATTGTAAAACCCCGATATGTGCGAATGCCCGAGCCGACCCTCCACTAAGAACCAGTGCCAACGCGGGTCTTTCCATGTTGGTTCTTTGGATGATACGTTCTTTCAATTGTACCTGGCCATAGCCGATGGGAACATCGGCAAGCAAAAGGTCATCAGATTCCAAAGCAGCTGGAAGGCTCCCAAGGACAACGAAGCAGACAATAATCAGCAGCAGACTCTTTTTTGCAGTATTCACGAATTCCTCCGATTCATCCCCTACTGTAAAGCAAAGAGGGTTAAAATACAATTATCCACTACTTTTTCGAAAACGCTGTTGCAATTTCTATGAGTATTTGATAGCATGATTATCGCTGATGCCGGCGTGGTGAAATTGGTAGACACGTCAGACTCAAAATCTGATGGATGAATAATCCGTATCGGTTCGATTCCGATCGCCGGTAAACTTTAGATAGTTTACTTGTTTTCAGAGAACAATTTAATGTACAACAAAGCCAAGTGCTTTGTGTGTACATTTTTTTTGACTTCTTGACGCGCTTATACCAAAGGCGATACCCTCTATTTAGAAATTTATCGAAATAGGAGAGCACATGGGATTTTCACAGACAATGAAAGCAATCTCAGACCCGCAACGTCGCCAAATGCTTACCATACTCAAGCAAGGGCCCTTAAGTGCTGGTGAAATTGCCACTCATTTCCCTGATCTTTCCTTGGCAACCGTATCCTATCACCTCTCATTATTGAAAAAAGCAACGCTCATTACAGAGAGCAAATTCAAGAATTTCATATATTATGAGCTCAATGCCACAGTCTTTGAAGAAATCATGCTTTGGTGTGCCCAATTTACTGGAGGTCAAGATGAACAAAAAAGCCACCCTGATTGATAGAACACTCGTCATCACTACCCTGCTTTGTTTGTTGCCCCTTGTCTTTTCTGCTTTGGTCTATGAGGATCTACCCGAACAGGTTGCCATACATTTCGATGTACATGGTGTAGCTGACAACTACGCCAGCAAAGCCTTTGCTGCATTTGGACTGCCTATTTTGCTGGCATTGATGAATGTTTTGTTACAAATTGCCCTCACGAGCGACCCAAAGCGTGACCCAAGTGCGAAAATTTATACGCTCAGCAGATGGATCCTCGCACCTCTTTCTCTCTTCACCTCGTCCTTGACATTGCTCATCGCCTTAGGTCATCCAATCAAGGTCGAAAGGATTGTGCCTTTATTTGTGAGTATAATCCTATTGCTTATAGCTAATTACCTTCCTAAATGCAAACAAAATTACACTATCGGAATCAAATTGCCATGGACTCTTGCAAGCCAAACGAATTGGAGAAAAACCCATCGTTTGGCAGGTTGGCTGTACTGCATCATCAGCATCATCTTCATACTGAGCATCATCCTCAACTGGAACGTCGCCTTCATCTTCTTCATCGGTCTTGCCCTGATGCTCATCGTACCAGTGGTTTACTCATTTTTCTACCATCTGAGACACCCTGCTATCGATACAGAGTAATGTTTCTTTTGTGATCCTCGTAGGTTTTTCCTGGATGTATGGCTTTATCATATCCGTGCAGATAATAAAAATATTCAGTGTCTGCTGGAAAGAAGGCAGCCTGCAGGGCTTCTGCGCCCGGACTGCAGATTCCACTTGGGGGAAGGCCTGCCCTCCTCCTCGTATTATAAGGGCTCTTCGTCTCCAACGCTTCCTTGGGAATGGGATTGTACCAATCATCAAGTTCATAGCGTGTGGTTGCATCGATACCCAAAGGTTCTCCATTTTTCAACCTGTTGTGAATAACGGAGCTGATCAATGGCATCTGCTGAGGATTTTGCGTCTCAGCCTGGATCATGGAAGCCACAATCAGAAGGTCCTCAATACTGTAGTGTTGCAATAAATCAGAACCCAGGTGCTTGGTCAGTTCTGTAAGCATGGAGTTATACATGTGAAGAGCAAGATCTGCCGCCGCCCTTTTTCTATTTACTGTATAAGTACCACTGAGCAGCCAGCCTTCAGAAAAACTCAACCCATAGGCAATTGCCAAATCTTCCGTTGCCTTGATGAATGATCCTTCTTTCAGGCCAATACGATTGACGAGGTACCTATCAATGCTCTGAATAGTGAACGCAGGGGGAATTGTCAGAGAGAGCTCGTCAGGCATCGAGGTCAGAACATCAGCAATCTGCTCAAAGCTCATTGAAGCATCCATCAGATACGATCCAGATCGGATGATGGTGGCAAGATCATGAGCTACAAAATAGGAGAGCAATGCCGAATAGTCTGTGATCACCCCGACCTGCTCAAGAAGCTGGCTGACTGAACGGGCGGTCATTCCAGGTTCAATGGTTACTGCAATAACCGTACGTTGCATATCTTGACTCTCCAGTTGAACAGGTCTCTGCGTGGAAAACCAAGCCCAGAAGAGGATCAGTATCATCAAGAAAAGTAAAAGAAGAAGAAGCCTTGAGGCCAAAGGGGTACGATAGCCTTTTCGTTTTCCTAATGGAGGAGGCTCGACTTTTTTCGTTTTTGTTCGTGGTTGCAACGTATGAGATTTTCGCACCTCAGCTTTTCTCGTGGTTTTTGTTTTGTCCTGCCGTTTTTTATCTGATTGCCCAGCTTTGCTGTTCTTCTTCTGACCACCTTGCTTTGCAACAGGCACGACAGCCTGCCCAAAGTCAAACTGCAATTGCTTTGGTCTCTTCTGTTTTTCAGCCATTGATGTTCACTCCCCTGTTAGCTCGGAGTTCTTCAATTTGCTTTTGCTTGTTTTGTATCGAGGCAGAAACGTGAGCTATCTGACGATTATATGAATCGATCTGCTGTTTGAGATGGTCAATTTTTTGTCTTTCCAAATCAACTTGGGCTTCTAGCTCTTGCGCCTTTATGTAATTTTGCAATGTTTGTATCTCTGCTTCTATGGCAAGCATGCGTTTTTTATGCAATGTTATTTGGTCTATCAGCATGAGAGCCTTCTGTCCGATGAGGTTTGCATTCACATCATCGGGTAAGCTCTCATATAAAGCTTGTCCATAGGCGCTAGCTGCTCTCTCATACGTCCTCTTCACCTGTTTTACCTGTATGTTGCACTGCTCCAGCCGAGCTTTTGGACTTTGGACTTCCTGCGATTGCAGCTTTGCAATTGCGCTTTTATGCAGTTCAAGTTCCTTTGAGAGTTCTGCTTCACGTTCTTTCAGATGAAGAAGCTGCCCCTGCAGTGCCGGTTTCTTCTCCAGCTCCAGATCCTGTTCGCACCCTATGCTCATCAAGGCACTGCCTGCCTGAATCAGTAAAGGCAGCAATTGTCGACGCAAAGAGGCTTTGCTCAAACGAAGCATCTTCTGCCTCAGGCTTCCTTTTGCTTGTGAGAGACGAGCCTCTACTCTCTGCGTCTTCTGCTGGTGTTCAGCAAAGTATGGTCTGCAAACCTCTTGTATATGTATTGCAAGGGAATCAGAACCATACGCTTCGTACGCAATTGCTCCCAACTCTGAAAATGCCTGCTGTTTGGGTTTCTCCAAAGCGCGTTTGTCTTGTTCTATCTGTTTGATTTTTCGGGATCGATCATCCATCTGCTGTATGAACGTAGCAAGTTGCTCATACTCTTTTTGAGCTTTTTCCAGTTTTTCCAGCTCTTTACTGTATAGGGTAAACTCATCGAGTGCATACTCAATTTCAGCAGTCTGCGCAACAATGCTGACACTTCTTCCCAACTCTTGGTACAGTGTTTCTAGATCATTGAGATGCAGTTCAATCTCTCGTTGTTTCTGCTGGATATCCACTAACAAGTTGGCCATACAGGATAATATCATAGAGTGAGTATCCAAGGCAAAGAGAGAAGCGTTGCTTTCCTTGACAAAGAGAGAATAGGTTGGGTATTCTGACTACAAACTGCCCGTGGGATGGGAAATTAATTACCTTTAGCCTTTTCACCCCTTGGACAGCTCTAAGGAACAGCAAGTTCATGTGCCAGCATGGAGCAGTTCCATAGAGTGTGACCGTATGACGGTATCCACTCACCACAGAGGCCTTGCTCCAGCTGTCGCGGCCGACAGAGGGAAACCAGAGCCTTGGCCCCATGCATTGATAGAAACATACAGCCCAGCCGCTGGCACGGTTCTGAGGCAAAAATAAACCAAGGAGAACTGCTCATGGATAATGAAAACAAGAGCACCCCGACCGAAGACGATTTGGTTACTGGTACCATCCAACTCATAGCTGGCAAAACCAAGGCTGACCCGAACCCTGATGAACTTGAGTCATTGAAAAAATTAATCAAGAAAAACGTCCCATTCATGCTTCGCGGCTATTTTATGGCCTATCTGCTTAGAGAGGTCTTGCAAGCGAATACTCCAAAAAGAAGTACTTCAAGCAAGAGTACCAGGGTGAAAAAGGAAGCCAAACCTGAAAAACGTGAAGACAAGAAACCCAAAGAAGTACAGCAACCACCGAAAGCCAAAACAGAAAGGCCCCTTCCCGAAGGTGCCAGAACCCTGTATCTGAACATTGGCAAGATGAAAAGACTCTACACAAAGGAGTTGAGTCAATTGTTGCAGGATGAGCTGCAAATAAACAGGGAAGACATCTATAGCATCAGAATCCACGATAAATACTCATTCATCAGCATGAGCGAAGCACATTGTGAGAAAGCAATCGAGAAACTCAACGGTATGGATATCAAGGGTAGAACGGCCTCTGTAAGCTATTCCAACAAGGAGTAACAATGTTTGTCGAACGACTTGTAGTAGGCCCATATCAAACCAACTGTTATATTCTCGGAAATGAGGAAACCAATAGTGCATGGATCATTGATCCAGGCAACGATGGGCACAGAATTATCCAGCTGCTTAAGAAACGCAATGTCACACCGATCTCCGTTCTGCTGACCCATACCCATTGGGATCATATTACGGCACTTGGGACATTGAAAGAAGCGTTTGTTGATCTTGAGATCATGGTTGCCCAAGAGGAAGCGCACTTATTGGGTAAAAGCGGATATGAGAGGATCAAGCAAGTCTGTTTTGATAAAAGCTTTTTACACATGTATGATGCAGATCTCAAGCGCCTTTGCGAACCAACCTGTGTTCTCAGCGAAGGACAGTATCTAGCAGACAGCCACCTACGAGTTCTTCACACTCCCGGTCATACCCCGGGAGGCCTGTGTTTTTACCACGAGAAAGGTCAGTTCATATTCACCGGCGACACCCTGTTTGCTGGAAGTATCGGCCGCACTGACCTTGATGGCGGCTCTTATTCTGATATTATTGCAAGTTGCAAGCGTCTTCTGACTCTTGAGGACGAAGTACAAGTACTGCCTGGCCACGGACCGAGCAGCACCATTGCAAACGAACGGCACAATCCGTATCTGTAACCAAAAAACAGATGGCCCCTTGAAAAAAGAGCCATCTGTTTTTTATTTATTCTTGTACAGAGTCAACGCCTGCCTGGGACTTCCTCGGCATTCTTGCAGTCTATGCACAATACTGCATAGGGAATTGCTTTCAGTCGTTCTTCAGGTATCTTTTTTGAACAACGCAGGCAATGTCCATATTTTCCATTATGAATTCTTGCCAGTGCATTCTCAATCGAACGTAGCCGGTTGGCCTCATGCTTATTGATAGCTTCCATCTTCTTAAAGGCTATATCATCTGCGGCAACATCGATGCTGTCCTTAATTCCCATTGCATTGACCATCTCGCGAAAATCACTGTTATCTTCGCTAAGCTTTTCAAGCAACTCTTTCCTCATGGCCACAAGCTGCTCTTCCATTTCTTGTACAAACATGTCGGACACCATACGCCTCCTGTAAGGAGCTTATCAAAGCCCCTCGGATTTTATTCCATATAAGATGGGGCTAAGTTGCCTATCTGTCAAGCACCATACCTCATTTTTTGCATGCATAGCGCAGTTTTGTCATATAAACAAGACAAATCAAGAACGTTGATGGGCATTCTTTTCTGACGATTCTTCTTTTCTCTTCCTAATCTCCTGCATCTGGCGATCGAAAGCGAGAGAAAAACGAAGCAACAGTATGCAGAGAACCATCAAGGCAAGTCCTACCAAGACAGAGAGCCATAAGGCAATGTCTATAAGTACAGAGAGCAAACTGAATCCAAGCAGCAACGACAACGTCAAACATACGACAACAAGGGTCAATGAGTACCGTTTCATATGCTCAAAAATCGTTTAATGATCGACAAAAAGTCCTCATATTTCTCTGCAATCTCAAGGTCGGGATGCTCGTTGAGGATATTCCTTGGGGCCCTGAACAGACAACCAGCATCAGCCATGCGGATCATGCTCAAGTCGTTATAACTGTCTCCTGCTGCAAATGTACGATAATTCAATTCTTTCAATGCCATGACGGCCTTACATTTTCCGTCGTTCAGCCGCATCCGATGCCTCACGATCCTGTTCTGCTCATCCACCTCAAGACTGTTGCACCAGATAGTAGGCCATTTAAGTTGGCGCATCAAAGGTTTTGCAAACTCAGAGAAGGTGTCACTGAGTATGATTACCTGGGTGAGAGAACGCAACTCATCGAGAAACTGCAGAGCTCCTTCCATCGGCCCCATATCGGCAATGACATCCTGGATGTCCGATAGCTTGAGATTATGCTCATCGAGGATTTTAATCCTGCCTTCCATCAACTTGTCATAATCAGGTTCATCACGCGTGGTAATCTTTAGTGCATCAATACCGGTAGCCTTTGCAACATTGATCCAAATTTCTGGTACCAAGACTCCTTCCATATCCAGACAGACGATATCCATCAGTGTCCTCCCGGGTAAACTTGCTCTAGTATTACCGACGTGAGCCTGTCTATGCAAGAGGGAGCAGGAACGCAATCATCATAGCGGTCTCAGAAAGAACCTCTATCGCACCCAAGACATCACCAGTGACCCCTCCAAGACGCTTGTTGCTTATCCTCAAGACAACAAAGGTCATGATCAAGCCTGCCACCAACGCCGCAAGTGCAGCAACTGCTTGCTCACAAGAGAACCAAAACAGCAGAGTGAGCACTATGAGGATTTGGAGAGAAGGAAGCGCCATATGTTTCTTGGTAGCACTCCTGACTAGACGACTTGCAGTGCCCTCCCCTTCTCGGGCATAAGAGGAACAACAGGCTGCAATTACTTGCATATACCGTCCATAGACAGGAACAAGCACCAAGGAAAGTGGCATCTCTATCAATGATTGCAGACAGGAGTATTGGATCAGGAAAACTACAGACAGAGCAACCAAGGCAAAAGCTCCTGTATGACTGTCTTTCATTATCTCAAGTGCCCTCTGCTTGGTCCAACCACCGCCAAGGGCATCAGCAAAATCACAAAGACCATCCAGATGGAAAGCCCTGGTTGCATAGGCGGCAAAGCCGATAACCAAGGCCGCTCGTACTGCAGCAGCAAGAGGGAGAAAAGAGATGAGTATCGAGCACCCACCTAAAAAGGCCCCAACAAACGGAAACCAGAAAAGCGTTCGTTCTTCGCGTTCTATTGCCTTGGAAGGAAAGGGGAAACGGGTAAGCGTCCGAAAAGCGCCACCCAGTGCACAATCGATCACAAGAGATCCCCTTTGAGCGCCAAGGGAATCCCAGCTACCAGGAGTATGACATTCTGAGCCAGTGAGGCAAGGTCTTGATTCATCCAACCTGCCACATCACGGAAAGCCCTGCTTTCGGCATCAGCGGGGATAAGCCCCAACCCGGTTTCATTGGTAATCAGCAACAGCTCGCATTGAGGATTTCTAAGCACTTCATACAACTCATCCATCTGCTTATACCGCTTATCAACGATGCCTTGATGATGGAGCAGATTGCCAAGCCACACTGTCAGACAATCAATGATGCACACCTCGACTGAAGGAGGAAGGTCTTTGATGGCTCTCGCCAAGTCCATCGGCTCTTCGATGGTGATGAAGCGATCGGCCCTGTCCTTCTGATGGGCGGCGATCCTAGCTTTCATCTCCTCGTCAATAGCCTCGGCTGTTGCAATATAGGCTCTCGATTGGGTGCCTTCAGAAATCTGTAGAGCATAATCCTGTGCATAGGAGCTCTTCCCGCTTCTTCCTCCACCGATAATCAGACTCACCCGACCTTCCAGACGAGTATGTATTTTCATCGAACCTGCTGTGGAGACAACAGTTGCCCTACTCTTGCGCAAAGGATACCCTTTGATCAGAATGTTCTTGCTATCTATGGTTGCCATGCTTTCCTCCCCAATGCCAGTGTATCATAGCACGGCTTTCCTGCAAGCGGGAGAGCGAAGCAGAAAAAGCCTCCTCAGAAAATACCTCAAGGGTCAAAACACGCTCTATCTCATCCTTTTTGCACTGCTCAACAAGTGCATGCAAGAAGTGCTCTATGAGTGCATCATCGGCTTGACGAAGACTCAGATGATCATGATTGTTCGCCACTCCATGCAGATGGCAGATGCGAGTTCGCCCCAAAAGTGATCGGACTGCACGCTCTGCATCATATCCCATCAGCCATATATGCCCAATGTCCAAGGTAACCGAAAGGTCGAACTGTTCAACCAAGGGCTGAACCAACTCAAAGGGATAGCTCAAGGTTTCAACACAGAGCATCCTGCTGTCTAAAGAAGTAATCTCAAAGAATTGCTGCAAAGACGATTGGAGGTTTTCAAGCCAAGAATCGATGTTTTTTGCTGGCTCCTGTCCGTATATCTGAGGCGTTAGATGGAGCACATAGCCAAAAGGATCCAGATCTGTGCATAACTCAATGATTTTCTGCAGGGTGTCGACAAAAGCGGTGCGCTCTCTTCTCGAATCTGAACCTGGGAAGATGTCCAAAGGAAAATGAACGGTATAACTCAGATCAGATTCTGAGCCTATGTTTTTCAAGGTCTTGATGGTCTCTTTTGAAGGAAGATTACTCATATCTTCGCTCTCGAAGAGCACCAATTCAATGTCATCAACCTTGTCTTTGAGATAGTGAACATTGGGAAGAATATCATCGGGGATGATATAACTGGTGGTTCCTATTCTCATAGCACCCCCAATCGCTTCAACAATGCAGTTGAATCGGTGACTTTTCCCTCTGAAAAGCTTGTCATGTCAAAAAGAATGTGACTGGCCAGCCTTATGAGAGGCCAAGCGCAGAGCACCCCTGTCCCTTCCCCAAGCTGCATGCCAAGATTCAGATATGGTTCGACCAATCCCATGGCATCGAGCATGGCCTTGTGACCGCTCATTGCAGAGAGATGACAGGGTATGAGGTAATCTTGGACTGCCTCTTCCATATGGTAGGCTACCAATGCAGCACTGGTAACCACAAATCCATCCAGCAGTATGGGCAAGGAGAGTTCAGCCGCCTGCAAAACAGCACCACACAGGGCAGCATGTTCATAGCCTCCAAGATTGCACAGTACGGTAAAAGGATCTTTCTGAGGGTGCAAAGCCAATGCCTCTTCGATTACTGCGATTTTATGCTTCAACTCTTCATCACTCAATCCACTGCCCTTGCCGGTCAGCTTCGGCACATCAATTCCAAGCAGAGCTGCTGCCAAGGCAGAAGAGCATGTGGTGTTGCCAACTCCCATTTCACCAAATCCGACGACCTCATATCCAGCCTTATGAGCATCGAGTACCATCTGCTTTCCGACTTGCATCGCTTTATGACAAGCATCAACCTCCAAGGCAGGTCCTTTGAGAAAATTGTTGCTACCCCAAGCCACTTTATGGTCAATGACTCCATCCGAGGAAGAAAAGGTGTGTTTCACCCCGACATCTATCACCTTCAAATCAACATTGTTCAGGGAGGCAAAAAGGCTGCACGCTCCCCCTCCGGACGCAAAATTGCAACACTGCTGATAGGTAATCTCCTGAGGACTGTTGGTAACCCCTTCTTCTGTGATGCCATGATCTGAAGCGAAAAGAAGCATGATGCATCGATCCAGCGGTTTTTCCTGTATCAGCGCCAGATGCAGTGCAAGCTCTGTGAGTCTCCCAAGACTGTTCGGGGGCATTGCCTTGGAGAGTAAAAGTTCATGAAGGGCCGCCGCCCTGGACCGATTTACACGTTGTATAGCCATGAAGCCATTGTAGAGAGAGACTGTTGGCATTACAATACAGCAATGCATCTTCAATCAATCTATCTGAGTCTCGATATTCTTACCGGTATGGTTATCTCTGTCATGGTTGTGGCCAACACCCTCTTTGGACAAGAGACAACCATGGGTGTTTCCCTGATCGTCAACCATACCATCGGGTTGTTCATTCTCAGCATGATTCTGTTGTTCGGCAAAAAATCATCCTTGATATACCCTACGCAACAAAAAGCGCCTTGGTATCTCTATTTCAATGGTCTTTTTGGGTTGGCCATTCTTAATCTCAACTATGTTACGGTGATTTACGCCGGCGCATCACTTGCCATGGCTTCTACCGTGTTCGGCCAAAGCTTTTCTTCTTTGGTGTTTGATCTTATTGGATTCATGGGTATGAAAAAGCGCAAACTCAATACAAAGAAAGCCTTGAGCCTTTGCGTAAGCGGAATCGGCATAGCCATCATGGCAAGCAAAAACTCAGGAGAATTCGCTGTGCTGTATGTACTGCTGGGAGTACTTGCAGGAGCTCTCACCATGACGCAGATGGTGCTCAACAGCACGCTTGCCTCGTATTGGGGTTCCATCCGTGCTTCTTGGCAGAACTTTCTTGGTGGCCTTGCAGCAGGACTCCTTTTTTACTTCTTGATCCAAACAGATCAGACTATTGCAGGAATTCTGCGCATCCCCTCCTTGAGCCCGATTTTGGTTACTGCAGGGGGAATCCTGGCTGTTTTTGTAGTGGTCAGTACAAGCTTTGTGGTAATTAAAATCCCTGCGATATACTCTGCGTTGTTGCTTTCGGCAGCTCAGATACTGATGAGCTTGTTCATCGACACAATCTTTTTCGACACGTTCTCGTTGCACCTTTTGCTTGGAGCATTGCTCATGCTTGCCGGCATGGCAGGAAATCTTGCAGCAGACAAGAAATAAATTACGACTCAGCGGCAATCTTATATATCTTTGACTCTTCTGCAACAAAGCCTTCCTTTTTCAACTGCTCAAGACTATTGAGGATTCTTTCCTCAGAAAAATGGGACAGCAGCGAGCAGATCTGTTCTTCGCTCTTCTCTCCGGTGTCACACAAGAGATGTATCAGCTGACCTCGTATCTGACGATTTGAGTTCTCAAAGCGGCTTTGTCTGCTATAGTGGGCACTACGCTGGTTCGCATTGGGCACAAGATACTTGAGCAACACTCCATAGTCCATCAGAGCATAGTACCATCGCTTCATATCTGCTTGTTTCTCTGCCAATCGAAACAGTAAGACCTCTAGCTCAGCATCCTTGACCGCATCTTGGTCAGGATAGAAAGAATACAATAAGACTCTGCGTATATTGGTTTCCAAATATATGGACTGCTTCTGATAACAAAAGGCCATGACAGCGGCAGCCGTCGCTTTGCCCACCCCCGGAAGTGAACGTATCGTTTTCTCATCAGCGGGGATGGTCCATCCCCACAGCTCTGTCATCTGGGCACTCTTTCGAAGATTCAGAGCACGTCTGTTGTATCCCAAGCCCTTCCAATGAAAGAGCAACTCTTCAAGAGGAGCCTTTGCCAATGCTTCGAAGCCAGGCCAAAGAGAGAGAAACAGTTCATACTTTGGCTCTACTCTGGCTGTCTGGGTTTGCTGCAGCATTACCTCTGAAAGCAAGATCCTATAGGGATCGGTTGTCTCTCTCCATGCAAAAGACCTTCCCCAAGAGTCATAGAAATCGTGAATATGAGAAGAGAAGGCTGACAAGGAATCGTCATCAAGGGTACAGGGTGGCAATAAGAAGGACAGAGCCGTCGCTGCATCCAGTGTAGGAAAATCCTTCATCTCTTATCGCCAAAACTCTCAGGAAGGATAAAATCCCCTTTATGGTATTCACTGTTTGCTTGAACATCCTCAGCCTGTGCTACATGCTCAGCAGTTGGTTGCTGGCCTCTCTTGAGCTTATCCTGTTTTCGAAGATAGCGCTCCAAGGCTTTTTGCTTTTCACTCTCCCTTTGATAGCTCTTTCCACTGCTGATAAGAATCGCAACAGGCCTCAAACTCTTGACGTTGGCACAGAGAATTTGGAGGACACTCGTAAGAGGAACAGCGATAAACATGCCAGGAATCCCCCAGATAAAGCCCCAGACAGAGAGAGACACCAAGATGATGAAGGGGGAAAGATTGAGTTGTCCCCCTTGAAGACGAGGATCAATGATGTTGCCCAAGATCATCTGTGTGCTGATGGCTAAAATGGCCACATAGAACACATTGGTCCAGACAGGGGCAAACTGTACCAGAGCCATAAAGATGACCAACGTTGAGATGATCACAGATCCGATGGAGGGAATGAAATTGAAGATAAAGGCAAGCACAGCCCACAACACAGGAAGATCGAGACCTGTCACCAAAGCAGTGAGGTAAAACAAGACACCTGTAAGAGCACTGATCACGGTCTTGAGCAAGAGATATTTGGATATCTGGCGTGTAATCCGCTCAAACATTACAGCCACTTTCATGCCTTTGTTCCTGGGTACGGCAGCAAGCATCTTGGGAATCACACTTTGTCTTTCGAGAAGCAGGAATAGGAAAAAGATATAGACGAAAATGGCAACCTTGGTGATGGAGAGAAATTTATTGGATATGGACGTAAGACTGCTGATCGCAAGACTCGACCAGTTCACCGGCAATAATGACAAAAAGGATGTATCTGCAGGCAACTCTACAAAAGAGGATATCCTTGCTGAAAGCAATCGGTCCAAAGAAATAACTTTATCGGCGTAAAAAGGAACCAGCTGAGCCAAGGTATCGACTGTCATTATGACAAACCAGGTCGCTGCAACAAAAATAAAGAGCAAGAGAGCCATGACAAAAATCACCGAGATGATTCTAGGGACATGCAGCTTATCGAGTCTTCTGAGCAAGGGGCTGAACAAAAGAAAACAAAAAAAGGAGAGAACCAAAGGGATCATTACATCTTTGGACATCTTCAGCACAGCCAAAACGGCCAAGGTCATGAGGACCCCTAGGAAAATCTGCACATACTTGAAGCTAGTTGAGGGTGTTTCTGTCATGAAACAACTATAGACTAGCTTGGAAATTCCTGCAATATCTGTTACTACTGTTGCATGGACCAACAAAGCAATCTGCAAAGGATTCAAATCGTGCTGGTAGACACTCAAGACGGCGCAAATATCGGCTCCACGTGTCGAGCCATGAAAACCATGGGCATCACCCGCCTTGCGCTTGTCGGTGATCGGGAATACGACGACAACAGGGTTAGAACCCTTGCTCTGCATGCAAGTGATATATATGAGCATTCAAAGAGGTTTGCAACCTTGCCCGAAGCGGTCAAGGACAGTGTTCTCAGTGTCGCTGCCACAAGAAGAAGAGGCAAATTCAGAAAACATAGTGCTCTAAGCCCACAACAACTAGCCCAGACAGTCGAGAAGACCGGAGAAGGGACGATCTCGATCGTTTTTGGACGGGAATCGGATGGGTTGACTGATGACGAGGTAGCGATGTGTTCTCAGGTGGTCACCATCCCCACCAGTGACCAATTTCCATCTCTCAACCTTTCCCAGGCTGTACAAATCATTACCTATACCCTCTTTGACACTATAAAGACGTATCCTGTACAGGCAAATCCTGTCACTCAGCAGCGATGTGAGGATGCCGCCCAGAGAGCAAGCGAAGCTCTCGACGGCATTGGCTACTTCAAACTGGACCAAGAAAAACTGTGGACCTTCCGATTCCTCAGGGACGTCTTTGTACGCTCTGCCTTGACAGAGAGCGAAATCCAAAAGATGGAGAAGGTTTTTGTAAAAATGGCACGTATAAAAGCTCATAAGGATATTAACGGCAATGCGTAAGAACTTCTTCGACCCGATTCCCCGAGTAATCGCCCACCGGGGAGACAGTGCTCATTTTCCAGAGAATACGCTTTTGGCCTTCAAGAGTGCCACCTCTATGCAGGTTGATGTCATAGAAACAGATGTCCATCTGAGCAAGGACAATGAGGTGGTCATTTGGCATGATCCAAGTCTTGAGAGAAACACCAATGGCACAGGAAGAATCGAAGACCATACCCTCGATGAACTGAAGTCGTATGATGCAGGCTATACATTTACTCTTGATGGGGGAAAGACTTTTCCGTTCAGGGGAAAAGGGGTACAGCTGTGCACACTCAAGGAAGCACTGCAATGCTGTCCCGATATGTGTTTCAACATCGACCTCAAGACAAAGAGCGAAGCTCTAGTACGAGCCTTTATTAAAATCATACTTGACCGTAACGATCAAAATCGTATTGTAGCTGCTTCTTTTCAACTTTCCAATCTAAAGCTTCTCAGAAAACTGGAACCTTCAATACAGACAAGCATCACTACGGCAGAGGTCCTTCCCCTGCTGGCACTGCAGAAGCTGCACCTTCTGCCAAAAAAAACGAATAACAGGCACCTGATTATATTTCAAGTGCCTGTCAGACAATGGGGCATCGAGGTAGTCACCGAGTCATTCGTCAAAACGATGCATAACCGAAAAGCCATCATCCAGGTCTGGACGATCAACGATGAAGAAGAGATGAAACGGCTCTTTCGCATGGGTGTCGACAGCGTGATGACAGACAAGCCCGCTTTGGCTATCAAAGTTGCCAAACAACTGCTCTTGCGCACCTAGACGTTGCAATCTTCAGGACCAAACAACAAGTGACCCCGTTTGAGCCATCCCTCCATCAAAGGCAGGGTTTCATCATACATTTGATTTGCGATACGGTCCCTTATTTCTTGGTATGTAGGAACGGCGCTGACGGCATCGTAGGATTGGGTGGCCTGAGCACCAGAGGCACTGGCAATCGCCAACGTGTCTTCTGCAGTCTCTCCCAGGGTGAGTGCTTTTAAGAATCCTGCTATGCTGACATCCCCGGCACCTGTGGCACTTAGCACTGACGGTACTGTCACAGCGGGAATAAAGAGTTCCCTGTTTGCCCAGTTATCAAGATTCGCCGGTGCCGAGCGCCCCATCTCTGCTAGTCGTCTTGAGTCATTTGTCCGTAAGTAATAGCCTCTTTTACCACACTTAATAGGAGCGATTGCTACATTTGCATCCATCATGTAGGTACCAAGAGCATGTAAATCATCAAGGGTGACATAGTCTACAAAATCTGCAGAGCCACTCTCTTGCATGATTCTCCTGTATCGATCGGGGTAGATCATATACAACGACTCTTCTACACTCGGAATGAATACATCAACAACTGAAAGAACCTGCTCAAGCAGTTTGGGCCAACAGGTCGTACGATCGTCCATGTCAGGCATGCACATATCAAGACTGGTTGTAACACCAGCATTCTTTGCAGCTGAGAAAATGAGCTTCAACTGCAGACCATTTTCTTCCCTGACAGCCTTCATCATGGGAGGATAGCCGAAATGTAAAAGAGAAACAGCTTCAAGGCTGTCTACCCGGACGCAGCTCGAGTCGAATGTGTTATTGGCACCAGGATCATGGAAGAATATCCGATCGACTCCTTTTTTGGCAATGATTACAGAATAAGAGGAAGCTGTTTCATCATCAAAGCTCAGGACATGGTCAAGTGATGAAGTTTCGAGTATCTCCTGTATGGTTGCTCCAAACTGGTCTCTTCCAATTTTAGCAAAAACAGGTACCCGATCATTACCAAGTTTTTTTAGAGCCATTCCTGTATTGGCAGTGGCTCCTCCGAGAGCAATGTCTACGCCGTTGCAAGCATACAGCGACCCCGCTTTGAGGGGCCCTGTATCTTGTGATGCAATTTTTGGGGTTATATCCAAGCAGATATGACCCGCGACTGCAATAATCTTTTCATCATTCATGATTATCTTCAATCCATTGTAACAGTATCGCTTCTGCTTCTTCCGACCATAATCCCTGATTTTTCTCGATGCAAGGAGCCAATGTTGCAAACAAGGGATTCTTGTCTTTATTCAAGACTATTTCTTCAAGAGACGTCAAGCCCAGCTCAAGATGCGTATAGATAAGCTTTTTCCCTCCAGCAATGTTCGGCAGATCCAATGTAGTTTGCACTGCACTGTCCAGACCCCCTATATGGGTTATCATAACAGAGGGATCGATTTGATTATCAGCCATCAGATCAAGAGCTTTCTGCATATCGGCAGTATCACCACCGCTGGTTCCCACTACATGGGTTCCCAAGTAGTGCACATTATAAAAATTCATCCGTGCTGAAAATTGCTTGTCGGTTGGACCGGCAAAGAAGTTGAGACAACCATCTTTTCCAAGAATTGAATCAGCAAGCTCAACAACTGGTGCAACAGGGGCAAAGACAAACACATCATCAAACCCAGCACCTTCTGTTATATCCAGCAAATATTGTACTGGATCCTCCAGCTTGCTTGTATTGACATAATGAAGCTCTACATTGCTTGAAAGAGCATTCTCTACAGAGAGCAACACTCTTGCACGTTCAAGTCGAGCAGCATCAATATCGGTCACCACCAATCTCTTTGGGGGATTGGGGCCGTGAATCGCATAATCAATGGCACCAAGGCCCATCGGCCCTACTCCTGCACATATTGCCATATTTCCCCCTGCCACAGTACCCATGACAGGCTGTTTCGTTTGCGTATCCAGATGGTATTGAGCCTGGAATGCTGCAATTATGCAAGACATCGGCTCTGCCAAGGAAGCCTTGTAGTAGGCCTTGCCCGAGTAAGGAAGCAAAAAACTCTTTTCCATTACTATTGATGGTATAATTATGTACTGTGCATCACCGCCAAAATATTCAAAGGAATAACCTGGAGCATACCCTTTGTTTAAATAGTTGATATTCGGCTGGATGGAAAACCTCTGGCCGGCGGTGTATGAATCCTTCCAAGCATTGCCTACCTCAACAATCTCTCCTGCGAATTCATGTCCAATGACTATTGGGTGTTGTGCTATATCTTCAGGGATTCTTTTATGCTTGCTGCCTTGAATTACGCCTTTGTAGGTGGACATGCATACACTGTCTGTAATAATTTTTGCAAGAATCTCGTCTTCCTTGATTTCAGGTAAATCAACCTCATCCAAACGCAGATCGTTGGCATTGTATAATCGTACTGCACGTGTTTTCATTTCATACTCCTAATACCATTGCTTAATGTAAATAATCTTGAGGGATTTCCAATTGCTCAGCAACTTGGGAATTTTGCAACACTTGTGCCAATTCTCCTGAAGTGAGCAGTCGGTAGGGGTCTCGTATCTTGTCAACAATGCAAATAAACCCGAAAGGCTCTGTTTTGCTCACATTCTTCAGCTGATGGGTTGCATTCCCCGGAATCACAAAACAATCGAAAGGCTTGACCTCATGCCACTCACTTTCAATAAGAACCAACCCAGAACCTCGAAGAACCAGTACAATATGGGTATGTTCATGTTTTTCCAATGTTGTAAAGCCATCAATGCCACACTCAAAATATCGCACATCAAAGCTGATATCTTCACGTTTGTTGATGATGTTCTGTCGGTCTACATTGCGAAAGGTCTGAGGACCTTCGTCCTTCTTATATTCGACGTTCTGCACCCCATCCCATAGGAAATCTGAACATTTATACAGTAGAGAGTTCATCTAAAACAGCTCCTTGCTCGTCAATGATTTTATAATCCATCAAAAGCTCAGCAACCCAGGCTGTGGCAGCCGCAATGACTGTTGTGCACTTGTCTTTATGGGCACCGGCTTCTTCAAATTCGTTTCGTACGGCTTTCGTGCGAAGACAATAAAACCTATCAAAAATAGTTTTGTGAATTTCTGAACAAGTAACACTGCCATACGTCTTTTCAAACCGGTCATGCAGGTCTTGGGCCATATAATAGGAAGTATATTGCTCAATCTTGTCACCATCTTTTAGATGGTCAAGCCTTCTTCCTTTATAGAATCCCATGAGCATAACGCCACCGGTATACCCCCCACAACTCCCATCTCCGGTAATTGCAATACCTCCAGACAGACCGCTTGCAGCCTTGAATAAAGAATTCTGCGGGTTATTGGTTATCTCTCCAATTGATTTTATAAGACATTGGGCACAGCCTTTTATGGTTTTCTCGTTCATGAATCCATGAGCATAGGCTTTTGCAATCAACGCTACACGTGCCTGTTCCTCTGTAATGAAGTCCAGACGATGTTCCTTGATTCTTGCATATAATCCTGCTATCAAAGATACCAGTTCTGGTTTGTCTGATATTCCACAATAA